>NZ_BLAY01000312.1 GCF_020521235.1 Microseira wollei NIES-4236 | reverse complement strand
TCATTCTCCCTCGGAGCGGTTCTCGGCACAGTCAGGAAATGTTAACCAGATAGCTATTGAAGGGCGAAAAGTTAACTTTAATTCCTGGCCTGAATCCCCGTCTCTTTAGAGCGGGGTGTGGCTCAACTTTGGCAAAATTCCAAGTATGGAAGCTTATGATGGTTACTTGAAGTCGGTTCTCATTTGTGCCAATGGAGACGGTACATTAGCCCCTGAAGAAAGAGACTGGGTCGTTGGGTTTGCATCTGCTTTTGGCGCACCAGACTCATTAGTGGAGGAACTCAAATCTTACAAAGCTGACGAAGATATCGAGCAGGTGATTGGTGATGCTCCAGAGGCAACTGGTTCACGGCGTTATCTTGTTTACGATGCTATTAAAGCTTGCAGTGCTGATGGAGAATATAGTGACCCGGAACGGGCAAAGGTAAGCAAAATGGCAGCAAAACTGGGTGTTTCTCAAGATGTGGTTCAACAAATTGAAGAAATCTGTCTCGCAGAAGCCAAACTATGGGAGAAACGGCAGCAACTGATGTATCCGGAGGGGGCACCTATCTAGCCATTTCTTATACTAAAAACGACACAGGAATAGTCTGAGAAATTCTCCATACACGAGGTTGCAGAAACTCATTCTTTGGCGTTGCTGATTGATAGGATGAATTTTGTGTAACCCAAAGACGCAAAGAATTAATCATTTAGTCTTGTGTCTGGGTAAAAAATATCGATTTATCCCTATTTATGCAACGCCCATTCTGCCACACAAAAGTTTGAATCAAGGAGAGCAAAATAGGTGAAAGTTAGCTTAGGTGGTTTTTTAACCATAGATCAGGTTGCACAGGTCGCTCGCAATGGTGTACAGGTAGATATAACCAATCAAAGTGATATTTTGCAAGGTGTCCAAGCATCCTGCGATTACATTAACAAAGCAGTGGCAGCTGGTCAGCCAATATATGGTGTAACCAGTGGTTTTGGTGGAATGGCTAATGTTGTTATCTCACCTGAACTGGCAAGCCAATTACAGAACAATCTGGTTCGATATCATAAGGTTGGTGCAGGACAGAGGTTACCTCTAGCAGATGTACGAGCTGGAATACTTTTGCGGGCTAACTCTCACTTGAAAGGAGTGTCTGGTATTCGGCTTGAGGTGATTCAACGCATGGCGTTTTTTTTAAATGCTGGTGTGACTCCCTACGTATATGAGTTTGGCAGTATTGGTGCTAGTGGTGATTTAACACCACTGGCTTATATCACGGGAGCATTGTTTGGAGTTGATAGCAGTTACAAAGTTGACTTTAATGGCGAAGAGATAGATGCTCTAACAGCGCTAAAGCGTCTGGGATTACCACCATTGCAACTCCAGCCCAAAGAAGCGCTAGCTATGATGAACGGTACTTCAGTAATGACAGGAATCGCAAGTAACTCTGTACATGATGCACGAGCAGGGCTGGCATTGACAATGGGTATCCATGCACTATTGATTCAGGGCTTGAATGGAACAAATCAGTCATTTCACCCATTTATTCATCAGTGTAAACCTCAAGTTGGTCAGATTTGGGCAGCTTCTTGCATGTTGGAATTATTGCAAGGATCGAGCTTAATCCGTAATGAATTAGACGGTTCTCATGACTATCGGGGGAACCAACCGATTCAAGATCGTTATTCACTCCGTTGTTTGCCGCAGTATATAGGTCCCATTATGGAGGGAATCAAGTATATTTATAGCCAAATAGAAGTGGAAATTAATTCAGTTACCGATAACCCATTGATTGATGTTGCCAATCAAGCAATTTATCACGCTGGCAATTTTCTCGGACAATATGTAGGAATGGCGATGGACCAGTTACGCTACTATATTGGGCTGTTAGCTAAACACCTTGATACACAAATTGCCCTTTTAGTAGCACCCGAATTTAATAATGGACTCTCCGCCTCTTTAGTTGGTAATACTGAGCGTCTAGTTAATATGGGACTCAAGGGGCTACAAATCACTGGAAACTCCATCATGCCCCTGTTGACTTTTTATGGAAACTCAATTGTCGATCGCTTTCCGACTCATGCTGAACAGTTCAACCAGAACATTAATAGCCAAGGATTTAATTCAGCAAATTTAGCTCGTCGTTCGATTGAACTTTTTCAGCAATATCTGGCGCTGGCATTGATGTTTGGAGTCCAAGCAGTTGATCTAAGAACCTATTTGGTTGCCGGTCATTACAATGCTAGTGAGTGTTTATCACCTGCTACTAAAAAATTGTATGTGGCTGTGCGAGAAGTTGTTGGAAAACCTCCTTCACCCCATTATCCCTACATCTGGAATGATGACGAGCAATTTCTCGATCAACATATTGCTCTAATTGCTCATGACATTTCAATAGGTGGTCAAATTGTGCAAGCCGTCAACGAAATTCCATCGATTTTTTAGATTTATTAATAAGGAAATTATACAATCTTTCCTAGTCTATATCCAGATGCCAAAGCTTGGACTCCAGTAAATGCTGAATTGTTGAATACTTAATCAATTATGAGCATGAATCAAGAGGTATTTAATTTACCTGGACCTGGGAGAGAATCCGTAGTTGATACACTGGCTAACCTCAACGAAGATAAATTGGCTTTTTTAACCAAATGCTCTCGTGAATATGGGGATGTTGTACCGCTACAAGTCGGTATAAACCAAGTTATATTACTCAACTGTCCTAGCTATATCGAGCAAGTTTCAAAAGATCGATCTCTGTTTGTTAGAGGTCCGCATGTGCGTACTGCCTTGCAAAGGCTACTTGGTGAAGGGATATTTCTGAAGGAGGGAGAATCCTGGCTTCATCAACGACGCATTACTCAACAAGTCTTTTACCATCAGCACATTACCACCTATGGTGAAACTATAGTAGCTTATACTGAACGCTTGCTCAATCGTTGGCAAGATGGTGAAATCCGTAACGTTCAGTCAGACATGATGCGCCTAACTTTAGACATTATATGGAAAGTAATCTTCAACGATGAGTTAACTGAGGAAGAGGCTCAAGATATAGGTTACATTTTAGGAATATCTACGAGATTGTTTGAGAGTAAAGACCAAGAAGAATTTAATGACCAGCAGTTAGCAACGCAGAACCTGCGTTACGAACGTATTCTCGAAGAGATGGATAGATATATTTATTCTCTGATTCAGCAGCGACGACAAAGTGGTGAATATTCAGGCGACTTGCTCTCAATGCTGATGCAAGTTCGCGATGAAGATAATAATAGTCAAATGAGCGATAAGCAACTGCGAGACGAAGTAGTGACTTTATTGTTTGCAGGACAAGAAGCTCTAGCTGTTGTCTTGTCTTGGACTTTTATTCTGCTATCGCTACACCCACAAGTCCAAACCAAGTTACTGACTGAATTAAAAGAGGTATTGGATGGTCGCTATCCCTCAGTTTCTGATATACCGCACTTGTGTTACACCAACTCGGTAATCAAGGAGGCAATGCGGCTTTATCCACCTGTAGCTGTTATGCCTCGTATAGCTATTCAAGATTACGAAATTGGTGGTTACAAAATACCAGCAGGATGCACAGTTTTAATAAGTGCATGGACAATGCATCGACACCCGCGTTACTTTGAAGATCCAGACAAATTTGATCCCGATCGCTGGGCTAACGATTTAGAAAAGCGGTTGCCTAGAGGAGTATATTTACCCTTTGGGAATGGTCCACGCATTTGCATCGGTAAGAGTTTTGCAGAAATGGAAATGGTGTTGATTATCGCAACTATGGCTCAAAAATACCAACTAACCCTAGTACCAGATTTTCAGATCGTATTATGGGCAACCATCACACTCCGCTCAAAACTAGGCGTTCCAGTTAAGTTGGAAAAGAAATAGTGCTGCTGTTGCCCTCACTGGTGCTTTGGTTCAAACGAACCTTCAGCTTCAACTCTGGTGCATGGTTCCAGGTCGTAATCGGAAATTTCAGGTCGGCATTGCGATCGCCATTCAGGTAGTCCTGTGTCTTACTCAAAGCGAATACAGCTAACTATTTATTATACCGAAATTTTCCGTCTATTCAACCTCTAGCTTACGGTTCGCTCATTTGGAAAAGAGTTAGGGAAATTGAACTTTAGTCGCCATTTATTGGAGGCAGATAATTTTTGCTTGTCAGCCAAATTATCTGCTTCCGGTAATCATATCATGTCCGGTTGAACGCTTATAATTAGGGCTGACTCCCAGACGCGGGGACGCTCCCGACGGGTCGAAGTTTTTATTACAAGTAATTAACCGGACATGATATCAAACAGCTTGAGCGAGAGGAAGCGAAGAGAGATAAATAATTCAGCTCCTTGGCAAACGGATTCGATATTAGGAGTCATTCTTCTAGAGATCGCGTATTTCCTTTAAAGATTTGAGATGACGCTTCATATCAATTAATTGCCGTTTTAAGACTGGATACTTGCTGGCGGGAATTAGTGAATCTTTTTGGCGATTCACGAGAGTTTCTCTCCCATGAACGCGAAAATTAAGCCGATTATTTAAGCGATAATTCTGAGTTGAGGTGGTTATTGCTTTCACTAGGGTAATTTCTCCAGTTTTTTCAGGAAAGCGCTGGCGAATATTGCCGGAAAAAATTCCGCCAATGTCTTTGTAATTTCCCAGTTGATAAGCGATAAAATTCCCCAGGGAATAAATGGCAACTATGGTGCTTAATTTTCCATCTTTGACCCGGAATTTGAAGATTTGGTAAGGTTGAACTACATGGGGATGAGGTCAGCTGGCACTTGTAGTCATGTAAATTCACTAGCCCCAGGCTGGATTCTAGAAAAAACAAGGGAAAAGCCGGCAGTTGCCCCCTTTGTGGGCAACTGCCGATGAACTGGCATTTTGGCAACACAGGTTGGGCTAATCAAATTAGACTTATGAAGCCTAGATTCTTACCTAGTCAAAATATTAAGAAACATTGGCTCAAAACCTACCCAGAGTTTTGTCCAGACAACTAGCTGGATTAGCCCAAGGAGAAAGAATATGATTGCAGACAGTCAATCGCCAACAATTGAGAAATTTAAATCCGAGTCAGAATTAAAATCGTACTTAGTCAACGATGCGCTGACGAAGTACTCGAGTTTGTTCGGGAAGAAGACAGATGATATCTTGGCCCAGGCGGACTCCGTCAATCTGTTATCTAACCAGAGCCAGCTAGAGGGCAACGTCGCTCAGGTGATAGCGTCAGCGGATGCGAAAAACTCAAATAGCTTCACAACGGTGATAGGGGGAACGGCATCGGTCGATTCCAGCTCAACGAACACCCAAGAGCAGGGGGTGGACGAGGCCGACCTGGTGGAAACCGACGGGAAGTATATTTACGAGGTGGTGGGTCAGACTTTAACGATAGTCGATGCGCGCAATTCGCAACAGCTGAACATTGCCTCGCAAACAGATTTAAGCTCTCTGGGCAACATCAAGGGAGCCTACCTCCAGGGCAACCGGCTGACGGTGATATCCAATGACAGGTCTTGGAAGTTTCTGTTCGCCAAGGCATCGTCTGGCTCTATTCCCACGTTCTCTGGTCCCAAGGTCAACGTCACGGTGTTCAACGTATCCGACCCGAAGTCGGTGAAGATAGAGGAAAAATCGCAGTTGGAAGGGAGTTTGCTGACGTCGCGCGCCATCAACGACCAGGTGTACGTGGTGACGCAGGCTGGGTTTGGCTTGCCGGAGCCGGAACTAGTGCCGGGAACGAAAGTTGAAACCAAACCAATTGCCAACGAGGGTTTTAACCTGTCCAAGCGAGCTATTAGTCCAATCATTTCCCCTATCCCCTGGGACACATACACTTACCAATACGAAACTAAAGAACAATACCTGGCGCGGATCCAAGGTCAGGAGCTGAAGCTGGGTCTGCCTGACTTTACCACGGTGGATGGCCAAGGACGGCTAGTGGGCTCAGGACAGCTCAGTCAAGCCACTAACATCTACAAGCCGCTGGATGACAAACCCTACCAGGTGGCCAACGTCTCGGTCTTCGACGTGGATGATGGCAAGCCGGGACCCGACTTCTCGACGGGCATCCCTACCAGCTACCTGGATAAGGCTTACATGTCCCGCGACAATCTCTACTTGTTAAGGACGGATTGGCAGGATTGGTCAAACCCGCAGACGCAGCTGTTAAAGGTGGATCTCAACCCGCTTACGTTAGTCGCCACAGGGGACGCGCCCGGTCAGGTACTCAACCAGTTCTCGGTGGATGAACACGAGGGCTTTGTGCGTGTCGCCAGCACCACCGGCTCCTTTTGGAACAACAACACATCCAACAACCTGTACGTATTGCAGCAGCAAGGCCAAAAGCTGGACATTGTGGGTCGCCTTGAGGGTCTAGCGCCGGGAGAAACCATCCACTCGGCTCGCTTGATGGACGATTATGGCTTTATGGTCACCTTCAGGCAGATCGATCCGTTTTTCACGCTGGACTTGAGGCAGCCGACCAATCCCCAGCTGGCTGGCGAGTTGAAACTGCCCGGCTTTTCCCAGTACCTTCAGGTGATTGAGAGCTCAGGCAAGCAGCTGGTATTGGG
>NZ_BLAY01000311.1 GCF_020521235.1 Microseira wollei NIES-4236 | reverse complement strand
CTTGACGCAAATTGCCCAAACTGAACCAAATCTTGACAGAATCCGGCTGCACTTGGGAAGCTGCAACAAGCAACTGCTGGGCAGTTTCGGGTTGCCCCATCTGTTGCATCAACATGCCGAGTCCGTACAAGGCTTCCGGGTGGTCAGGTTGTTTTTCTAGTACTTGACGATATAGTTGTTCAGCAAGAGCTAAACGATTTTCTCGTTGATGTTGAACTGCCAATTGGAGAGTTTGGGCTACTTCTGTTGCGCCAAATCTCCTGGGTTTGTTGACGAGCTTTAAGAGAAAATCCTCTAAGGCTCTAACAGGTTTTAAGTCGCCATATAATTGGTGCTTTTTCTGGGCAATTTGCTGGGAGATGTGTTGACGATATTGAGCATCTTGTCCCAGACGCACCGCAATTTTCACATAGTCTTCTTTCGTTGCAGCGATTGTCTCTGAGATGCCCATCATTTTGAGGATAGCCATTGTATGGCGTCCTCGCATCAATTCTCCTGGCAATGTCATGACTGGAATGTTGTATGCGATCGCTTCCAGGGTAGAATTGCATCCAGACCAACCAAGACTATCCAGGAACACATCTGCCATCGCTGTAGCCGCTGCGAACATATTAGAATCTAACCGAGGCAAAAAGATGCAGTGGTCTTGATAATTGAGTCCGAATGCCTCAAAAGCACGGCTTAACCGTTGGCGAAATACTTCATTAATATATTTGCTTTGTATCGCTTCAATAAAGACAAACTTACACTTACCTAACTCCTTAGCAATTAGCGGAAACACATCATCATCCTGCGGCAAATACTTAAATAAAGATTGGCAGCACCAGAACATAATTTCATCCTCGGCGATGCCAATTGCTTGTTTGCCGATTGCTGGCGCTTCCACTGCCAATGGGGTGTAATGAATCGATAAATTGGGCAATCTGACTAACTTTTCTGTATAGTGTTCTTGAGCATTTTCCGGTTCCATTAAGTCACTGCTCAAGTAATAGTCAATCGTTGGTAGCCCACTCGTATCCGGGTGTCCCCAAGATGTCATTTGAATCGGAGCCAGTCTTAAACAACCCAGTTTAACTGTCATCGGATTCATCCCAAATTCGGGAAAAATCAGAATGTGTAACTTGTCTTGTTGAATTAATTCACACCATTGTTCCAGCAGCAGTGGTCCTTGGATAAATTTGTCAAACACTTTCGCCGCTTTGAAAGTCTCCCGATCCTGTTTGGCATTAGTGTAATACCCAAATAATTCAAACTCACTCCTATCCAGGTTTTCTACCCAACCTTTAATAGGTATTTTCCAATTAGAATGCAGGCGAAAATAACCTGAAACAATCCCGACACGCACTTTTTCGTTGGCTTTTAACTCTGTGAGAGCAATTGGCTTACTCCATTGGGGATAACGATTCGCCATAATTTTAACGATCGTTTCCCCATAAGTTTGCTGCAAATCTCGGTCGTTTTTCCCTTGATAAGCTAGATAAAAAGGCTGTATTGTCCCTACAGCATCCGCCGCCTTTTCTAGTTCTTGGGGAATTCCTAATTGATAGCTTTTAGCTAATTTTTGCAGTTCTTGTTGATAATTATCTCGCCTACTCTTGACTTCTGAATCACTTGCATATATAATCGGCAACTGATTCATACAAATGCCAAATTTGGCTGCTACATAGTCAGGCTGTATTTCTAAAGCTTTGCGGTAACACTCCACAGCCGCCTCTAACTTTAGCTGTTTCGCCAGCGCCTGTCCCAAATTATAAACAGTGTCAACTAAGTTAGGCTGTATTTCTAAAGCTTTTTGGTAAGACTCTACAGCCGCCTCTAATTTTTCCTGTTGGAAAAATACATTTCCCAGATTATTATGTGCCTCAGCGAAATCTGGTTTGATTGCCAAAGCTTTTTGGTAAGATTCTGCGGCTGCGTCTAATTTACTCTGTTGGAATAATACATTTCCCAGATCGTTATGTACCTCAAAGAAATCTGGTTTGATTGTTAAAGCTTTTTGGTAAGATATTGCGGCTGCATCGAACTTGCCCTGTTGCAGGAGTACATTTCCTAAGCTGTAATGAGCCTCAGCATAGTCAGGTTTGATTGTTGAGGCTTTTTGCTCGTAATCTAACGCTGCATCTAAATTACCTGCGGATTTTTTCTGGACGGCATTTTGGAGAAAAGCCTCGAGAGATCTGACCGATTCTTTATCGCAGTATAACTTGTGCTGATTGGCGGCTATTTGCTGGGATATGTGTTGACGATATTCAGGATTTTGACCGAGACGGACTGCTATCTTTATATAATCTTCTTTACTAGAAGCAATCGTCTCTGAGACCCCCATCATTTTGAGGATAGCCATTGTATGGCGTGCGCGCATCAAGTCTCCTGGCAATGTCATGACTGGTATATTGTGTGCGATCGCTTCCAGTGTAGAATTGCATCCAGACCAACCAATGCTATCCAGGAACACATCTGCGATTGCTGTAACCCCAGCAAAAGTCTTGGCATCCATGCGAGGCAAAAAGATGCAGTATTCTTGATAATTCAGCCCATATTCCTGAAAAGCACGGTTTAAACGCTGCTGGAATACCTCAGTCACATATTCGCCTTTGTCATATTTAATAAAGACAAACTTGCACTTCCCTAATTCCTTGGCAATTTGAGGAAATACATCATCATGTTGAGGTAAATACTTAAATAATGATTGACAGCACCAGAACATGATTTCATCCTCGGCGATGCCAATTTCTTTTTTGCCGATTGCTTGCGGTTGAATTGCCAACGGCGTGTAATAAATCGATAAATTCGGCAATCTGACTAACTTTTCTGTATAGTGTTCTTGAGCATTTTCTGGTTCCATTAAGTCACTGCTCAAGTAAAAATCAATCGTCGGGAGTCCACTCGTATTTGGGTGTCCCCAAGATGTGATTTGAATCAAAGCTAGTCTTAAACAACCCAACTTAATTGTCATCGGGTCCATCCCGAATTCCGGAAAAATCAGGATGTGTAGCTTATCTTGTGCGATCGCTTCACACCATTGTTCTACCGACAGGTTTCCTTGGACAAATTTGCCAAAAGCTTGAGCTGCCTTGGCTGTTTCTCTATCCTGTTTTAAGCCTGTGTAATAACCATATAATTCAAATTTATTTTTATCCAGGTTTTCCACCCAACCCTTAATGGGAATTAACCAATTAGAATGATTGCTAAAAAATCCCGAAACAAAACCTACCCGAATTTTCTCATTTTCTTTTAAATCTGGCAGAGCAATAGGCTGGCTGTATTGGGGATAGCGACTCGACAGTATCTGAACGATCGTTTCCCCATAAATTTGCTGCAAATCTCGATCGTTGCCACCTTGATAAGCTAAATAAAAAGGCTGTAACGAACCTACAGCATCCACTGCCTTTTCTAGAGCTTTGGGGTTTGTCAGCTTATAGCTTTGCGCTAAATCTTCAAGACGTTGTTGATAGTTATTTCGCTTGATATTTATTTCTTCAAAACTTGAATAAATAATCGGCAGTTGACCGATGACAATGCCAAATTTAGCTGGAGCAAAGTCAGGATTGAGCCTTAAGGCTTGCTGGTATGATTCTATGGCTGCTTCTAACTTGCCCTGTTCGTAGAGTGTATTTCCCAAGTTCTGATGAACTTCGACATAGTTAGGGTTGAGGCTGATAGATTGCTGGTAGGACTTTATCGCTGCCTCTAACTTTCCTTGTAGCTTGAGTGCATTTCCCAAATTGTGATAAGCCGCATAGTTTGGTTGAATGTTTAATGCTTGCTGGTATGATTCTACGGCTGCATCTAACTTGCCCTGTTGCAGGAAGACATTTCCCAAATTATGATGAGCCTGCGCATAGTCAGGTTTCAGCTTTAATGCTTGCTGGTATGATTCTATGGCTGCATCCAACTTGCCCTGTTGCAGGAAGACATTTCCCAAATTGTTATGAGCCTGAGCAATTTCTGGTTTAATTTTTAAAGCTTGCTGGTAGCACTCTACGGCTGCATCTAACTTGCCCTGTTGGTACAGAACATTTCCTAAATTGTAATTAACTTCAGCCGAGTCAGGTTTCAGCTTTAAAGCTTGTTGGTAATACTCTACCGCTGCGTCTAACTTGCCCTGTTTTTCAAATATATTTGCTAAATTACCCAGCGCTATCGGGTGATATTGGTTTGCTAATTCGCTTTGAAGAAGTGTTAATATCTGTTTGTATAGGGATTCGGCTTCATCCCATTCACCTGACTGATGCTTCTGCACCGCGATTTCGAGCAGAGATTCAATGTTAGATTCTGAAATGTTTTCGGTATTCATGGCTATAATGGCGTTCTCGAACAGAATTATTCCTAGAATTCAACCTCAGCCTTGATGGCAGCTATTGTGAACTATCCTAACTCCTTGTTTTTCAGCAATTTTAGACGTTCTTTCATGGTATACCAATCGAAAAACCCAAGTATTTTGGCGCTTTGGCGCTCCGGGCATTTGATTATTTTTAAGCAGTAGGGGCACCGCATCGAAAATCTTTTCCACAGGCAGAAAATCTTCCTGATGCCGCGCCCCTACAGTGTATCCCATTCCAGCCTAACTGAACTGTATTGGGTTGAAAAACTCTTAGACGAAATCAAGAATTGCAGAGGAAAAGCTGAATGAGCCATTAAAAACAGCAATTAATTCTTTAGAACCATTGGAGAATTGAGCAAACAAATCTGTATCAGTAACACCATCGTTGGTCGTATCGCTAGTCCGCGATAATGTATAACCCAGCACCGGCAACCCTGGCCCAAAATCCTTTAACCGGAGCCGATCTATACCAGCCTCGAAGTCGAAAATAATAGCGTAGTCATTCACCCCACCGCCAGCGTAATAAACGCCACTCGAATTCCCAAGTACAAATGTGTCTCTGACGCCATCGCCAGCAATACTTGTGACACTACCGTCAGCTGCAACCGCACCACCACCAATTAATTCATCTCTCTCAGTGTTTCCTGTACCACCGCCAAATCCATCCAGATTATCACTGCCGCTACCCCCAACGAGATAGTCCCTAAAGAAAATCTCACCGTTCTTGGGATCTCCGTTAGTACCTCCAGTAAGAACGTCATTACCCGCGCCCCCAAACATCACTTCACTGCCGACGCTGCCATCCATTGTATCGTTGCCGTCGCCGCCAAACATTAGATCGTCGCCAAAGCCCGCAAATAAGCGGTCATTGCCGTTGCCCCCATCCAGGTAGTCATCGCCGAAGTCGCCAAAGAGTATATCATTGCCGTTGCCCCCAATCAGGGTGTCATTGCCGAAGCTACCATACAGCTGGTCATCGCCGTCGCCCCCATCCAGTTTGGAACTGCCTGATCCCGCTACAATTCTGTCTCTGCCGCCGCCACCAAGCATAACGTCGCTGCCACCAATACCCAGGATGGTGTAGCCTCTAAGATTAGAGTTTCCTCCAGGTACGGTTAATCTGTCGTCTCCATCAGTTCCCATTATCCTGCTCCCTGTTGATGTAGAGATAGTGGGATTCAAGTTTCCTTCCAGTCCAGTTAATATATTGTTGCCATCAATTCCTATTTGGATAGGCATATCGTTAGATCTCCTAAAGTTTGTCAAGTTTCCAATCTGATTGACTTCTGGGGGCTTTGAAAAACCCTGATTTTGAGACGTTGTTACGCGACGGTTTGAAACCACGTCGCTTCACTTTATTTCGACTTGATTTTACTCAAGATGAAAGCGCAGTCAAAACGCCTTACCTGCCTCCACCCATTTCTAGGCTTTACGGCTACTTTGGTACCTTCCAACCTTGTTCGCGAAGCTTTCCCGAACGGTTGATTTTCCGCACCATTTCTAGACAGACTTTTTGCTGCCACCCCATACCTTCAGTTGTAGTGGTTGAGCATGGCATCACGTTTTTTTTTGGATTTTTTCATCCTTGTGTTACCATAGTGCAATTATAACAACAATTTGGCAGTATGCAACGATTAAATCTTCAATTTTATGCTAAGGATTATGAGGATTTTGTGAAGTTTGCCAAACAGACAAAACGCTTAATAAATGACCTATTTAGAGATGCTATCAGACAGTACATATAAAATTAAAAACAGAGCTGAAAGCTGTTTATAAGTAAAGCTTTCAGCCAGTTGTATCATCTATTGCTAGGCAGAGTAGAGTAAAAGATCGCCCAACAAACAATTGCTCTCGGTGTGGGTTTTCCTACTCACTCTTGCCGGCTTTGGTATTTAGGTTTAGCTTTAAACTAATCCTGTGGCACCGATTACTTGGTAGCAGCAACAATTTGAACGAAAGACTCAGAACTGTCAGCTTCGGTTTGAGCACCAGCGATGATACTGGTGAAGGTGATGTTACCTTCACGAGCATCAGCGGTGGCAATCACTTGAGCAACGTTTCCTTCTAAACCAGCCAAGTTGGTGTCTAAAGTCTTGGTGATGGTTTCGCTAACGCTAGCTGTAACGGTCTTGGTTACCGTGTAGTTGCTGTTCATGTTGGTGCCACGACCACCAACGATTTCTTGGGTGGCATCTTCCAAATAGTTCAGGTCATTAATAATCATTGCTTTGCTCCT
>NZ_BLAY01000310.1 GCF_020521235.1 Microseira wollei NIES-4236 | reverse complement strand
AAGTGGAGCAACTGGCGTATCGCTACGTCCTGGTGACAAAAGTGGCGAGCCTGGGAACCTTGGTAACAAGGATATTAAGACCGTAATGTCTTAAGAATCTCCGTGTCTTTAGACCGGAGAGTGTCAAAAGCAATATCCGAATGCAGCCAAAGCCCAAGCAATGGAAGCGATGATTGAGTATGGTTTGACTCAAGGGCAAAAGGTTGCGGCTGAGTTAGGATACGTTCCCCTACCTGCGAATGTGGTGCAACAGGTAGCAGCAGCTGCTGATGCAATTAGCCCAGATTACAAGATGGCGATTGCCGCTGCCACTCCGACAACTTTACCGGGTACGACAACAACCCCAGGCGCAGCGCCGACCAGCCCAACGGGTACGACAGGGACTCCAGGCGCTACCCCAGTCAGCCCAGCGGCTACCCCATAACAGAAGCGAGATGGGAATTAGGCTGAAAGGTTACGGTTAGTAGCGCGTTACCTTAGCCAAAGGCTGATTTAGGTTTGCTCCCACATTTTTTGCAGTCTTGGGAAGTTAATCATGCGTCCACAAGCGAACAACATTCCATCCGTAATTCAACCCCGGTCTGAAGTCGATAGGGTGTTAGATCGGGGCTTTATCTGGTTAACTCGGCTGTTTGCCCTAGCGATCGCTTTCATCTTACTTTGGATAGCATTCCAGGTGACCTCTAGTGCCATCCCCGCTATCCTGGCGTTTGGTCCTGGCTTTTTATTTCAAAGCGCTTGGAACCCCGTAACAAGTGAGTATGGGGTGTGGCCTCAAGTATATGGAACTATCGTCAGTGCTTTGATTGCGCTTTTATTAGCCGTTCCCATCGGGGTTGGTACTGCTATTTTATTGAGCGAGAACTTTTTACCGTCAGCGATTCGCACGGTACTGGTATTTCTGGTAGAACTTTTAGCAGCAATTCCCAGCGTTGTATACGGTTTGTGGGGCATTTTTGTCGTGATTCCCATCCTCAGACCAATCGGAGGATGGCTCAATTCTACCTTTGGTTGGCTGCCAATTTTTAGCACGCCACTAACCGGGCCGGGAATGTTACCGGCTGGGATAATATTAACGATTATGATTTTGCCAATCATTACGGCAATTTCTCGCGATGCGCTGATTTCTTTGCCCCCCGATTTACGACAAGCTGCGGTAGGATTGGGTGCAACGCGGTGGGAAACAATCTTTCAAGTTTTGGTACCTTCTGCTTTTTCTGGAATTGTTGGCGCGGTGATGTTGGCATTAGGTCGCGCGATGGGAGAAACGATGGCAGTAACAATGCTGATCGGTAACTCCAACAACGTAAACCTATCAATATTAGCCCCCGCTAACACGATTTCTTCCCTGCTGGCGAATCAATTCGCCGAAGCCAGCGGATTGCAAGTTTCGGCGCTAATGTATGCAGCGTTGATTTTGTTCTTGTTAACGCTTTTAGTCAATATTTTGGCTGATCTAGTAGTTCTGCGAGTGAAGAAACTATAACTGCTAATCGGTAATAAAAAATGAGTAATATTTCACCAATTACCAATTACCAATTACCAATGGCGATATAGAGTGTTAAGTTATGAACTATGATTTCCAGGCTCAGAATAATTCTGGATTTGGTTCGGGAAGTCTGAATCGCTCCAACTTTTCTCCCCGGACGCTGTTTAACACGGTGATGACATGGGTGGCATTTCTTTGCGGTGCTTTGGCGCTCATCCCTTTGTTAGCGGTGCTGAGTTACGTGACTATCCAAGGATTCAGGCGTCTGAATTTAAGCGCGTTCACAGAACTACCGCCGCCGCCTTTAGTACCGGGAGGAGGTTTTGGTAATGCGATTATCGGCACGCTAATTATGGTAGGAATTGGTGCGTTAATCAGCGTGCCGATTGGCGTATTTGCAGCGATTTTTTTGACCGAATTTAGTTCGGGTAAGCTGGCTCGTTGGATTCGCTTTGCTACCAATATTATCAGCGGAATTCCCTCTATTATTGCGGGGGTATTTGCCTATGTGGTTGTAGTTCTGAAAACTGGTACGTTTTCAGCGGTAGCTGGAGGGGTAGCGTTGGCAGTTCTGATGTTGCCGATTATTGTGCGAACGACTGACGAAGCATTGCAACTGGTATCAAAAGATTTGCGACAAGCGGCTTTTGGACTGGGTGCAACGAACTATCAAACTGTTTTAGGTGTAGTGTTGCCAGCAGCTTTACCGGCAATTATAACTGGAGTAACGTTGGCGATCGCGCGCGCCTCTGGCGAAACTGCACCTCTACTGTTAACCGCCCTGTTTTCCCAATTTTGGCCTAACAATATTATGACCCCCGCTCCTTCGCTGGCGGTGTTAGTGTTCAACTTCGCCATTGTGCCTTTCAAAAATCAGCAAGAATTAGCTTGGGCGGCTTCGCTGATTCTCGTATTCATGGTACTAATTACCAGTATGATCGCCCGCTTGGCAACTAGCCGAAAAGCTTATCGATGAATAGGCTAATGGCTAATGGCTAATGGCTAATGGGATACTAAAGAAACAACGCCCTGATTTAGATGCCCTTTTCCTCTTAGCAATTAGCAATTAGCAATTAGCAATTAGCAATTAGCAATCACCAATTACCAATTACCAACTCTAAATTTTTATGCGTTACCATCCTGAAACTATCAATCAAACCGAAACCGTTTTACGGGCAGAACATGTTAACGTCTATTACGGCACTTTCTTAGCCGTGCGGGATATTACAATGAATATCCCCAAAAATCGCATCACCGCTTTTATTGGTCCTTCGGGTTGCGGTAAAAGTACCTTGCTGCGCTGCTTTAACCGTCTGAACGATTTAATTGAGACTTTTCGGGCAGAAGGTAAAATTTATTACCAAAAAGAAGACTTGTACGCAGCGGAGGTCGATCCAGTAGAAGTGCGGCGTCGCATTGGCATGGTGTTCCAAAAGCCGAACCCGTTCCCCAAATCAATTTATGACAACATCGCCTTTGGAGCGCGTATCAATGGATACAAAGGGGATATGGATGAATTGGTAGAGCGCTCGCTCAAAGGTGCCGCTTTATGGGATGAAGTGAAAGATAAACTCAAGCAAAGCGGGTTATCGTTATCGGGGGGACAACAGCAAAGGTTGTGCATTGCGCGAGCGATCGCAGTTCAACCCGATGTGATTTTAATGGACGAACCTTGCTCGGCGCTCGACCCGATCTCGACTTTGCGGGTGGAAGACTTGCTTCACGAACTCAAAGAACAATACACCATCGTCATCGTCACCCACAACATGCAGCAAGCTTCCCGCGTGTCCGACATGACGGCATTTTTCAATGTGGAACCCACGGAAAAGGGCGGTCGCATCGGTTACCTGGTAGAGTACGACCGCACTGAGGTAATTTTCCAAAGTCCTAAAGAAGAGTCCACCCGCGAGTATGTCAGCGGCAGATTTGGTTGATCGATAGACCTGTGGCAAAATTACCAGGGGCAGGCAGGATGCCTACCCCACAAAACTGGAAAAATTATTGTGGGGTGGGGGTCCGGTGCAGGCAGGATGCCTACCCCACAAAACTAGAAAAATTGTTCTGGGGTGGGGGTCCGGTGCAGGCAGGATGCCTACCCCACAAAACTGGAAAAATTATTGTGGGGTGGGGGTCCGGTGCAGGCAGGATGCCTACCCCACAAAACTGGAAAAATTATTGTGGGGTGGGGGTTTGGTGCAGGCAGGATGCCTACCCCACAAAACTGGAAAAATTATTGTGGGGTGGGGGTTTGGTGCAGGCAGGATGCCTACCCCACAAAACTGGAAAAATTATTGTGGGGTGGGGGTCGGGTGCAGGCAGGATGCCTACCCCACAAAACTGGAAAAATTGTTCTGGGGTGGGGGTTTGGTGCAGGCAGGATGCCTACCCCACAAAACTGGAAAAATTATTGTGGGGTGGGGGTCCCGCCTGCCCAAGCATCGTCTGACAAGGACTTTTTGCAGCAGAGAGAAGCGAGAGGAACAACAAGGGCGCACTCATTTCCATTATTGGGAATATGGCGATCCCCGCGACACCAATCCAGGATAGGATTAACCTTATCTTGTGTTTGATTTGAGTCTTATGAAGCGCTATTTGTCCCGTCTGCTTGCCCTGGTTTTGGTTGTGGCGATTGGGTTGGTGGGTTGCTCTAACAATCCATCGGGTTTAACTGGTAATTATAGCCAAGACACTTTGGCTGTGGTGAATACCCTGAGAACTGCGATTGAGTTGCCAAATGATGCGCCAGATAAAGCGGCGGTGCAAGCAGAAGCACGGCAAAAAATCAATGATTTTTTTGCTCGCTACCGGCGGGATAGCTCGCTCAAAACTCTCCGGTCTTTTACTACAATGCAAACAGCATTGAATGGTTTAGCCGCTCATTACAGTTCCTATCCAAATCGTCCGATTCCTGAGAAATTGAAACAGCGATTAAAGCTGGAATTCAATCAGGTAGAATCTGCCATTAGGCAAGGTGCTTAATTGGTAATAGCGTTCCCAGGCAGATCCGTGGGAACGAGGGTAATGGGTAATGGGTCATTGGCTTTTGTTCTTACCCATTACCCATTATTGATCTCGCTTTGGTACTAGCCCAAGTTGCTAGTTATATCGTTGACCGTTGCATCGGAATTACGACCTGTATAAGCAATGAGCAATGAGCAATTAGCAATGAGCAATTACCAATTACCAATTACCACCGCCAATCTCTAACTTTGCGTCACAAATTCCCGCGTACCGGGATAGCCATCGCCAGTTTTGCTTGGTGCTTCCTGATACAATCCGCTTAACAGGGAAGCAGGTGGTTGTTGGTAAGGCCAAGCGAAGGCATGGCGGAAAGAAGCTTCCTGACAAGCTTGCAATTGGCGAAAATCAATAACATCCTGGGTTAGTAAATTTTCGTACTCGAACGGCAGGCGCACGTTATGTAACCCGGCGTTATCGGTACAGATGGCGATGTCTACACCTGCGTCAAAACAGCGGTCAAAAACAAGTTTGAGTTGACGAATATCGTCGAGGGTGCCGGTTTTGAGGTAAGTTGTGGGACAAACTTCCAGACACTGACGCCTTGCTGCTAATTGGGGCAATAATTCGGGATGTTTGAGGGGAATTTGGATGCCGTGACCGATTCGCATTAAATAGGGTAACAGTTCTGGGTAACAGCCATCAACGGTTTCGTAAAGGTGTCCGGTGGTGTTGAGGTTGAGCTTACGCGCATAAGCATATAATTCCACAAATTCATCCAACCGCTCGGCGTAATGGGCATCCCCGCCTGCCACATCCACCCCACAGACATATTCCCGCTTTTGGGCAGCCAAGTCAACAATCGCCCGATTCACCTCATAAGGTAACCGCGAGTGGGTACACAAAATTTGGCTGGTGACGATGGGATATTCTGTCAGAGAACTCGCTTTGCCGACAATTTCGACAATTTCCGCCATGCAGTCGATGCGCTGCGACTGAGTTAAATGTTCGGGTGTCCGCAGATAAGGCGTGTACCGTAATTCTAAATAAGCCAAATTCTCAAAAATATAAGCACCTCGAATTAACCGATAGATAAAGTAAGGCAGCGTTTGGGACGTTTGCACGCTTTCTACCAGGGTGTGCAATTCCAGATATTCATCTAGGGTATTGCGGGGACGGGTATAAAAATCCTCAAACTCTGCGTATTCTGGGAAGCGTTGCGCCTTCTGGGAGTCGTTTCTTTGGAAATATCTCCACAGAATCCGGGGTACGACGGAACCACCGAGATGGCGGTGTAATTCAGCATACAAAGACACGGTAACCTCTTAATGTTGAGAGGGATATTTATAAATTATGAACAATTATTACAATAACGGTTAGGAGCGGATGCGATGTTTTTGCGTAGGGACACGGCATCCGAAATATTCTATCACAAGCGAACATTTTATGATTGCCGTGTCCCTACCAGGTTTTTGCCTAGGGACACGGCATCCGAAATATTCTATCACAAGCGAACATTTTATGATTGCCGTGTCCCTACCGGGTTTTTGCCTAGGGACAAGGCATCCGAAATATTTTATACAAGCGAACATTTTATGATTGCCGTGTCCCTACCAGGTTTTGGCGTAGGGACACGGCATCCGAAATATTCTATCACAAGCGAACATTTTATGATTGCCGTGTCCCTACCAGGTTTTTGCCTAGGGACAAGGCATCCGAAATATTTTATACAAGCGAACATTTTATGATTGCCGTGTCCCTACCAGGTTTTTGCCTAGGGACAAGGCATCCGAAATATTTTATACAAGCGAACATTTTATGATTGCCGTGTCCCTACCGGGTTTTGGCGTAGGGACAAGGCATCCGAAATATTTTATACAAGCGAACATTTTATGATTGCCGTGTCCCTACCGGGTTTTTGCCTAGGGACAAGGCATCCGAAATATTTTATACAAGCGAACATTTTATGATTGCCGTGTCCCTACCAGGTTTTGGCGTAGGGACAAGGCATCCGAAATATTTTATACAAGCGAACATTTTATGATTGCCTTATCCCTACCGGGTTTTGGCGTAGGGACAAGGCATCCGAAATATTTTATACAAGCGAACATTTT
>NZ_BLAY01000309.1 GCF_020521235.1 Microseira wollei NIES-4236 | reverse complement strand
TAGTAAGTGTTTTAATTAACCCAACAATATGCGGATGCCGTGTCCTTAATATTAAGCGTAGGGACACGGCGTTAGTAAGTGTTTTAATTAACCCAACAATATGCGGATGCCGTGTCCTTAATATTAAGCGTAGGGACACGGCGTTAGTAAGTGTTTTAATTAACCCAACAATATGCGGATGCCGTGTCCTTAATATTAAGCGTAGGGACACGGGGTTAGTAAGTGTTTTAATTAACCCAACAATATGCGGATGCCGTGTCCTTAATATTAACGTATAATAGCTAATGGCTAATCGTAGATATCGAAAATATTCCCATGAGCAATTAGCAATTAGCGATTAGCTATTTGGATGCCCTCAAAAATCCGCACTTCACTTTCCAGATGAAGTTAACTTACCTTGGGTGTCGCCGCTTCGCGCATGAGTTCAGATGGCTGGTAATTATCCGTAATTACTTGGGGACAGCGCATACAAGCTGCTTTGCCTTCTTGCTTCCACCACCGACAATCTCGGCGGATAGAACAAGGGGGCAATTCTTCTGCTACTGCTGGCAATTTCTCTACAACTCGCATTGCCAAACGGCAATCTTTGCCATCAAAATGCTGACAACCTTTAGTTGCACAAGGTGCCGCTGTGCGAAAAATTTCGGCGGGTGTAACTGGGCTGGCTTTTGCGATTAATTCCTCCGTAATGGGGAGGGGTTGTTTGAGATAAGCAACGCGGGGATCTGCTACTGTTCCGCCAATTACCCCGAAGACAACACCATCCTCTGATTCTGGTCTGGCACTGGGGCAAAGCGTAGTTGTATCAACAACAATGTCTTTCATAAACTCAGCCTCTACTAAAAAGAATTTTTAACACTTGAAGGCTTAAACTAGAGGCACTTCTTTGTTTGGTGGTGGGGCAATTTTCCCCATTATAAGCGGCGTACAAATAAACTTAATGCGTAGCTTTGTAAACTCAATCGGCACGCAAATAGGATCCTTGGGCAGATAAATAGGATCTGCCTCTTCTAATACAATACTTTCAGTCTGACCCCCCGCCACTCTTGCCGCTTCCTCATCAGACAAAGTTTCCCAGCCGCTGCGTCTGGCGATCGCATTGGCAACGGCATCATCAATCAAGTCATTAATTTCAATGCCGCTGTAACTTATTTTGTTTGGGTTCATTTTGTACCTGCCTGTTAACTTGTGAATCTAGTGAAGATTAATTGATGTCTTGAACGGTTGCTTGGCGCTAGCTGGCAGTTTTCCATCAATTAATCCTCGATTGCAGAGCCTTTTTTCCAATTGAAGGTTGATAATTAAGCCAATTCAGCAGGCATGGCTATCAACCCAGCTATAACTGGCGGATAGCAAGGTTTGGGTGGACAAGGCTGAGGCGGACAAGGCTGAGGCGGATAAGGCTTAATCGGGGGACAAACCGGATCGATGGGCAAACAAATTGGCTTGGTGGGTAGCGGATAGATTGGCTTAAATCCTGCGATCGCCATATCGTCTATCGCCATTTCACTTAGTACTATCCCACCACCGGCAACGCTTGCTGCTTCTTCGTCAGACAAATCTTCCGAGAATCCTCTGCGCGCCATCGCATTTGTCACAGCATCATCAATCAGGTCATTAATTTCAAATTGACTGCTGGGCTTTCTTTGATTTGGGTTCATTTTTACCTTCCTGTTAACTTGTGAATCGAGTGAAGATTAATTGCTGTCTTGAACGGTTGCTTGGCGCTAGCTGGCAGCAATGTTTTCCATCAATTAATCCTCGATTGCAGAGCCTTTTTTACAATTGAAGGCTGATAATTAAGCCAATTCAGCACCTTTGTCTGGTATGTACATCAACCCAGCTATAACTGGCGGATAGCAAGGTTTGGGTGGACAAGGCTGAGGTGGACAAGGCTGAGGCGGATAAGGCTTAATCGGGGGACAAACCGGATCGATGGGCAAACAAATTGGCTTGATGGGTGGCGGACAGATAGGCTTATATCCTGCGATCATCATATCGTTTATCGCCATTTCAGGTACTGCCAACCTACCACCGGCAACGCTTGCTGCTTCGTCGTCAGACAAATCTTCCGAGAATCCTCGGCGCGCCATCGCATTTGTCACAGCATCATCAATCAGGTCATTAATTTCAAATTGAGTGCTGTGCTTTCTTTGATTTGGGTTCATTTTTACCTTCCTGTTAACTTTTGATTCGAGTCAAGATTAACTGATGTCTTGCACCCCCTGACAAAAGAAAGGAGACAGAAGCTGCTTCGCTTTGATCGGCTTGCAGCAACTGCTTATAGGTCAACGGTCAATTGTCATAAAAAAAGATATTATGACAACTGATTTATCACCACTGAACCGCAACATAAAAGAGGTGTAAGACTCAGTTGTTGTATGACTTATTAGACAAGATAACCAAACGCAAGAAAGCCGTGTTGCCACTTTGGCAACCTTTTGACGCAAACACCAAAGTTTCTCTGAAAAATCGTTGATGGCAACGAAAGAGCGCAGCCAGAAACAAAGGTGATAGTATAAGAAACCGGGTTTCTCTGAAAAATCGTTGATGGAAACAAAAGATATGCCTCCGGCACGCTACGCGAACGCAGCCAGAAACCCGGTATCTAGGATTGTTGGTAAAATTTTTAGGGTGCTATAATATGCACCCTACTGCCGATCTACTGCAAAATTACGAACTGCATGGGTTCGAGTTCTAGTTGGATAAAACGCGATTCATTATCGGCATGTTTTTGGACGGGGACAGTTCCCTGCTTTCCGTAAATAAACTTCATATTATTGCCCGGTTTGTTGTGGATATCGCTATCGACAATAACGAAATCGTTGCGACGTTCTGTAGTGGATGTATTGTAAGCAATTAAAACTTCCTCGCCAGCGAGGATGCGCGAGAATGCCAGGGTGCAAGGTTGACTTTGGGGTAAGCCAAAATCGCGACCGTTGCCGGAAATTTCTCGGAAATACATGCGCCCGAAGCGCAGGGCTGCAATTTGTGGAAATAGTTTGGCTATTTTGGCAATTTCTTGATAAATTATGCAATTTCGATTCAGGTAGTTAACTTCAGGATTATCCAAGTCAAACATGGCTTCCCGAATAAATTTATCATCGTTGCCTTTGCCGGAAAATCCCTGTTCCGTCCCGTAATAAATGCAGGGCGTTCCGATTGCACAGAGCAAATATCCAATTGCTGCAATTACTTGTGCGTCCGGGGTATCGGCTGCAAACCTCCGCTTGTAATCTTGCCCAATTTGGTCGTGATTATCGACAAAAGTTACCAGATAGCGCCCTAATTCTCCCCGCGTTAGGGCATGATTCCTCAACGCTTCATAGCGGTTAATTAAATTCATCGGAGAACTAAAGCCTTTAATGACGCCGGGAAGCGACCAGTAAAGGGGAAAGTCTAAAACAGAATTTAACCCAAAATAGACGGTTTTGTTATTGACTTGGGTGGGAGTATTGGGGCCAATATAGCGGTTAATTGCATCATCTCCAGCGACGAGTTCTCCGAATAGGAAAAACCAGCGTTTGCCCAGGCGGTAGGCATACTCGCGAATACTGGAACAAAAGCGCGCAACGGCAAGTTCTCCCATGTGTTTGACTGCATCGATGCGGAACCCATCAATATCGGCTTCGCGCATCCAATAACAGTGGGCTTTGATTAAAATATCTTGGAGAATCAAACCATCTGGGTCGTCATCGTTATGGAAGCCTTTGAGTGAGAAAAAGTCGCCGTGTTGGGTTTCTGGATAGGCATCCCAGTTGCGAATTTCGCCGCGACGGTGGTAGTAATTTGGGTTTTGTAATTCGGTGGGGATGGGACGATCTGGGCGGCGCAATCCACCAAAGGGAAATTGTCGATCTTTGTAATAATAATAGGGATAGTCTCCTGGATAGTACCAATTATCGCCAGAGTGGTTGACGACGACATCGAGAAAAACCCGCATGTTTCTGATGTGTGCAGCGAATACTAAATCGATTAAGTCTTGCTTGGTGCCAAAGCGGGGGTCAATTCTAAGATAGTTTTGAATGGCATAACCGTGATATTTGTCTGAGTTGTAATCAAGTTTGCCGTCTTTTTCAAATGCACCGTTATTCTCGAAAATAGGACTCAACCAAATGGCGGTGCAGCCAAGGTTTTTGATGTAATCTAAATGATTGGTAATGCCTTCGATGGTGCCACCGCAAAATCTTCCTAGTTGTTCGCTATTGCCGCTACCTTTTGAGCGATCGCTTTTCAGCAGGGGTGCGCGATTGAGACTGTCGTGGAACCGATCCACCATGATAAAATAGATAAACTCTTCCCGCCATTCGCGATCGATGTTCCAGTATTGCTTGCCGGGAATTGGCGTCAAGTCAAGTTCGGCAATTGAAGTTGGTTCTCTCATGGTACAATCCTCAAGTATTGGAAAATCGTAGATGCACCGTGGAGCGGGTTAAGCTATCTTCCCTCTATCTGTAGAGTAGGTATCACCCATCCAATTTTCACGCCCATTAATTTAAAACAGCGTGTCTCTCTCTATTTTCCTTATCGTTATGGGGTGTTTGAGTAAAGCTTTCGTGAAGTTGCGTTTAGGATTAATGAAGATATTTTCTCAGGTGGGAGAATAGCCAGAAATAAATTTCTGACTTAAAGCTAAAATCCTTTAAAACGGTTTGTATGTAGGGACAGAAAGCGCAGCAGCGTGCCTTTAGGCATCTCGCGGTGGTCCAGGCGATATGCCGACCGCACGCTGTGCGCGCGATCGCTCGCTCAATTAGAATTGTTCTGGGTCGATGCCTCGTTTTCGCAATTTCTCTATCAATGCTTGATAGCGTTGCTGTTCTTGTTCTAGTTGTGCGAGCGCATTTTCAGCACGCTGACGTTCCTGTTCTCTGAGTTGATCTAGTTCAACAGGCGTGAGAAACTTTTGTCCATCCGGGCGATAAATTTCCAGGGTGTCTTCTTTCAATTCAAATCTGATGCCTAACCTTGGACTGATAAAACTGTTTATCTGTTCGATTGGTTCTAATAAGTCTCCCTCGCGCAGAAAACCTGACAATTCTATTTTGTCTGGCTCGTAAATGTAATATTCTTCGACTCCATAGACTTGATAAAAGATAGCCTTTTGTGTCATCTTTCCGGCGCGATTGCCTGGAGAGAGGATTTCAAAGGCAACTTGCGGGGGAATATTATCTTCTTCCCATTGTTTGTAGGAACCTCGGTCGCCTTTTGGTCTACCAAAAACTACGATTGCATCGGGTGCTTGGCAGAGTTTATTATTTCCTTCGACGGGATACCAAAGTAAATCGCCTGCGACGAAGACATCAGGATTGTTGGCAAACAATATTTCTAGATTTTCTTTGATTGTGACAATCCAGCGAAATTGTTTGGTATTGTCTGACATTGGTTCTCCGTTGTTGTCTGGGTAGATTATTTCTTTTGTGGTTTGGGTGGGGAGTTGTTGTACCATAACCGTTTGTGGCTATTAGGATATGATTTTGATCTTAGCTTGTGGGGATTTGAGGGAGCGATCGCGCTGGTCATTGCTGTAAATTTGTGGTGGGAGCGATCGCACTGGTCATTGCTGTAGATTTGTGGTGGGAGCGATATGCCAAGGGCTAGCTGCGCGAACGCGCTTTTCCCAGCCCGCCAGGGAATAAATTCCAAGGGCTTTTAGCGAAAGTCCGTTAAAACAAACTGAAAACTTTCTAATTAATCGGTTTTAACTCGGAGCTGCTGAAAGTATTGCCCGAGGGTGCATTTACATATTTCATTTAGGAAGCCAAAGGGATGGGGAATCATCTTCATGATTAGATTCTTCCAAAGAGGCTACAGTCGTTTTGTTTAAATGATGTGTTTTCTGATTTTGAACATAAGCTACAGCTTGCTCCAGTTGCTTACCTCCCAGAGAAAACACACCATATCCCTCTTGCCAACCAAATTTATCTGAGGTAGGGGACAAGCTATGGTTCAGATAATGGGCGCTACTCCCTTTAATAGTTTTAACAAAATCAGCAATAGATAGCTTTGGTGGAATAGAAACCACAAGATGAATATGATCTTCTATGCCATCAATTGCATGAACAATACAAGCTAGAGAATCAGCTTTGCCAATAATGTAATGGTAAAGTATAGTTTCTCTGTCATGATTAATCAGAGGTTGACGCTGTTTTGTTCCCCAAACAAGATGGTAGTAAAGTCGCCAGAGAGCCATGAATAGTTTTCCCTATCGTTTAGGGTAGTTTGCCCAATTTTTTCGCTTGTGTAACAGTCCGCCAGGGAATAAATTCCCACAGCGAGTAGCGAAAGTCCGTTGAAACGGACTGGTTTGATGGCATTTAGTCGGTTTTAACCGACTTGAGCTATTAGCCAGTGGTTTTAACCACTGGCGGATTGTTGCGACTGATGCAAGCTCTCAACCTTAAGATCTCAACCGATTGAAATCTTGCACCTTTAGCATTAGCCCGCCAGGGAATCATCGCCCGCCAGGGAATCATCGCCCGCCAGGGAATCATCGCCCGCCAGGGAATCATCGCCCGCCAGGGAATCATCGCCCGCCAGGGAATCATCGCCCGCCAGGGAATCATCGCCCGCCAGGGAATCATCG
>NZ_BLAY01000308.1 GCF_020521235.1 Microseira wollei NIES-4236 | reverse complement strand
AAAAGGGACAAGGCAGCCAAAAAACTTGGAGGAATGGCACAAAACTGACTGATGCCTTGTCCCTACTGGCAAAAAACAACAAAAAGGGACAAGGCAGCCAAAAAACTTGGAGGAATGGCACAAAACTGACTGATGCCTTGTCCCTACTGGCAAAAAACAACAAAAAGGTACTGGATTAATGGACATTATTGAAATTCTAAAACAGGACTATCAAAGATTTCCAGTTGACCAGACTTACAGCATTTATGCCGAAGATGTGTTTTTTAAAGACCCCATGAACGAGTTTCGGGGAATTGAGCGGTATCAGCAGATGATAGGGTTTATCGGCACTTGGTTTTTGAACCCGAAACTCGATCTGCACGACATTCGCCGCGACGGAGATACGATTTTGACTCGCTGGACGCTGTCGTGGAATACTCCCCTCCCCTGGAAACCCCGCATTTCTATTCCTGGCTGGAGCGAGTTACGACTAAATGGGGATGACTTGATTGTCTCCCACATCGATTATTGGGATTGTTCGCGCATCGATGTTTTGAAACAGCACCTATTTCTCTCAAATAATCGATAAAGTAAAGTAATGTAAACAATTCTCAGGCAGGACAGGGAAATCATGCGTTTAATTCTGATGACGGGGAAAGGAGGAGTGGGAAAAACCTCTGTCGCAGCGGCTACTGGACTTCGTTGCGCTGAACTGGGTTATAAAACGCTCGTTCTCAGTACCGATCCTGCTCATTCGCTGGCGGACAGTTTTGACATGGAACTGGGACACCAAGCGCGACTGGTTCGTCCCAACTTGTGGGGTGCGGAACTGGATGCCCTAATAGAATTAGAACAAAACTGGGGAGCGGTTAAGCGCTACATCACCCAAGTTTTGCAGGCGCGGGGACTCGATGGCATTCAGGCGGAAGAATTGGCAATCTTACCAGGGATGGATGAAATATTCGGCTTGGTACGCATGAAACGCCACTACGATGAAGGCGAGTATGATGTTTTAATTATTGACTCAGCTCCTACAGGGACGGCGCTGCGATTGCTCAGTTTACCAGAAGTTAGCGGCTGGTATATGCGGCGTTTTTATAAGCCGTTTCAAGGCATTTCTGTGGCGCTTAGACCGCTGGTTGAACCTATTTTTAGGCCAATTGCTGGTTTTTCCTTGCCTGATAAAGAAGTTATGGATGCGCCTTACGAATTTTACGAACAAATTGAAGCATTGGAAAAGGTTTTAACCGATAATACTCAAACTTCGGTGCGCTTGGTGACAAATCCCGAAAAAATGGTAATCAAGGAATCTTTACGCGCCCATGCTTACTTGAGTTTGTATAATGTTGCAACAGATTTAGTTGTGGCTAATCGGATTATTCCGAACGAAGTGCAAGATCCTTTCTTCCAGCGGTGGAAAGAGAATCAAAAGGAATATCGTCAAGAAATTTACGATAACTTTCATCCTTTGCCGGTGAAGGAAGTTCCTTTATTTTCAGAAGAAATGTGCGGTTTGGCGGCACTAGATCGGTTGAAGGAATTGCTTTATAAGGATGAAGATCCTAGTAAAGTTTATTACCAAGAAACGACTGTCCGCGTAGTGCAAGAAAAAAATCAGTACAGTTTGGAACTTTACTTGCCGGGAATTGCGAAAGACCAAATTCAGTTGAGTAAGACTGGGGATGAATTGAATGTGAGGATTGGCAATCATCGCCGCAATTTAGTTTTGCCCCAAGCTTTGGCAGCGCTGCAACCTTCTGGTGCGAAGATGGAAGAAGATTATCTCAAAATCCGGTTTGCTGAAGTGGCGAGGGTATAATTAGAAACCGGGTTTCTTGAAGAAACCCGGTTTCTGGGGCGATAAAGTTAACGATTTTCACGAGGTAGTGTTGGATTGCTGGGAATCACCAGAGGAAGAAGGTTGCCCAATAGCATTTATGAGAGTTTGTTTGTTGGGTGATTCTGCTGATGAATTATTAGAAAAAGATGCGATAAGTTGGCGTTTTGCCTCAAGAATTTCAGAGGGATTTTCAGACCAAGCTGAGAGTGCTTGCGAGAGGTATTCGATATTATCTGGTAGAGGAGCAACTAGGTGATATAACTCAGTCAAGTCATCAGGAGAAAAGAGCGAGCGCTGGTCGTTTAACAGTACAATAAAAGCAGCAACATTCTGTTGGCAAGATAAGATAGTTTGGCTCCTAATTTGCTCAGCGGTTTGCTGAACTACTTCCAGAGGCAAATCTAATGCTTGGGCAATTTGCTCCAAACTTAAACCCATTGGCAGCAGTCGCGCTATGGCTTGTAACTTGGCTTGCCGCTCACCTTCTTGTTTACCTTCTTCAGGGCCTTCTTGTTTAGCTTCCTGATAAACTTTAGTTTGTTTGAGTTCGCTTAAACTAAACATAGCTTCAATCTCCTGGCGGCTCTTTTGCGGTAATTTGTAGACAATAATTGTCTCAATTAAATTGATGAGGTTATTCTGAACAACTTCATCGGTTATTTGTTGCTTCGCTTGCTCGACTAAGCTTCTTGCTAGTTGCACCGCCGTTGCTTCAGGCTCAATAACTAGCTTAACAACTCCCACGCCTAGAGAGTTTTCTGCTGCTTGTCCTAATTCATCCAAGTATATTCGTCTCACCGACTCCAAAGTCAGAAGTTGACCAAAGTGCAATGTCTGTTCTCCTTCGGCGCTACGATTGGGATAGATGACGACAATCCGCCAAGGATGGGGTGGCTTGTACTGCCTTAAGTAGAGGAAAAGTTCGCCAAACAAGCGGTAGTAACTCAAGTTGCTAGTTATCTCTCTGGGAGCGGCTAATGGCTAATGGCTAATGGCGAGATTGGTAAAAATCCTATATTAGCAATTAGCAATTAGCAAGCTTGCAACGCGCTTGTTTATAACTAGCAACTTGCGGTAGTATAGGTCTGGATCTGGCTGAAACTGAACTTCAACTAGGTAGAGAGGTTTTTCCGGTTCGTTGGTTGTTGGCAAGAATAAACCGTCCAGACGGAAGGCAAGCTGTTTGACTTCGCGGGACGTGAATTCATAGGCAACTGCTTCATCTGGAGACTGGTTAATCAGTTCAAAGAATCCCCAGTAATTTACTACCGGGGGTAGACCTGCCACGGCACTGGGGGAAGCTCTCCAGCATCAAAGCATGAAATACTTTCACTAATACAACTGGGTTATTTGATTTTTTAAGGTGCAGAAAAAGTCCAGACTTTTAAGTCATAAACCCGTAATTCAACGTATCCGTGTCCAGCATCTTCTGCTCCAATTCGTAAATACCTTCCACTAACCCATGCTGGAACAACTCCTACTTTTTCGAATCGAGTTGGCCTAAATTTAATAGCCCAGGCAGGAATAGATCTCGCAGGCCAAGTATTGGGAGGACTGGGGGTAGGAGAAGCTTCAATAAACCAAATACCTTCACCACGTTCCCATCCTTCTGCCATACGGATACCTATTCGCGCTGCGACTATGTACCTACTATCAACTCCTAAATCGATTTCAAAAAAAGCGCGGTTGGGTCCATCTATTACACACCCCCAACCAGTTGCAGTGTCAGTATATCCATCAGTAATCGCGCTAAGATTGTTTGGTGTAAGCCGATTCCAACCAATGACGCTGACAGAAACGCCCTCTAAGTTCATGGGGGTCAAAAGAGTCGCGCCACGAGTGTTAACAAACAAAACATTTTTATTAATTACCGGCATATTAAGTCTGTGCTACTGCTTCACCAGTACCTTCATAAACAGCTAACGTAGTAGTTCGCCCCGCAGCACAAATGGCATGTAACAGCCTTTTATCCAGGTTTCCCGACTCGATTAAATAAGTTCCTCCATTAGGAGAAAGCATGATTCCTTGTCCATAAACAGGGTCGTTACGGTGGTCTACAGTGACCCACTCGTTGCCCATGTTTATCACATAAAGAACCGTGCGCTCGCTGTGAGCGGCACAAACAAGCGTTGCAGTCGCAGTGACATTCACAGTACTGCTGTTGCTAGCAGCAGTTTCTCAGGGATGAGTAATTCCAGAAAAAGCGGAACCAACATTTGAAATGGACATAAGGATACAGTTCATCGCGATTCTTTTCTGGTGATTTCCTTAACTAATCGTTGATACTCTTCACTAACTACTAACTGGCACTTGGGGATGTAACCATAGGTTTTCTCAAATTCTTCTAGTTGCTTGCTCAAATCAGCAATTAAAACTGCAAATTTTTCCGGTATTTGTATCATGTCAGCCTCGCTAAAATGTCATGGAGTTTTGAAGATAAAGGCGGAGCGATTTCTCCAATAAAGCGGTAAACCGTAATTTGTGCTACTTTGTGCCAGTCAGGTACGGATACGGTTAATCGCCATTGTAAAGCAGCCGTGTCTGGAACAAAAACTATTGGGACAAATAACGGTACGTGCCAAGAAGCTATAGTGGCTAAATCACTTCCCACTGCGTTAATCGCCACCGATTGCCTTATGCAACACCCTCGATACCAATAGGGACGAGCCACGGAATTTTCCCATGCAGCTGCCATGATTCGAGAGCGTTGAAAAATGGGTAACTCAAACTCGCCGATTGGGCGAAAAGCATTTGGTTTTAAATCAGATGGTAGAAGATATTGAGCTTTTTTGTCGGCTGCTGTCTCGGTTTTATTACCAACCAAATCAGCAACAGCTTCATCAAATTTTTGACCCCGCGCATTTCGATGACTGTATCTTGAATAAATTTGACTTCAGCTTTGGCAGAAGAAAGGCTGCTAGCTACATCGTCGCTCTTCTGTATCCCTTGAATCATTCCGTTCAATTTAGTCTGACGTGCAAAAGCTGCATTAATTTGTTTTGTTCAGCAATTCAACGGATTTTCAAACACAACTCCAGCAGCTCTTAATGCGTTGCCTATCTTTCCAGTCATTTGGGATCCTAGTTCCATTATTGAACGAGTTGACTCAATAATGGTTGGGATTGAATTAATTACATTGGCTGCCGCTGGAAAAATGTTATTTAGCTTTTTCGTTTTAGTTGAGTTTTCAGTACCTAAAATACTTGACATAAATGAATCGGCTTGTCGTCCTCAACCCAATTATTTGAAGTCGCGTGTCAAGAATTTCTCCTACAGTTTGGACGACATTGCTACTCAACATCGCTGCCTGCAACAACAGGATAAACGATAGTGCATCCAACAACATGGGTAAGCCCAGCCACTTTGCCCATCTATCAAGTCGCTTTGTTATTTCCTGAAAAATCTCTTGAAGCCTGTTAAAGGTTCGATTGACTGCACTGCCTACATCGTCTAGTTTTGTGCTAACATTGTTAACTGGATCAGCTACATCATCTAATTTATTAGCAACGTTTTGTACGCGGGGTGCAGTAGTGTTTACAGTAGTTCTTACATTGGTTAAACCCTCTGCTAAGTCATCTACTTTAGTCGCTGTAGATTGAAATACGTTAGAAACTGAATTGACTGTGGTCGCTGTTGTTTGAGTGGTGGCGTTTATCGTGTTAATTGGTGGCTTTAATTCGTTAATGTTGGCATTGATTGCTAAGTATGCTTGCGTTACTTGTGCTGGCAGGTTTGTATTTGTTGCCAACACTTGACGCAATGCAACTATAACCAAACTAAAATCGCAAGTCATTCTTTCTCTGTCCTCCCCTTCCTCAATAATTCTCCTGAGTCGGCGATTAATTCTAGGAACAATCTCAATTTCTTGTTCTGGTGGTGGCGGTGAAGGTTGAGAACCAGGCGACCACCTTGAAGAAGGAGTTATTACCTCAATAGGTGCATAAGGCTCGCCAATTGTGTCGGTAACTTGAGCTAATTGGTCTACTCTGCCATTAACAGCCCGTAAATTACCAACCAAAAAATTGCAGCTAGCATAAAAATAATAAACAGAAGGGGATGCAAAATCACTATCTATCAAACCAACCAACAACAAAGTAGCATTAATTGTTCGGATTCTGTCTTGTATAGTTATGAGAGCGTAATCTTCACCAACACTCCCATCAGGAGGCAGTGATAAAGGAGCGCCAGCTGACCATTCCCAACCATTATCAGTAATCAAGCTTGTGCCGACGTATCAAACTGTAATTACATCTGTATCTGCCCAGGACGGATTTATTGGTAAAGTCAAGTTAGGTTCCGGATTAGTCGGCGGAGTCTCTTGATTTTCTGTGGATTTCCAAAATATTTCTAACTCGCCGCCACTGCCGCCAAAGTTCCCTAACAAATCTAATAATTTGGTCGTTAAGAAAGTCGCTAGTTTCATTTAAACCAGGAAAAGCAATATCATTTAAGCCCCGGTTAACTTGCCTTAATTTATCGTTGATTCGACGAGAAGCATCTAGATATTGACGTAAAAGGGGACGCGGCGGTTTTGGTTTTACAGGTGGAGGCTGTAAATTTAAAGGAGATCTCAACCCAGGTGGAGCGAATGGTTCTTTAAATCTGGGTAAATCTTGAGGTCTAGTTCTCTGTTGTTGTGACCCAGACACTGGGGAATTAGATTGAGGTCGCCTTGCCAGTCGCGGGTCAGATATACGACTCCGTGGTCGAGTAGGAACGGGTATAGGTTCTGGTCTTGTAGGAATTTGTTGTCGTAAATTTGGCGGCAATCTTCTTTCGTATTGCTCGTAAATTTGCCTTCTGTATTGCTCATAAGCCCGGTCATATCCTCTTTTGTAAGCCTCTCGTCTTGGCACCGCGCGCGGCAATCTGCCAAAATCCGCTACGGGTCGCCTT
>NZ_BLAY01000307.1 GCF_020521235.1 Microseira wollei NIES-4236 | reverse complement strand
CCAGGCGGGGTAGGGAACATCAATAAATTTTGTCGCCAATCGAAAGATGAAAGAATGTTCCCGGCAATGTCCCATTCCCCAAACATGAAAGCATCTTGCCAAAAATCAACCCAAACATTCCCAATTCGCCGCCAGGGCACGGCATCAATAAATTGTCGCATTCCGCAAAGATGTTTGAATGCCGTGCCCCTACCATTTTGAACCCCGTGTCCCTACAATGTTGCGTCGCACCCAATGGAAAAAGGCTGTCATTTCAGGTTGATTTTCTCGCGCGTCAAGCTTTTATACTCGCGAGTGAGTTTTTTAGCTTCGCTAACGAGTCTGGAAAACTTGACGGCGAGTAAAACAGACTCGCCCATGAGTCTAAAAGCAAGGACGACGAGTATCTCAAACTCGACGGCGAGTAAAAGAGTCTCGTGCATGAGTATAAAAGCAAGGGCGACGAGTGTCCCAGACTCAATCGCGAGTTTCTTTGACTCAATCGCGAGTATTTGAGTCAATAGCGGCAGGTGTAGAGCTTATTCTGAGAGTAGTTGTTGTAATCGTGCGAGTATTTTTTGGTGGGTTTCTTCATCCGCAGATTGTAGCTGCTGCCATAATTGCTGTGCTTCGGGAGATTGTTGGAGGAAGCGGGTAAACATTACCTGATTGAGGATTTCCTGAACTTTCTCTGCTTCGGTTGATCGCAGTCGCTGTAATATTGCGAGAGATTGCTGCAAGTATTCCACGGCAGTGTCAAAATCTCCTTGCTTATCTGCCAACAATTCTCCCAGCATTGCCAGCGTCGCCGCTTTGCCTTGGAGATTCCCAATCCGTTCGTTTAATTCCAAAGACTGCTGATAGAATGCGATCGCCTGCTCGATTTCCCCTCTATTAGCGTAGATACCAGCAAGTTGGTGCAGCGTCGCCGCTTTGCCTTGGAGATTCCCAATTCGTTCGGTTAATTCCAACGAGTGCTGACAGAATGCGATAGCTCTTTTGATTTCCCCTGTATTGGCATAGATATGTGCAAGATTGTGCCGCGTTCTTGCTTTGCCTTGGACATCCCCAATCCGTTCGGTTAATTCCAAGGACTGCTGATAGAATGCCAGTGCCTTTTCGATTTCTCCTTGGTTTTGGTAAATGCGTCCAATGTTATGAATAATAGCTGCTCTTTCTTTTTCGTCTTCTGTTGGGCAAAGTTCTAGCGCTTGATGATAATAATTTAGGGCTGGGTCAATTTCGCCCAGTTCTTGCTCAGATCTAGCGAGTCGATGCAAAACGCGATAGTCTGCAACAATTTCTAGCGTTGATTTGCACAACTGGGAGGCTTCGCGAAATCGACTTTGATTCTTCCAGTTACCTGCCAAAATTGAGCCAATTTCTGAGGCGATATCCCCTTCCTTTCCCAACAACGCCAACCGATGAATTTCTAGCAGTTGTTCCTCTGTTGAAGATTCCGCCTCCTCCCACCAAAGACGATACAAAACCTCAACCGCTTGCTTGTACAAACTTTCCCCATCTTCCGGTAACTGCACGGGCAAAATACGCGGTACACGCAGAGACGCATCGGGACTCACTTCCAACAATCCCAACGCCACCGCCCGATTTATCTGCCAATCTCGTTCGGAAATAGTGTCGCAAACCGCCGCTAACGCTTCCCTGGGTACAGGTAACTCAAACACCAACCCCCGCGACAGCATTTCCTTGATGGCATTATCCATCTGTTGCAGCAACGCCTCTGCCAAAACTTGCTCGCGCAACTGCTGCTTATTATCCGCTTCTAACCGATGCAGAATTGCCGCTTTATCCACGGTGGAATTTTGCAGAATCTTATCCAACCACTCTAATAACCGAGGATTCCCATCTGCCAACCTTTGCGCCTGGGACTTCAACAGCGCATCTACCTGAGATTTGTCACCAAAAGCAGCGAGGCGATTACACTTTTTTCTTAAATCTGCCCCATGCAGTGCTTCCAACGGTTGCTTATAGAAATACTGCAACTGAGGCGAATCAAAATCATAACGGCAGGTGAGAATTAAACGGTCAGCAGCGTAAACCTCGCGAATTGCCCAGACTAAAGCTTCCAATACCATTGCCGCTTCTGGTTGCAAAACATATCCCCCGTCGCGGGATGCTAAATTCACCTCAAAATCATCCAGCACCAGCAAAAACGGCGGGCGATCCCCCCAACCCCCAATGCTAAGGGGGGCTTCGGTTTGTTGGCGATCCCCCCAACCCCCAATGCTAAGGGGGGCTTCTTGTTGCTGAAATAGTCGCCGCAACCGATATTTTAATTCCTCATCCGGATTGAGTAGCGCTTCCCGCAATTCTTTGCTATCCAACTTTTCTGCCAAGCGATTCACCAAGCTGGGTTCATCGATTCTCCCCACCCAAACCACTCGCTGAAAATCGGGCAATCTGTCGCATAACCTGGCGGCTAAACTACTCTTACCCAAACCACCCATGCCGTGAATTAACACGCCCACAAAGTCCCCCCCTATCATGTCCCCCCCTTGGGAAGGGATCCCCCCTAGCCCCCCTTGGTAAGGGGGGCTAGGGGGGATCGCCCTCAAACAATTCTGTAACTGACGGCGACGCCCGACAAAACTCTCGCGAGTGGGGACTTTTACCGTACCCTTCGCGTCTAAAAACTGAGTTGCAACCGAAGGCGGCGGCGCCGGTTTCCTTCCCCTTGTCCGCAACGGCGTCACCAACTCTCCCGGTAAAGTATACGCCGCATACAAGCGCAACAAATGCCAATCTCGCGCTTTATTCTGAATCAATTCCTGTTGACACTCCGGTAGGGTCGAGAGAGGTTATTACTAGCCTCTCCCTCCCATGGGAAACCGTGCTTGCGAGTTTCCCCACACAGGGCTACTCAATGTGTTTTCCCTTGTCATTATGGGACTTCTTTGACCGTTCGACTTTGATAACCGGAATATCGTTTACCCACTCCCAGTCTACTTGTTCCCATTGTTGGGCTAGTTTTTCGATATACTTTGATTGTTGCTTTTTCCGTGTTTCTAATAAGTCGATTGCAGTCTTTTCATCGTGACAATGTCGATGTAATAGTTGTAGGTTCTTATATTCATCCTTACCGCCATTAGCTCTGGGGATTATATGGTCTACTTCTATGACATCCCAGGATTGGAAGCTTAATCCGCAATGTGAGCATTTACCCTTTTGTTGTTTAATCAACGCGCGCCGTTCGATGGGGCAATTGGGGGTGTACTCCCAGTCTTGTACTCCAATAAACTGTGTCGCCTTCCTATGGGCTTTTATCGTTTTTAACTTTCACATACTCGGTGCTACTGCTGCCGAATTCGGTATGTGTTAGTAACCGGAAGGGGTTCGCATTCGCTTCCCTGGTTGCGAATACCCAGTTATTGTTGCCAATGGTAGTCGAGTATTTCTTGTGTCCATACTTGGTTTCTCCACATCGGTTCTTTGCCCATCTTCGAAGTTTCAGGTATGTAAGATAGTCTTGTTTAGACAATTCTCCAACCGATTGTGCATCGCTATTGGAATAGTAGGCAGTCCATCCCCTGACGATAGGGTTGAGTTCTTTAATTAGCGCCATTTGTGGCGATGACTCATGTTTTTTGATGGTTTGCCTTATTTGCTCTTGATCAACCTTACTCGCCTTCTGAGATGGGGTGATGAGTACCCTGGGACCCAATATCCCACCAGAGCTATCCCTGGCGCTGCGATATTTACCAGTCGGGTATTGCTGGATGTGGTGACCAAGGAAGTCAAATCCGGCGAACCCATCTTCACTAAGCTCAGGGTTGAGCGTATGACTTAGCCGAGTCTTTTCAGGTTTTAGTTGTAGTCCAATGTCAGCTAACCATTCCGAAATTATCTCTCGGCATCTTTGGACAACGGCTTTGTTTTCATGGAGAATCACAAAGTCATCCGCATAACGGATTACATTAGGGGAGCGAAATTTCGTTCCCTTTTTGTGAAACCAAGTTTCCCTCATAGTACGTGACATTTCGGGGAATTCCTGTTTTATCCTTTCTGCCATGCCGTGTCGGGCAATATTTGCCAAAAGCGGTGAAACAATCCCGCCCTGTGGCGTTCCAAGAGATGTGGCAGTAAATGCTCCTTTGTCTATTCCCCCAGACTTTAACCAAGCTTTAATTTGTTGCCTGATTTTGCCTTTGATATTCAACTTTTGGAGCATTGTTTCATGGTTAATGGCGGGTAAGGAGGCACAAGTCGCCGTGTCCTCCTCCCCCTTTGAACCGGACTTGACAGTTTCCCATCATCCGGCTCATGCCTTCAGCCTCTCAGTATCACCCTTTGAATGGACGTGCCTATGACAAGCTTGGTGGAGGTGTATGAGGTTTTCCTCCTTATCCGTTCCGCCATTCTTCCTTTGTACGATGTGGTGGGTGTGCAGTTTTTCTCCGTTGAGCAGGTGGTCACCGCATATCGGACAAGACCAGTTTTGATTAGTCGCTACTTTGTAGAGCTTCGTACCTTTTTCCCAATAGATTTTGCCGGATCGGGTCATGCGGTCTTGCCAATATTTGGTGAGTTCGGGGTCATCGGGGGAAGCGGTGCCTTTGACTTTAACGTGACGTTCAATTGGAATATTAGATAACCGGAAAAGGGCTATCTCTTTATTTCCACGCTGATCATTGACTGTTGCAGAAAATACCCATTTTCGCCCTTGGAGGGTTTTGAAGTACTTTCTGGCTACCCATTTCTTACGTTTATTCGGTTGTCGCCTCAGTGACCATTTCCAGAGAAGTTTCCAGATTTGGTGGTCAACGTAGCTGAACACTTGTTTGCTGACCCCGTGCCTTACGTAGTTTCCCCATCCTCTTAATACTGGGTTAAGGTATTCTATGACTGCCTCTGGTGAAACGTGTTTGTGTTCCTTAAGCCATTTACGGATGTTTTTCAGGAAGATTTTGACTTTTTCTTTCTGAGGCTTAATCAGGCATTTGCCTTTGAACTGGCGGATATTGAACCCCAGGAAATTGAATCCTTCTTCTACATGAGAGATGTTGGTTTTCTCCTGACTCAGTTCTAATCCTCTTTGTTTAAGCCATTCCTGAAGAGTGGGAATTATTGCCTCAATGTCCTCTCTTGATTTGGCGGTGATGATGAAGTCGTCTGCATATCGGATGAATCCGTAGGTTGCATCCTTCTTCTTTTTCTTGTTGCCAGCTTGTTTCCCGCTTTTCAGGGTGTAGGTGTTGACCTTGTAAAACTGGCTCAGTAGTGCCTCTATACCGTTTAAGGCAATATTGGCGAGCAAAGGGCTGATTATCCCTCCTTGTGGTCTACCGCTTTCTGTTTTGTGGAACATCTCGGCTTCTACATACCCTGCCTTCAGCCATTGTTTGATGCTTTCTCTGCTTGGGGTATTCCCAATTGTGCTGAGGATGTATTCATGGCTGATGTTGTCAAATGCTCCTTTGATATCGGCATCTAGAATCCAAGTGTCACTGCCTCCACCCATTCGGCAAAAGCATTGGGCGATGGCATCCTGTGTGCCTCTACCAGGTCTAGGGCCGTAACTGTGTGCCTCAAAGTGAGGCTCAAAGCGAGGCAAAGCGTGCATTTTTGACAATCGCTTGTGCTACGCGGTCTTTGATAGTTGGAATTCCTAATGGTCTTCTTTTCCCGTTTGCTTTGGGAATATATACCCTTTTAGTTGGGCGAACTTTCCATAGAGAATGTTCCTTCATCTGTGTGACCAGTTTCACCCGTTCATCGTTGGTTAAAGCTGTCTGACCGTCTATTCCAGCCGTCTGTTTACCTTGATTTTCTTGGGTTACTCGTCGCACTGAAAGCAGCAGGTTGGAGTAACTGCGTAACATCAGTTTCATCAGGCTACGAACCTTGTTCCACTGATTTTTCGGAGTGGCACGATAAATCCGCTGTCTTAGGTTTCTGACCCGCCTCTTAGCTAGCTTCCAATCTATGTCAGTCCAGCGAAGAAGTTGTCCCTTCGTTCCGATGTCATTTCTGACTCTATCTTTCACGTTGGTTTGATTCCTTCACTTTGGTTCACCGTTGAAGACCTGCCAGAAGTCTGCCACCTTTCGGTGTGGGGCAAATTTTGCACCCCTATTCTAGGCGTTACCCCAGACTTTCGCTTTCTCTGGCATCCTTTACCCCCTTAGTAATTCCGCCTTCCTTACGGTTGACCTACTTAAGCGATTGACCTGACTCAAGAACTGATGGGGCTTACCGTGTTTCTTGTGCTTGACAATCGACTGATTTAGGTTCCATCTATGCGCAGGTGGGGGTGTTGTCTCTTCGTCGTGACCGACCGCACTGTCTCACGACCTACCCACTTACCTTTTGGTTGGAGTGTGTCAGCCTTATTTCACTCCTCATGCTTAACGGGGCTTACGATGGTTCACATTTCGTTAACCTTGTCAGTCTTCCCTTTGCTCTCCTTACCAATTTAGGCTTTCAGTGAGGTGAGCTTTCGTGCCTTGCATTCCATCGGATTCATTGCTTACTACCGATGTAGGCGGGGTAGCATGACCCTTCTACCCAGGGATAGGGAGAAGAGAATCCCTAGAGAGGACGACCTCTCTGTCATATAGCGCTGATGCGCCTAACACACGACTTTCACGTCGCACGCGGTCAAAACATTTGGCAATATCGGCATCCAGAACATATTTTGGTTTATGCCTGATTGCGTTGAATATTGCTGTGACTGCATCATGGCACTCCCGTCCTGGTCGAAACCCGAACGAATTTGGTTCA
>NZ_BLAY01000306.1 GCF_020521235.1 Microseira wollei NIES-4236 | reverse complement strand
TCCCCCTCCCGGGGGACTTTGAGCGGCAAAATAAATCCGGTTTCTGTCTTTTTCCTGATTTGTTTACTGGTGGGATATCCCCCTAAATCCCCCTCCCGGGGGACTTTGAGCGGCAAAATAAATCCGGCTTCTGTCTTTTTCCTGATTTGTTTACTGGTGGGATATCCCCCTAAATCCCCCTCCCGGGGGACTTTGAGCGGCAAAATAAATCCGGCTTCTGTCTTTTTCCTCATTTGTTTACGCGTGGAAGTAGCTAGCGCTTCAAAAGTGAGCCAATTAATTCAATTCGATTCGTGACAATTCCATCAAGGGGTAAGTTTTGCACCTGTTTTAAATCTTCCTTTGTATCTACTTCTATAACATATATTTTCAATCCGGCTTCTCGCGCTTTGGCAAGAAAAAGACCAGAAGACCAACCAGGGGTATATTTAAGATAGCGTGTTGGAATTCCTAAAGCATACTTTCCACAAAATTTGGAAATACTCCCAGAAAATAGCATGGCTAAATATTGAGGAATACAATCTTTTAGCTCTTTTCTAGTTGCCAAAATCTTTGGCACCTCCGGTACTTCTTGCTTTAGCAGTTCATACTGTTCTTCTCCTGAAAAAAAGTAGATATTTTTCCGCTGTTGTGCCGGATATTTTTTTAAATAATCTGCCAAAATTTTTACTGTGTTTTCAAACTGATCTTTTTGGTCAACCAGAAATTTGCGATCGGGAAATTCTCGCATCACTTGCTCAAATGTTGGCATCATTCCCACAAATTTGCCGCGAAATGGATAGGTTTTGCCGTTATCTGCGGTATAGCCATATCCAATATCCAACTTTTTCAATGTTGTCATGCTTTGTTCGTGGGTTACTCCCTTGCCGTTAGTTCTACAATCAATCTTCCAGTCGTGGAATATAGCCAGTTGCTTATCGGTGGTAGGATGTATATCAATTTCCACCATATCTGCGCCATACTTAAATGCTTCGCGAATTGAAGCAATGGTATTTTCCAGAAAATTATGGGTCGGCGGATAAATGATTGTAGCTGTGCAGGTTTCATTATTTAGGTTGTCAAAAGGAAATGTTTGGTGAACTCCTCGATGAGCAATCAGCGTAAATGATGATGGTTTGGGTGGCAGAGGACGGGGAAAGTAGAGGTATGCAATGATACCTAAAATTATGGTTGTTAAACCTCCCAACGATAGCAATACATATTTAAACTTCAGACTTTTTACCCTTTGCCGCCGAGTCATGGGCTTTTCTCCTACAAATTTAGCAGCTATAACTTCTGAGCATTGGTGCGTTACAGCTAAGCCTAACACACCCTACTAGCAGATTAAAATTGTAGCATGGTAGTTGGAAGTAACTCAACCGAATTCGGGTAGGGGTTGTTGGGTTTCTTCTGAACACTTTATTTGAGTAATCATGGTCGAAATTCCTTTTGATGTGTCGTATCATTTCGATGATGATTTGCATGATGTCCCAAATAACGCTGCCCAGATGCGACAAGCGTTGACGTTTTTGCAATCTCAACTGAACGAGCGTGGGATTGAAACAAAGCGCCAAATTCAGCTTCTAGGATTAATTGGTGGCTATGCTCGAATGTTGAAAGACTTTGCAACTGCACGAATGGCGCTGAGTTCAGCGGTTGATCTATCAGAATTGCTCGGAGATCAGCGGCTGAGAATTGCAAATTTAATTCGGTTAGCTCATGTTTATCAGTCGCAACAGGAATACAGGCTAAGCGAAGAATTATTTGAGGAGGCGATCGCAAGTTGCAAACGCGATCCTGACCTGGGATCATATCTCGACTTTGCGTATCAACATGCGGGAAAATGCAAATTCGATCAACAGCAGTACGAAGAAGCATTGTATTATTTTGAGCAAGCCTTGTCTCTTCGCAGTAGTAAAGGCGATCGATCTTTGATTGATTCAACTCAGATGGCGATAGATTCTGTAAATCGTCGAGTGCAAGCGCAGTTGTCATGACTACTATAATTCGAGACGCATTAATTCATGATTTTGATGATATTGCATCACTTTCAGTTGTGTCATATCAAGAGTATGCAGATTCTTTAACCCCAGAAAACTGGGAAATCATGAAACAAACCTTATCTAGCATTTCTCGTTTCGCAGAACAAGCGACATTTATCGTAGGAGAACATAATAATCGCGTCGTTGCCTCTGTTGCATACTATTCTCCTGGATACTCGGATCTCCAAATTTTCCCAAGTAATTGGGCATCTCTACGACTGCTTGCTGTTTTACCTGAATACAGAGGAAGAGGTATCGGAAAAGCACTGACCCAAACTTGCATCGAGCGAGCGAAAAGAGATGGTGCTGAAGTTATTGGTCTGTATACAAGGGCTACCAGTCATTAGCGAACACAGTTAAAAAGGGGAAAAGGGAAAAGGGGGATTTGGGGAAAAGGGGAAAAGGGGGAAAGGGGAAAAGGGGGAAAGGGAAAGCAAAAGTTTGTCCCTGTTTTCACCACAGACTCTTTTCTCCTCTGTTTCCCTTTGTCTTTCCTCTTGCCCTCTTTCCCCCATTATCCCCCTTCCCCAAATCCCCAAATCCCCCTTCCCCAAATCCCCAAATCCCCAAATCCCCATAGAGAGAGGCCATTTTGTCCCGTCTTAGATTGGTACCCTATACAAGTGAGTTAATGATAACTGCAAGAGAAATGTATGCTCAGATCGGTTTTCAACAGGATATAGAATTGCCCCAAAGGTTAGGAATTCGGTATTGGCGCTACTTTATGCAGTTAGATGTGGCAGTTGAATCAGCGATCTCCTGTATTTTGTTGTGGTTTGAATTTGAAAACACGCACTAGGGAAATAGTCGAGCGATTTGAACTTCAATCTCAGGAAAAGCCAGCATAAAAAGAGTCGCTTCTTCATTGAGGATAGTCTCTTTTTGGTTAATTTGTCCTTCTAGCAGTTCCACTCGTTCATCTGGGTCGAGAATTCCTGCTTCTGTCATGCAGTGGTATTCTTCTTGCGAAAACAAACGTACACTTGTTGAGGTCATGGCACTACTCCAGTAGCTTCGATCTTAGATCTTGCACCATTCTCAATCATCGGGAAGCAGAGCCTCCCAACCCTCATTCCCAGGTTCAACCTGGGAATGAGATATCGAGATCTCATTCCCAGGTTCAACCTGGGAATGAGATCTCGAGGCTCTGCCTCGTTGTTGATACTGAATCCCGTTCTGGCATCATATTAGTCTGGCCCTCATGTAAAGCAAGCTTCACATCAAGTAAAGCATGTATTACACTAAAGATACGGCTTGGGTATCTCCGTACCGCAAGCTTTGCCATCAACCTATGCAAAATCGTATTCGCGTTCTCAGAACCGAACGCCAATGGTCGCAAGCGCAACTAGCAGAGCGCTTGGGTGTCAGCCGTCAAACTATTAACGCCTTGGAAGTGGGTAAATATGACCCCAGTTTGCCATTAGCACTCAAAATTGCCCAACTATTTGGTACACCTATTGAAGCCATTTTCTCGCCGGAGGAAGGAACCATGTTTGCTCAACAATCACCGTTCAATTTTCCTAACTTGCCGGATGCATCACTTTTCTACAGATTTACTCCCAGAGCAGTTAAAGTCATAAAGTTGGCGCAAAAAGAAGCGCGTCGCCTCGGTCATCATTTTGTGGGTACAGAGCAAATTTTACTCGGTTTAATTGAGGAAGGTACGGGAGTTGCAGCTCAAGTTTTGAAAGCAGCAGGAATACACTTCAGACCAACTCGAATTGAGGTGGAAAAAATTATTGGTCGCGGTAACAGAATTACTTCTATCGGGATGCCCTTTACTCCTAGAGCCAAGTTGCTGCTGATTTGTGCTGCCGAATCTGCTAGCGAGTTGGGGCATTTTTACATCGATACGGAAAACCTACTGTTGGGTTTACTGCGTGGTAATAAACAAAATCGATTGGAAGGACAAGTAGAAGGGGTTGCTGTAGTAGTTCTCAAGCAGTTGGGAGTAGATCTAGAACTGCTTGAGCAACAGGTTTTGCAAGTTGCTCCCAGAGGAGCGGATTTAGGAATTGCTGCTCAAATTGAATCCCAAATTAACTCGGCTAAGCAAGCTGCCTCGTTAGTTGAATCTACCGATAATTCAACGACGGACTTTGCTTCTGCCGAGATTAGCGCTCGCTTTTGTGGCTTGTTATTTGCCTGGATTGAACCGCGTCAATTGGGACGGGTAATTGGCGATCGCACCGAATTTCACCTACCGGATGGGGAAGTGTTAACTCCCCGGATCGCCTTTGTTGCGGCAAACCGTCTCAAGCGAGTTCCTCGCATCTATCCAGAATTAGCACCGGATATGTTTGTAGAGATTAAATCTGCTTTCGATCAATTACCCCGTTTGCAGGAGAAAGTACAGCAAGCGATCGCTTTGGGTGTCAAAGTGGGATTGCTGATCGATCCTGATGGGCAAACTGTGACGATGTATCGCCCTGATGGTGCAGTCACGACACTGCGAGATCGCGATGTGTTAACCGTGCCAGAGTTACTATCCGGTTGGGAACTTCCTGTTTCAAATCTTTGGTCGCCGATGTTTTAGAAACAGGATTTACGCAGCAACACTATATGTGGTGGTTGCGTTGCCGTACTCTGCTGGAAGAGAGCACCCTACATTTACTGATTAGTTGATGTTCTATTCTCTTGGATAAAAACCACCCATTTTGGTAGCTCATCAATAGTAATTTTTTGGGAGAAATCCGGCAAATAATTCATGATAACTTCAATTTTTTGCGGATTATAGAAAGCTACAATTTTCATGTCTGATGGCACATATTCTAAAAAATGTTTTTGAGTAATTGTTAATTTTTTAAATTTAACTAAATCTCTATCATATAGGCCATTAAAAGAATGATAAAGCTTAGAATCGGCCATAATACTTGAGAGTGGTATTTGAGGAAAATAAACTTGATTGGGATATTTTTTGGCATATTTATAAGCAACCTCAACAGGGTTTTTCGGCAACCGTTTTAAAGAACTATAAAGCTTTTCCGGTGAAGATAAAAATACCATGCTTACTAATAATATTGTTATGGACAATACTGCCAATTTTATTAACTCTTTACTTCTTATTACTTCAATTTTATTTGATGAATAATTATATTTTAGTGAGAAAAATACCTCAACTACAATAGCTATAACAGCCAATAACAGAAAATACAATGTAACAGATAGTGAGTTCATTGCTCCACCAAGCTTTACTCTACTCAGCAAAGAGACTGGTGTCATATATATTGCTACTATAAGTAGCATTGACCATCGATTATTGCTCAACCATTCCCTCAAAGAACTCCACTTATATATAGTATTTTTAGCAACAATTACTTGATAGCCACAGTAGAAAATTATTATGAGTACAAATGGGAAGGAAAACTGGACTAATTCATAAGCTGCTATACTCAATACTTTGATTCTGTCAGGTAATTGCAACGCAGTTAACAAAGGTGATTCTGCATATCCTCCAGGAATGAGTGAACCAACCCACGGCCAACTGCTAGGATATTTTAGCATAGTAAAATATAAATAATCAGCTCCAAAGTAATAGATAAACCCCAGGGATACAGCTACTCCAGAAAATAGAAAACAAAAGGCATAGTGCTTAAACTTTTGATAGCTATCGGCTAGTAAAATATATGTTAATAATGCAAGAGGCAAAGGTAATAAATTTTGTTTAGTCCAAATAGCTAGTATAGCCAGCATAGAGGATAGAAGTAATCGGGGAATATCATTAGTTTTAGATCTACTGTAATAGAGTACAATACAAGCAGCACCTGCTAATCCCAAAGATGGTGCATCTGCATGAATTGTAAAAGCGGCAGAATTCAGTCCAGGAGATTCTGCTACCATTAAAAAAACAACAGCAAAAACCACGAAAGAAAACAATAATATTTTGAGGTCTTTTAAATTTTTATTAAGTTTAAAACCCAATAACAATATGGGTGTAAAGAAAAACATTATAGAAATTATTCCGGCTATTATAAGAGCTACTGTAGGTGATTTAGCCAGTGTAGATGGCAAATATGCAATTGCTGCTATAGGACCATACATCCAGCTTAGTATAGGACCACTTGCCTCAGCATTAAAAAATTTATAGTCATAGGCCAGTGCAAAAGCTGGTGTAAGGCGATTATTATTCCATATATTAAAGGGAATTTGCAGAATCATTATTAACATTATGCTAATGACAGCTAGGACTGCTAGGGGAGTAATAGCAGCAATAAACCTATCAATAATCTCCCAGGTATTTAATTTTTTAAAAATCCATATACTGCCAAATAATGAAACAATAATAATAAAGAGATAAAAGAGATAGCCGATTATGTGCATAATAATTTCTCCTTGCAATATGCTGCCTTACCCTACCTGGTCACGCTTAAGAGGTGACAAGTATCGCCGAAACCCTTGCACAGTCTGTTGTGCAGTACACCTCCTTTTCAAAGAATTGAACCCATTTTTTGGCCTGATTTATACTATTCTCAAATGCCTGCGGCTACAAGTCTCATAGATTCGTTTTCGACCGGCTGATTTCTCGGCTAATTTTTCAGGATGTGTGTGGCTTAAAAAGCTTATTATGTAAAACTTTCGGGCATAGTTGTCACCCATTCATCTGTCTTCCCTCCTGGAGACTCCCGCCATAACGGTACGACCTTTGGCGGTGAGAGGAAAGGAGGGGCAAGGTCTATGCCGCATACGAATAACCATCCTTTTTGTGAATAGCTGTGCAAGCTTT
>NZ_BLAY01000305.1 GCF_020521235.1 Microseira wollei NIES-4236 | reverse complement strand
TCGTTGCCATCGCCTCCTTTTAATTCGTCGTCATCGCCTTCTCCCCCTTTTAATTCGTCGTCGCCGATATCGCCTGCCTTGGATATCTTTTCCGGCATTGCCAGTAAAGTTGATCGTTGCCATCGCCGCCTTCTAATTCGTCATCGCCTTCGCCTGCATCGAGGAAGTCGATACCGCTGCCACCATTTAAGATATCGTTGCCTGCTTTGCCGTAAAGTCGGTCGTTGCCATCGCCGCCGGATAAACTATCGTTGCCTTCGCCACCGTCGATATAGTCATCGCCTGCTTTTCCTAATAATTGGTCATTGCCTTCATTGCCGAAGATGCGGTCATTGCCGTTACCGCCATCGAGGATATCATCTCCTGCTTGTCCATATAATTGATCGATGCCTTCGCCGCCGGATAAACTATCGTTGCCGCTGCCACCTTCGAGGTAGTCATCACCGCCTAATCCTAAAAGTTGGTCGTCGCCTTCATTGCCGAAAATGCGTTCGCGTAGCGTGCCGGAGGCATATCGCTTCCTTCTCCTCCATCTAATAAATCATCGCCTGCTTGTCCGAATAATTGATCGTTGCCTTCGCCACCGGATAAACTATCTTTGCCTTCTCCACCTTCCAGGTAGTCATTGCCGGAAAAACCTACAAGTTGGTCGTCGCCTTCAGCACCAAAAATACTATCCTTGCCTGCGCCGCCATCGAGGATATCGTCGCCAAGTTCTCCTAATAACAGGTCATCGTTATCGCCGCCGGATAAACTATCGTTGCCGCTACCGCCAGAGAGGTAGTCATCGCCTGCTTTACCTAATAATTGGTCGTTGCCTTCGCCGCCGGATAGAGTATCGTTGCCGTTACCAGCATCAAGGATATCGTTACTTGTTTGACCGAGAAGGTTATCGTCTCCATCTCCGGCGTCTAAACTATCGTTGCCAGCGCCACCATCGAGGTAGTCATCTCCAGCTTGTCCGAAAAGTTCATCATTATTATTGCCGCCGAAGATGGTATCTTTGCCTTCGCCGCCTCCTACCATATCATCTTCTCGACCGTAAAGTTTATCGTCGCCTGCCGCACCAGATAAACTATCATTGCCGTTACCGCCATCGAGGATATCGTCGCCAGTTTGACCGAATAATTGGTCGTCGTTGTCGCCACCAAAAACTGTATCGTTGCCGTTACCGCCTGCGAGGATATCTTCTCCAGTTTGACCGAATAGTTGGTCGTTATCTTCACCGCCGTCGAGGGTATCGCTACCTTCTCCACCGTCGAGATAGTCGTTGCCAGAATTGCCGAAAAGTTCATCTTTGCCTTGATTGCCTCTGATGCTATCTCTTCCCATTCCTCCTTCTAAATAATCGTCCCCTCCTTGTCCGTAAAGTTCGTCGTCGCCTGCACCAGCAATCAGACTATCCTTCCCTTCCCCACCAGCAAGATAGTCATCGCCTGCTTCTGCTAACAGCAAGTCATCGTTTTCACCACCCCAAAGTTTATCGTTACCTTCGCCAGCGACGAGGGTATCGTTTCCTGCTTGTCCGCTGAGTAAGTCGTCGCCTGAACCAGCATTTAATAAGTCATTATCGTCGCCACCATCGAGACTATCGTTACCCGTCCCGCCGGATAAGAAATCTTCGCCTTCATCGCCGTATAATTCATCGTTGTCAGCTTCGCCGTAAACGCTGTCATTTCCTTCACCTCCGCTAATAAAGTCGTTTCCAGCACCTCCGAATAAGGTATCTATCCCCGCTTCGCCGTAGATAATATCGTTGCCTTTGCCACTATCTCCCGCGACAAAGTCATCGCCTTTTCCCGCAAAAATTTCATCATCGCCATCGCCGCCGCGAATGTAATCTTTGCCTTCATCGCCGTTGATTAAATCTTTCCCTTCATTGCCATACAACGAGTCGTTGCCAAAACCGCCGGAGATATTGTCGTTGCCTTTTTCGCCGTAAAGTTTGTCGTCGCCGCCGCCACCTTTTAGGACGTCATCGCCACTATCTGCGGTGATGATATTGGGGTTGTCGTCGCCGATAAGTTCGTCGTTGAAGCGAGAACCGACTACATTTTCAATCGTGGAGATATTGTCCTTGCCTTCAACGGAAAAGATAATATCGTTGCCACCCCATCCATCGATGGCGCGTCCGCTTTCTAAGTTTACCCGAACTCCATTAGGGTCGCGACGATAACTAAGGATATCTTCCCCATCTCCGCCGTCGAATTTGTCGTTTCCGGCGTTACCGATGAGGAAGTCATTACCTGCAAAAGTTTGGATATAGTTATCCTTGCTGTTGCCAATTAAGATATCGTCGAAAACAGTTCCATCGATATCTTCTAAGTTTTTCAGGATATCGATTATGCCGAAACCATCTTTACCCGTCCCGCTGTTGATTTGGAAGTCTGGTTCGAGGTTAAGATAGTATTCAATGGGGTTGACATCGGTGACGAAAAGTGATTCGTGGAGAGTGCGATCGCTTTCATATCCCTTGCTTTCATCGATGTTGACGATAACGCCATTGGGAGAGTCAAAATAGTTAACTTTATCGACGCCTTCACCGCCATCAATCAAGTCATCTCCCTCTTCTCCAATTAAGAAGTCATCGCCAGCATCGCCATAAAGAGAGTCGTTTCCGGTATTCCCATTCAGGGAATCTTTGCCATTTTGACCTTTGAGAATATCATCGCCTTCATTGCCTTCTAAAAAGTCATTGCCATCGCCACCTTCTAATAAGTCGTTGCCGCTGTTTCCAAATAGAAGATCGTTACCTGCTTTGCCGTAAAGTTTATCATCGCCACTACGACCAAAAAGCGTGTCTGAATTTGCACCGCCATCGAGGGTATCGTTATCTGCGCCGCCGTCGAGGTAGTCATTACCATCGTTGCCGAATAATTTATCGCGTCCGATGCCGCCGGATAATTCATCGGCACCAATTCCGCCATCTAAAAGGTCATCGCCTGCGTTGCCAGAAAGTACGTCATTTCCTGCTTGTCCGTAGAGTTTATCGAATCCTTTTCCACCTTCGAGGTAGTCGTCGTTGTCGCCACCTTCTAAGGTGTCGTTGTTGTCGCCGCCGTAGAGAGAATCGTTGCCAGAATTGCCGTAAAGTTGGTCGTTTCCTTCATCTCCATAAAGTTCGTCGTGTCCTGCTTCACCATCTAGCAAGTCATCATTTAACCCGCCATAAAGCGAGTCTTTGTCATCGCCGCCAAATAAAGTATCGCTACCTGCTTCTCCTTTTAAGAGGTCGTCCCCTTTTTCGCCGCGCAAGTCGTCATTTCCATTCCCGCCGTAGAGGGTATCTTTGCCAATTCCGCCGTAAAGAGAGTCGTCGTTTTCTTCTCCTCTTAAGTCGTCATCTCCTTCTTCGCCATAAAGTTTGTCGAATCCTTTACCGCCGTATAAACTATCGTTTTCACTACCGCCATAAAGCGTATCGTCGCCATTTTCTCCCCGCAGGTCATCTTCGCCTTGTTCGCCGCGTAATTCGTCGTTATCATCGCCTCCGTAAGCGGTGTCGTTATCAAGACCACCGTAGAATTTGTCGTTTCCTTTCTGTCCCCAAAATAGATCGTTTCCACCTTGACCGTAGAAGGTATCGTCAAAGTCACTTCCGGTCATTGTGTCGTTACCAGGTGACCCGCTGATGATTTCGATATTGACAAGAATATCTACATTACCAAACCCGTCTTGGACTTCAAAAATATCAGATTCAGGAAATTTCTTGGTTTGTACGTTAATGCCATCAGGACTAGAGGAATAATCAGCGGTATCGTTACCTTCTCCACCGTCTAAAACATCGTAACCTTTGCCGCCTATTAACTTGTCATCTCCACCTTCTCCCTTCAAAACATCATTTCTGCCTTTGCCATCAAGAGTTTCAGGGTCTTTTGTACCAACTAACCAATCGTCCTCATCCTCAGTTGCTTGTCCTGGATTTTCTTCACCTTCTGGAAAATAGTATCCTTGAGGTTGTAATTGATAAGCAAACTTTTGGAAAGTATCCTGAATACCAAGATTTTCACCTAAGTATGATTTAGGCAAATCTTTATTACCAAGTGCATGTCCCTCTGTAACGCTGAATGCTGCAAAAGGATCGTATAAAATTCCTCCAATACCAGATCAAATTTTATACTCTTTTGTCAAGGCGATCTTAATCAAAGGAACAAGAGGTCTTGCTACTCCTTATAAAATATTTCCTCCTACATAAAAACCGAATAATGCGCCTAATCCCCCGCCTCCTAAATAAGCTGTTATTGCTGCTGATAAAGTACCAGCAATTAGTTTAGCTACAGCTTCATCTGAACCAGTTTGAAAATAGGTAATTGGGTCGTCGGGATTAGAATTTATAAGACTCGCAGAGCGATTGTTATTTAATCCCCCCGCAGAAGCATAATCAGTTGGAGAACCAAGAGCTATAACTCTGACACGGTTGGGATCGTAATTAATAACTGTCAATCCATCTTCAATAAACAGATTGCCTTGAGAGTGCGGTGTAAAAATTACGGAATCCTTCGATGTTGGAGAAAGTCAATCTCCTGCCTTACCTGTCCAACTCTGATTAACGCGATTACTAACGCTAAGATCATCAGTATAGATTTGGTAAAGCGTTTCAGATGCATCAATAGCAGCTCCAGCAACAACTCTTGCAATTACCTCTGCTACTGCTTGTCCGGTTAGCGGTGCTGTTACTATCCCCCCAGTTTTTAAATCAGCGGCTATACCAGAAACAAGAATATTAAAAATATCTTGCATACCTGGAAGTGCGGATGGATTTTGCGTTCCATCTAATTTCATTGAGCTTGGTAAATCATTGATTCTAAGAGCATCACCCACATCCTTTTTCTGCTGTGCAAAATCTGGTACCAAAACCTTGTTCATGAAAAATACGTGGGTTTTACCTCTATCTTTAATAGTTTGTTCGAAAACTTTATCAAAATTGAATTCAGAAGTAGACATGATGATTTGTCCTCTTGTGGTAGATGTGAAAAGTTGTGAAATAAGAGCAAGTTGCATAACCCGCCAGGGGTTTAAACCCAAGGGCTTTTAGCTAAAGTCCTCTTAAGAGGACTAAATATTTACAAAGTCAACTCTTCAGTCCATTTAAATGGACTTTCGCTATTAGCCCGGAAATTGATTTCCGGGCGGGTGGATGGTAACGGCGCATCTGTGCGATACGATGATCGCGGGGTATGTCTGATGGCAGGCGATCGCATACCAAAACCACATGCGATCGCACTAAATAATCCCTGTCATCTACTTCGGTTTTTTCACCTCAATTTTGTACAGCAATTCTTCTTTCGGTTCTTCTTTTTTAGGGGGTTTCTCGTCTAATAACATCAGAGTTCCCACAACCAGTGCTAATAAACCGAGGCCAATTTCCATAGGATTCTCACCAAAGGTAATAGAGTTAAGCGAATTTACGAGATCGATACGCCTACGACATGCCAAGCGATCGCACATCAACAAAACTCTCAATTATTACAAATGTTCTTGCCTCAAACTGTTTGCAATACTTGAGGCTATTTGTCATCTCCAATAATTTGATGCAAATAATCTCCTACATTTCCATAAATTCCACCAGACCAGTTTTAGGTCAGTAGATTCACTTGGATTAATTGAAAAACTGATATAAAATTGACCTTGACAATTGCAAAGAGAGGGTGTAATGGCAAGTCTGAGAGCTTCTAAGCAAGGATTAGCCAGAATTCAGCAAGCCAGAAAACAAAAAGGGTGGACAATAGAAGACGAGCAATGGCTTTTAGAGGCGAGTAAGATTTTGTACCCAGAGCAAGATTGGCAACCGGGATGTTACGCTCCTGGTTGTTCAGAATCAAGTTTCAAACGTTTTTTGGCAGGCAAACTGATTCGTCCTGCTGTTTTTAAGGCTTTCTGTCAAGTTTTAGAGCTAAATTGGGAAGAAGTTGTTGAGCGTATCGCGATTTGGGAAACTAAACCCGATCCTGTGGATCTAAAGCAACTAAGTCCCAATCTACTTCTACTAGAAACACGGCAATCTTATCAAACACAATTGATACTTAAGTTAAACACAAATTTTGACCGACTAGACGAGCAACTGTTGAAAGCTATTGTTGAATTTATCATCCAACTTTCTGAAGACTCGTCATTAACTATACGAAAAGTAGGCAAAGGTTGTGTATTGCTGTTATTTGAAGGTTCGCAAGCAGGATGCGATCGCATCGAAACTCTATTCAGAACCGGACAGCTAACCGAAATCTTAGGAATTCCCGTTTTATCGGTCCACGTCGAACCTTTACCAGACCTCTCACGGTCAGAGATACTACAACAATTGCGGCAAGAACTAGAAAATCTCTTTAACGCAGATTGGCAACCACCAGAAAGATTACTCGCAAGTAGTAACGTGCGTTCTAGCACTGATACCAGCACACTAGAAAACAGCATCAGACGCGCCAAAGAAATCAACTTGGGGTCAGGAAAAGCTGTAGTGCTGGTTATCCAAATCACGCCTGAATCTGAAGATGAAGTCGAGGTAAATATCTGGGTTTATCCTACTAGAAATACCATTCACCTGCATGGGGGGATGCAAGCGATGGTGCTAGATGAATTTGGCGAAATTGTCCCGGATTTGCAGGCGCAAGCTGGAAATACTCAAGATTCGATACAACTTCCATTTAGCGTTGAGCCTGGAGAGCCGTTTGGTGTCAGAATAATTTTAGGCGATTTTATAGTCACCGAATATTTTTGATTTTTCTCGTTCCCAGGCTCCGGCCTGGGAACGACTGGCGGGAGGTTCTGCCTCCAGTTGCACCTAAAAGAGGCAGGAGCCTCAAGGGAGGTGCATTCCCAGGTAGAACCTGGGAACTCGTTAAACGACTGGCGGGAGGTTCTGCCTCCAGTTGCA
>NZ_BLAY01000304.1 GCF_020521235.1 Microseira wollei NIES-4236 | reverse complement strand
GGCGATGATAAAGAGGGCAAGATATCGCGCGCGCATATGAAAAAATCATCAGTCATTAGTCGCCAAGCCAAATTGGGTAATTGGTAATTGGTAAAAATGTAGGGGCGGGTTTCACCAAGGGATTTGATATCCAACAAACAATTTATATAAACCCGCCCCGACAAGATGTTTGATGTACGTGCGATCGCATCAAAAAAAATCCTCAGCCATATATCGCCAAATCCGGTAGGGACACGGCAGCCAAAATCTATTTGTCACAGCCTTGATCTGTTGATTGCCTTGTCCCTACAGGCGATGATAAAGAGGGAAAGATATCGCGCGATCGCACCCCAATTCAAACATGCGATCGCCGTATGTAGGGGTGTTCGCGCTAGCGTGCCGGAGGCATTAGCATTTGGGCGAGAATTGATGATAGAAAACCAAAATTTTTTATCCAAATGCGAAAGCCCTTCCCAAGGTTGGCGATCGCACCCCAATTCAAACATGCGATCGCGCCTCTACATTTTATCCTAAGCCATATTGATTACGCAGATCTCGCACCCACCTCATCACCCGCCAGCGATTAAAATCGCTGTCTAACAGCTAAAGTCCACTCAAGTGGACTAATATTTTTTACCAGTCCTCTTTAGAGGACTTCCGCTAAAAGCCCTTGGAATTTATTCCCTGGCGGGTTGACTGGCGAATTGACGGAATATCCAGCTAACTTTGCCCCCTTTTCTGGAGTGCTTTTTGAGCCAACTCGCGCACATATTCATCGGCGTCATGCTTTGATCTGTCGCGCAACAGCAGTAAAGTTTCCAAATCGTCGGGATATCGTTTGATAATCGCTTCAAGTGCTATTTGTCGAGGGTTGTCTTGCCATTCTTGCTGACGAACAAAGGGGTCATTTAGGGCGATATTGCGTAAAAATTCAAACATCCAAGGCTCATCTTTCCAGCCTATAGCTAATTCTTGAACTGCCGCACGTCGCACATTCAAATCATCATCGTTGGTGGCGCGTTGTTTGAGGATAGGTAAGGTATCGGGGTCATCTTTCCAGCCTCTAGCTAATTCTTGAAATGCCACATATCGCACAAGCCAATCATCATCGTTGGTGGCGCGTTGTTTGAGGATAGGTAAGGTATTGGGGTCATCTTTCCAGCCTCTAGCTAATTCTTGAAATGCTGCACGTCGCACATTCCAATCATCATCGTTTGTGGCGATTTTGAGCCAAACATAAGTATTTGACTCGTTTTGCCAAGCATAAGCTACTGCTGCAACAGCTTTAACGCCAATTTCCCAGACTAGCTGTGCCTCATCTCCATAGGGTTCGTAATAATAATTCACGTCGTACTCGATCAAGTCTTGTAACTGCTTCAGCAATTGATTCGCCGATTTCTCAATCATCTGGCGATTCCTCACTTCACTCAGGCACATAGCCGCTAAAAACAAATTCACGAACTTTTCCGCTTCCCCATTTATCCCCATCAAATACTCAATAATTTCCCCTACAAACTTAGCATCAATCATCCCAGAAATCAGCCGCAGCACTTCATGCCAAGATTCATCCTGCCAGTGCTTGCCAAAAACCTCTGTTTTCAGTTGTTCAATAGAAAGCGTTTGCGTCTCCTTAAACTGCCAGACAAACTCCCAAGCACAGAAATATTCCAAAAACGTCCGATGCACAAACGCATAATAATCTGCCCCCACATAACACAAAATAAAATTGCGACTCCGCAATTGCTCGATCAACAACCTCGCAACTGTTCTCGCATCATTCACCTCAATACTTTTCAAATACTCAATCAGAATCTTCTCTAAATCTCCCCGAATAATAAAATTACCAGCCAAACCTTTTTCATTCGCTTGCATCGCATAAGCCACCCGACGCAGCATTGCTTGCTTTTCTTTATAGTCAATCGTAACCTGGTCTATTTTGGCATCAAATAAAAGGCGTTCCACATCCCATTGATACAGCAATACCCGCGAAGCTTGGTTGTATAATTCTGCCCGATCTCTCGGCAATTCTTGATTCCGATTCAGAATTGCCATCATCGTCAGCAACAAAGGATTTCCTGCCAACTCGCGAATCGCAGCCGAGTCAGAAATTGCCTTTTTCAGTCGCTCCCGTTTCCGAATCTTATCTGCCTCATCGGTGCAGGTAAAATCGTGCCAGCGTTGGATAAATTCATCAATTTGTTCTGCCTCCAAATCTTGCAGCATGAAATGCCGAAACTCAGCATCGCGCAGTTTTTGCGGCTTGTAACCAATGACTCTCGATGTCACAATTACCCGCAGGTTGGGATAGTCATTCGTAAACCGATGAATATCGGTAATCACATCCTCTCGCTTCCCCGAATCGAAGACTTCATCTAACCCATCAAACATCACAACAACATCCCCAGCTTTGAGTTTTTCGTCCAATTGATGCTGGTTCAGATGACAGACTACCCCGCTACTTTGATGGACAAACTCTAGAAAACTCTTGCACTGTCCTAAATCTCGATTCCGAATATAAGTCCGCAATTCAATCAATAAAGGCAGCGGCTGCAACGGTAATTCCTTCGGCAACAATTCCGCCCAATCCAGCGCGATATATTGCAACAAAGTCGATTTACCCGCACCCGGATCGCCCAAAATTACCAGATATTTATAAGTCTTGTCTGCAATAACTTCTTTAACCGAGCGGATTGTTTGTTGAGCATAAGCTTGTCTGCGGCGATCCAATTCTTCAAGAGCCAATACCTGCTCGATTTCACCCCTATCTTGCAGCCGTTTTTGATGCTCTTTAGGAATTTCGTAAACTTGTGGTAAATACTCTTGACATTCGCGCAGGTTTTGCGGTATAAATATTCGCCATAATTTCAATTCGTTATAAGCGCAACCCGTCGTATCTAAGCTATCTAATTTCAGTTTGCCGTATTTTTCTTGAATGCTTTCCTGATATTTCCCCAAGTTAAAATCGGCGACAATACCAGCTAATTCTTTGGTGTTGCGGGCAGTTTGTTCTTGACTTTGGGAATCTAGAAGCGATCGCAATTCATCCGACTCGCGGTAGATGGCTTTCACCTTTTTGAGATACCGCTTGGCAACTCGTTCCCAGTCAAATTCATCGGGTAAAGAGATTGGTTGTTATTGTGGGATGGGCATCTTGCCCGTCCTCTGGATTTTAGGTGCAATATCTGAGTTCAGCTTGTTCCACGTCAGGGCTAGCGTCCTCGTATCTAAAATTTGGCAATCTTCTGTAAAAGCACTGCCCAAAATTTCGGCAACGGTTTTATCTTTAATGAATTGCTTGAACGGTTTGATATACGGCTGCAATTCTTTTTCATCTAAATCTGCATCTTCTAATTCTTGCTGCACGAGTTGCAAAAATTCTTTGATCGCTTTTCCAGCCGCAATATCCAGAGGTTCTTTGCTGGGGAGGCGAAGAACATTTTTGAGGCTGTCTTTAAAGATATCTTTCGCCCAATCTTTAGTTGCGTCTTTTGCCAAATCTTCCAAAATCGGTTTGAAAACAAAACCAGCCGCCTGCGCGACTCCCCAAACAATTAACAAGTCCATGATATTGCAGTGCTTCCGATCTGATTACAGCGGCTTGCAGCCCTTGTGAGGTACAGCGTTATCGCTTCGTTTGTGTAGCGGGTGCGTTAACGCACCCGCTACACAAACGAAGGTGTACCTCACAAGGGCAAGCAATCGGCTATAGTTTCAATCATAGTAAATTGCTACAACGCGACTGGGATGCAAATCGGAAATGATGGGCGGCTCATGTTGCCCACCCCACAAGAGCAGAATTTTGCTTGTGGGATGGGCATCCTGCCCGTCCGATCTACTTGATGCGCGATCGCGCCCCCAATTTCCACCTCACTCTCGCACATCCTCAGATGGCGCATTCCAATACAACTGAGTAAATTCCTCCGCCGCATCCGGGTTAATTGCCTTAAGTCCATCCCTAATTTGCAACACCGCCTCAGCTACCGGATCTCTAATCTGATAAACCCAACGGTGAACATTTGAGCGTCCCACTCCCATCGTCACTGCGAGGCGATTTTGGGTAATTCTATATTTCTCCAGCACCTGTTTGAGGGCTTTTCCTGCTCTTGCCATGCAGAGATTGTCTCACGACTGTTCCCCATCTGAAGATGGCGCATTCAAATACAACTGAATAAACTCCTCCGCCGCATCAGGGTTAATTGCTCTTAGTCCATCGCGAATTTCCAGCAACGCCTCAGCAACTGGATCTCTATTCTCATTCACCCAGCGGTTAACATTCGAGCGTCGAGTTCCCATCGCCACCGCCAACCGATTTTGGGTAATACCATAGCGCTCCAGTACCTGTCTGAGGGCTTTTCCTGCTCTTCCCATGCCTGAGATTTTGTCAAAGGCTCATAACAAAGTAAATGCTTCCTATTGGCGACGCAGGATGTATGATGGTAATAGTTCCAATAGGAAGCATCAATTTCTGGGGACAAAACAGGTAAAACCCAATGAATAAAAGCTTTCTAGCCCTAAACGCGCCACCATCCACGGTTCCCAACCTCGTCAACATACCGGGATTGGTTCCCCCAGGACGAGTACCGCTGAGAATACTTGTCATCAGTATTCCCGCAGCCGTTAATAACACAATTTATACCTTGCACCACCTCGGTTTTGCGGATGTGAGCCAGTGGAGTCGTTTATTACCCGCACCCAATCATCCTGGTGAAGTAATGAGCATTTTGACGCGATATTGGGTGGCAAATAATTGATTAAGTGGGAAAGCAACCCGGTTGTTCAGAAAAACCGGGTTTCTGGAACATACTCCGATTGGATTAAGTTATGAATTACAAGCTTTCCCGAATAAAATAAAGAGAAGCTGTAGATATTAATTACAACCAGAGGAGAGGCGATTAAATATGGCTAGAGATCCAAGATATTACGATGTAATCGTATACGGGGATGAAGTTCCCGGCGTCTTCGCAGCTGTTTCTGCTGCGAGGGAATACCGTCGCAGAACAAAACAGTATCCGCGAGTTCTGCTCCTATCTAAAGGTAATTTACAGGCAGGAATTGGCGGTCATTTAGTCAGGGGAGGACTGGCGTATTTAGACCGCAGCCAAATTGAGAAATCGATTCGAGAGGATCTGGGTTTACCTACCTTTGGCGATCCGGCAGCAATCTATAAAGAATTTTTGCAAAGAGTCGGCGTGCTTGTTGTTGGTCTTGACCAAAGCAAAGCGAGTGCAGTTTTGCGACAAATGCTGCAAGAAGCTGGAGTCGATATCCTCAGCTATGTTGAGATTGAATCGGTTGTGAAAGGCCAGCAAAATATCGTCAGTTTAATGACATCAAAGGGAAGATATTCTGGCAAGCAATTTATCGATGCAACGGTGAATGCAGAGTTAGCGCAAGTGGCTGGATCGCGAAAGTTAAAAGGATTTGAAACCTTTGGTCTTCCGGAATCAGAGCTGGCTGTAAGTGTAGTATTTGAAACCCAAGGATTGAGCGTTCAAAACCTCAAGGAAATCGAATCTACCTATCTCAAACGCTTTACTAACCTGAAGGATACAGAAGCGCAAAATTTCCTGCTTGCTGCTACAGGAAACGACGAAGAGTTAGCCGAAAAACTGCGGCGCGATATGGTCGATACTGCTGGTAATATCAAAACAATGTATGCAGGAAGTGACTATATCGATGTCCGTTCTCCGGCTTTATCTGTAGCTTACCACTCGTTTAGAGGAATTAAATTATCTTTATTGGAAACGGGTGTAATGCTAGACAAAGCGAATATCGCGATTCTTCCTGGGGGTAGACTTTCTTGGAATGCACTTTTATTTACCGTTACAGGTTCGGAAGCGGAAGAATTAGCCAGAAAAGGTGCTAAACCAACTCCTAACATGCTAGTAGAAATGGGTTACATCGAAAAGTGGTTTAACAGTATTGGTGCTACCGTTACGGTTCCCTCTGAACTTTATATCAGACATGCTGGGAACATTAAGGATGTTGTACAACCTTTAACTGGTGCCGATATGCTGATGGGTGGCGTCCCTGCTAGAGAGGCGTTGGGAACGTTTGCTTATCAATTTGACGTGCGGGGAGGAATCAAAGATTTTGACAAAATTGCTTATGAGAAAGGGATTACAAATCTTAGTTTTACTCCGCCTATTTTTAATATAGGTATCCAGCACGCAATTATGAGAACTATTCCTAATCTTGCCGTCGTTAGTCCGGCTTCTGGGTTTGTAGGTTTGGCAGCGTCTGCTGGTAGAATTGTGGAATTTAATGCTGGGGTGGCTCAAGGTTTGGGAATTGCTGCAATTATTGCAATTTTGGGTAATAAAAATTTGGCAGATGTATCGAATTTAGATGTGAGAAAAGTCCTAGTTGATACAAAACGATTGCCGCGGGTATTTGGGATTCCTAAACTTGCGGAAGCTTCGCGCATGGGTGCGATTGATACGCTTGGTGATGTGGCGATCGCATAACCCAAATCCTTTGTTCCTAGTGACTTTAGATTAGAATAACTGCGCTTAAAGCGCGGTTATTCTAATCTCTTTCACCTCAGCTGGCGATCGTGGTAAGGCTGGGCGACTATAGATAACGCAAGTTGCTAGTTATGCAATATTTGGTATTAGATCGCTTAATCAGGGCGGGAAACTGTCTTAAACTCTCTGAAGCCCCCCTGAGCAAGGGGGGTTTGCGGGGATCGGTTTGAGCGCTAGCAACTTGAGTTACTTATGCAATATTTGGTATTAGATCGCTTAATCAGGGCCCAAATCTATCTTAAACTCTCTGAAGCCCCCCTGAGCAAGGGGGGTTTGCGGGGATCGGTTTGAGCGCTAGCAACTTGAGTTACTTATGCAATATTTGGTATTAGATCGCTTAATCAGGGCCCAAATCTATCTTAA
>NZ_BLAY01000303.1 GCF_020521235.1 Microseira wollei NIES-4236 | reverse complement strand
TGCAGTCGGGCTATCGGGGAACCAACGGTGGGAGTATTCATCTACGTTTGTACCAACCTGTTCTAGATCAGTGGCGAAACACCTGTAAAGGAAGGAACTAGGAATATCCAATCGCGAGGTTGGAAGCTGGCGCTGTATGCGTATCATCAGCGTCGGGAGGATGTCACCCTGTCCTACCCCCACATTTTCACCAGCGCTCAACTCATAGTGTACAAAGTCTTGAAAAATAGCACTAACTTCGCCTCTAAGGCTGGCTAAGTCGTACTCGCGCAAATCAATACCATCGAGCAAAATGCGACCAGCCGTGGGGTCATATAAGCGGAGCAGAAGCTTGACAATTGTCGTTTTGCCAGCGCCATTACAGCCTACTAATGCCATGCATTCTTCGGGTTTGATACAGAATGAAACTTCATCCAAAACAGGCAGATTCCTTCCAGGGTAAGTAAAGCTAACCCTTTCAAAAATGAACCCCTGGCGAATTGGTCGAGGGATGGGTTTAGGTTCTGTCGGTAGTGGCAAGTCAGGTGGAGCTTCAAGCACGCGGAATAAACTGGGTAAGAAACCTAGTATCATCGGCAGGTATCCAATGCCAAAGCCTAGAGAAAGCAGGTTAAGCTGTAGCGTTGTTGCACTGCCACCATACAACACCAGATCGCCTACAGGCCGCTCACCATGTGCTACTAACTCAAGTTGCTAGTTATCTCATGCATAGGAGCTCATGGCTAATGGCTGATGGCTGATGGCTGATGGCTCATGGCTCATGGCTCATGTCAGTAAAAATCGTATATTAGCAATTAGCAATTAGCAATTAGCCATTAGCAACCCCGAAGTTTATAACTAACAACTTGCGTTACTAGCCAAACAACGTAAAGGTAAACAACACCAGATGCAGCAGCAGCGAGGATGCTAAAAACAGCTACTCTGACACCAATTTGACGGTGCAACCGATCCAGTATTGCGATCGTGCGCTGAAAAATGTCTTTGTAACGCGACTTAAAAAATAGTCCGAGGTTGTATAAACGAACATCCTTAGCAAACTCTGGTCTCAAGAGAACATTACGGTTGTATTCAAGTTGACGCGACTCAGAAGTCTGGATATAAAGATGATTACCAAGCCGGGTACGATACTGCCATGTCTGGAGCATTTGCGGCAGGGTTAATCAGATCAGTATCAGCGGAATTAAAGGATGTAAACTTAACAAAACTACGGCTAAACTTACTGTCGTAAACAACGATAAGGCTATTTGGGCACCCTCCACCATCAAATCTAAACCGGCAGAAGCAGCACGTTCGCGAGCGCATTTAAGATCGTCAGCGAAAGTAGGCTCCTCGAACCGCTCAAGTCCTTGCCAGCGATTCGCAGCACGCAGCAGTTCCTCGCTAACGTACTTTGTTACTTGGTCGCCTGCTAAGCTTTCTAGGGTGGAGAGGCAAGGATCAATTACTTGACTTAAAGCCAAAATAACACCAGCTATAGCAATCGAGACGGCAAGCGATACTTGAGATGCAAAAGCGTCAAATGTCTTGGAAAGACCAAGATCAATGGCAACTCGATTTATAATTATCCCCGACAGCAACAACTGTAACGATGGCAAAATTGATCTGATGCCAAGTAAAAACAAAAGGCTCAGCAGCAACCTTGGGCTGGCACACCAGGTTAATCGCAGTGCAAGCGATACAAAACGCCAGTTTTGCCTAATTTGTTCCATAATATTTTTGAGAACACGATATTTTATCAAGTATTTTTACTTTAGCCTGTGACAAGTACTGCCCACAGAAAAGTTAAACCACCAAAATCTTTTTATACAGATGCTCAATTTCATCTTGCTCTTTAAAAGGTATTCCATTGATTTCGACCCAAGCATGTGCAGCAAAGGGATTGATGCTTACACCTACGCACCATGTTGCTGATAGCCTTCTTGTTAATGCAAATAACATAAAAGCTAAAGATAGTTCCAGGCAAGCTACTCTTCCTAGAGAAGCAATTCCGAGTTGGCGAACTGCTTTCCATGCAACTTTAGCCTCTTCCTCATAAATTTCCCGCCCACAGCGTGACTTGAAAACACTGATAATTTTGCTGATTGTTGAGAGAGGCAGAAAACCTATCAAAAGATATGCCAGTAACACGAGTAACTGACCTGCTATTCTATCTAATAAACTAATTTTTATCTCCTCATACCTAGAGCTAACAAAAACCTGTGATTTCATAACTATGAACGCTCCATTTAACAGAATAAATCAGGGTTTTATCTATTTTTTTATGGGGTTAAAGTTTAAGAAATTATCATTAAAAAATTAAATTTATCCAATACGCATTTCTCCCAAAATATGAGAAAAATATCTCATTATTTTTTCTATTTATGGTGATGATTTTGAGTAGAGAATCAAAAATTTCTCTATAGCAGCATCGAGTGAATTAAGCTTTATCAAAGCTTGGAAGAACTCTGACGCACTATTTAAACCGTAATAAACTCCATTTTGAGAGTCTAAAATTACTGCATTTTCTTCAAATAAAGCTAGAGTAATGTGTTTGGGAACTCGAACGTATTGCATAGTAAGCTTCTCACTCATTAATTTTGGTTCATCACTTTTGTCAAACATAATATAATTATTCACCAGCTTCCTGCTTCATTAACCGTTGTAACCACAGCTCAGACTCTATCGTATTTAACGCAAGTTGCTAGTTATAAACAAGGGCGTTGCCAGCTGGCTAATTGCTAATTGCTAATATAGGATTTTTACCCACATTAGCCATTAGCCATTAGCCATTAGCTTCTATTCATGAGATAACTAGCAACTTGAGTTATTTAACAGGCTTCTTAAGGTTGCTGTATAACCTGCCGCCAACTGATCCAGACATATTCTAAATTTTTTTATATCTATCAATCCCATTTGGAATAGATATGAATTATCAAATCTATCGTGGATTTTACTCAAGTTTACTAGAATATCATTACATCGCTGAGTGGTATAGTCACCTTTAGTGGAGCGACTTAAAAAACTTCCCGGAAAATCACAGTACAGTGCTTCTTTAAGTAAGGGCTTATAGACGAAAGGGCTAGTTCTGTCTTCTACCTTTGTTTTAAGACAAGTATCAATTAATAAAGAGTCAAAAAATGGAAAAGTAAGGTTGACTCCGCTAGCTTGGGCAACCTGTTGCATTCCGCTGCAATAACGTGCCATGCTGTGGATACAAATAATAGACAGATTCTCTCCTGGTTCATCCGAGAAAGGAACGAAATAGTTTACGTGTTCTCGCAGCTTAATCGCCACTAAACCCATAGATTCCTCCGTATACCAACTGGCAACATCTGGATAACCAGACCATCCTATATCTCTCGAAGCATCAAATGGTTGAAAACTTCTTTTAGGGAATTTTAGGGAATTTTCTAGTTGATTAACCTGTTTTAATATCTCGTATTTATAAGAAGATATACTTGAAAAATTGTATTTAAAATTAAACCTAATCGGGCAATACCAAAAACCTTTGAATCTCCATAGCAATAGTTAATAAAAGTTATATTTTTTTTCTAATAATCAAATCAATTAAATAGGATTCATGAGCCTGAAGTACGCAGTCTCCACCTGATCCGCTTAGGTGAAGCTCAGATTTCTGCAACTTAACGTAGTTCCACCAATGCTTAAATCTAGGAATAATAGACTCAAGCCCGCTAGGCTCATTGGTTAGGGGGAATTGTCCTATATCTACAGTAAAATCAGCTAAGTGAGAATTACTTATTATTGAATGTACCAGCTCAGGGTGTAGAGCCGTTATTGACTTAACCCAATTAATATCATCAGAAGAAGCACCTTCCCCTTCGAGAGTTACTGTCTTTAAGCTTAAACCTCGCTTAGCAAGAATTTTAGCCGCTATCAAAGCTAGACTGGTGGAGTCTGGGCCCCCACTAAGATCGCTGGTTACGTCATTACAAGCACGAACTCTCCGCTCAACAGAAATCCAAAGCTGTTTGCGAAGCTCTTTTGATGCTTCTGCTATATTTTCAAAACTTCTCGACGGCGTCCAATATTGCCTACACCTAACTTGTTCTGAGGATATTTGTAAAAAATCCCCTGCTGGCATAACCTCAACATTCTGAAAAGGAGAAGAACATTGTAGTATCTCCGGCATAGTGTCACACATCATATTTGCAGCTAACCAACTAGGATTAAGACTTGCTTTTACGAGTTGTTTCAATACTATGCTGGAGGATGAAAAAAACACAACAGATTCATGTGTTGAATAAAAAACTCTTCTCAGTCCAGCTAGATATGTAAAAACTTTAATTCCTGTTTCATCCTGTACAATAATGTTGTAATTACCCGCTAACTTCCTAAGCTTGTTATAGTTTTTATGGCTAACAAAGCTACGAAATAATTCCGCTACAACCTGTGTTTCTTCAAGGCATTCTCCTAATATAGCTAAACGAGCAGCCCCTTCGTAAACACATATTATTTCAGATTGCTTCCAGCAACCACTTACCCACAAATTATGTGAATCATCCCAAGCTCTCTCTGCTTTTGTTAGAGAATTTTAAAAGAGGTTATTTGGCGAATTAAATGTTGAGAAATCCCCTAAAAAAAAGCGCGGTTTCATTGTTATTTTCTCCTCTATTTATTTGATAAAAAAATACAAAAAAATCATGGCTTTTGTTATTTAACCATTACAAAAAAAAAATACAATAGCAATAAATATTTCATTTTTTTATGCCAGGAACTTCTTGGCCTGGATATAAATTATTTATATCCAGAGAAGTTCCTGGTTGCCTAATCGTTGTTTACACTAGCGACGCCACTTTCCTTCCAGGTCAATTGCTGCCCCAAATTGACCGCCTAATGTGGCGTATTTTACAGAGTTCAACTTCACCATCAAGGGAGATTGATATTTTTTCAATCCTTCATTTTACGAGCTAGAGCCTTTCATAAATATCCTCCTGATTGCTCAAATGGTTAATTTGAAATACTACTAAATTAGGAATCAAAATTAATTTTAATTTCAGCATACATAATGTCCGCAGATTGAGCAAGGGGTCACAATACAAATTGCCATTCAATTTGTTATAATAAGTATTTGCTAAATTTATTATTATCACCTTTATTGTGGTGATAACAGCAAACTTAGTAAACTCAGATATAAGTAAAAAGCTCGATAACTACGCGCAAGCGGCATCAAATGTTCAATGTTAAGTAAAAAAAAAGACATGAGTATTTGTGGGAAGATAAATTCGAGCGCAGTTTGTACAGATTCACTCCAATCGCGGAAAAGTACCACCAGCAGGTTTTAGAATTGGAGGGCGAAGCCAAATGGCGGCTATCTGCGGTGCAAGATTATAATCCCGGCGTGAGTGCGCTAGCTTGAGCATAGTATAGGACTGGCGAGGAATCGCCTCCGCCAGTCCTATACCCAGAATAGGGAAATCGCCCTACGTCTGCGGATAGAGGTTTGGCTAGTCCCAAGAGAGTCTATGTTAAGATCTCACCTGAGAAATAAATTCGGCGATCGCGTTTGTCAGTAAAACTTACAGACTCCTCGACCGATCGACCTCTCTACACCTTCTGATTCTGGAGAGACTTTGTGTCAATTTATGTAGGCAACTTGTCTTACGAAGTCACGCAAGACGATATTATGAATGTATTTACTGAATATGGTACCGTGAAGCGGGTTCAGATACCCACCGATCGGGAAACTGGTAGAAAGCGTGGCTTTGCCTTTGTGGAAATGGCTTCAGAAGCTGAAGAATCTGCTGCTATTGAGGCTCTCGATGGTGCAGAATGGATGGATCGCACCCTGAAAGTCAATAAAGCAAAACCCCGGGAACAAAGAGGCGGACGCGGTGGGGATAACCGAGGCGGCGGCGGCGGCGATCGCAACAGATTTTCCCGGCGTTATTAAGTTTGGAACTCAAGCAATAAACTTGATTCCAATTGGGGAAGAATCTTTGATTAAGAAATACAGGACTTACGCAAAGAAACCGGGTTGATCTGAAAAATATTTGATTTGTCAACTGGAGATTTCCGAAGAAACCCGGTTTATGGCATAGTTTGGTGGGAATTTCCGGTAAAAAAAATTACCGGAAATTCAACCTTTTAGTAATTTGTTTTGTCTGACAATATCGCTTCTACTGAGGCGCGATCGCTATCGTCCCCGTCATCCCCGCCTCTGTATGTCCCGGTATGGGACAGCGTAGGGTATAATTTCCCCGTTTCATCGGTACAAACACCCATTCTGCAACGCCTTCCGGCAATAATTCCAACTCGTGGATGGCGCCTTTTACTTCTACTTTGCCAGCTTGGACTTTTTGCGTCCAGACTCCATCGGCGAAGTCTTTAGCGGTGAAGTAATGTTTTTGGGGACTGGGGTTATCTAGTACGAGTTTATACATCTTCCCCGCCAGGAATTCGAGGTGATTTGGGAAAAACTTTAACTCGTTTGCTTGATTACCCAAACTAACCTTAACTTCTATGGGTGTAACTGGGGCAGTAGGTGGTGCTGCGACTGCTGTTGCGGGTGCAAAGATATTTAAACAAAGGATGAGTAAAAATATCATCCACCCGCGTTGCAACCATTTGTAGGTAAAGGAAACGAACTGAATCATAAGACTTGTAGCAAAAATATCAGGCAATGGGAAATCTGAGCTATATCAATCAGGATATAGCCTTAAATTTCAGTCTGAGCGCCCGGGGAAACTTTTGCAAGAGTCCATGCCAAAAAATCCAATTTCTGCAAGAGTCCGATCATAAAAAATAGTTACAATCCGTTTTAAGGGGTTTTGTAGGGACACGGCACCCAATAAATTTTGCTCTCAACCAGAAGATGATCTCATGCCGTGTCCCTACAGTCAGAAATCTATTGGTGGGCATTGGTAGGGAGACGGCACCCAATAAATTTTGCTCTCAACCAGAAGATGATCTCATGCCGTGTCCCTACAGTCAGAAATCTATTGGTGGGCATTGGTAGGGAGACGGCACCCAATAAATTTTGCTCTCAACCAGAAGAT
>NZ_BLAY01000302.1 GCF_020521235.1 Microseira wollei NIES-4236 | reverse complement strand
TCTTCACCAATGTCAAGAATCAACATTAGTTAAGCTTAATATTGACTGCGGTTAAAACCGCTCGTGTCGATTTTCCGCCCCGCAATAAATTGACGGGGCTACCAATCTCCCGTTATTTTTAGGTGTATTTTTCTTTAAATAACCACAACAAACCCTCATTTTTAGTATTCATGCTTACCCTCCAGCAATATACTAATCAAATTTTTCAATCTAATTATCACATAGATACTCAAATAAATCAACGCTCAAATGTCAAATTTTTTTTATATATATTTGATTTTTTTTTATAAAAAATCAAGCCCAAATATTTATCTTTACGTTCTAGATTTTCAAACTCCAGAAACAGAAAAATATTTTTCCAGGTTCTGGTTGTAAATCAAACGGTTCCACCCAACGTCGCTTACCATCTCAATTGCGTCTAGAAGCGTAATTTTCCGGTAGTTGTTCTGGAGAGCAGGCAATAATATCTTCCCGATCTGGGCCAACATCTTCCTGAAAGGTAATAGATGCAAACTCATCTATTACGAGTTTGGGATAGGTTGGACCAGCATCGCGATAACGATACATCTCATCTTCATGCTCATTCTGAAAACAGACAGTTAACTGGGGATTTTCCACAATCCATGCGGGGAAGAAGGCTACTCCATGAACCTTACCAGCGTTTAATATAAAGGCAAGACTGACGCAAGTTCCAGTTGGTTCATCCCACGAAATCCGGAAGATATCATCCGACAACCTGACAATATTGGCTTGCTGACTTTTGACCCACCGCCCGCCGACCATGCCGCTGTGGATTCGATACTCTATGGTTCTGGCGTTCTTCACATATAGTTCGTACTGCCAGCCATTCTCATAAGTATAGATGAAATGCTTGCCGACAAATTGAGTTAGTTCTTCCGGCTGAGTTGATTCCAAGTTGCTCGACATTGCTTTGTTCACTTTCTGTACAAAAAATCTCTTGCTTGTTACTGGTTACATCTTGCACGGTCAATCCAGGTTGCCAATCATCGCAGAGAAAGTAGTTGCTGTATTTTTATGCCAGGGAATGAGTAGTTTTCTTAACATCACCCAATAATATCATGTCAGTATAAGCAGGGGGACAGGGAAAAACCAAACTATGTAACGCTTCTTTACCCGAAACCGTGCATGAAAGCCCCTGGCTTTAGACTTTGTCGTTACTCACATCTCATATCATGTCCGGTCGATTACCCTTAATTAAAATTCTCCGCGTCAGAGCGTCTGGGCGTCCCCGCGTCAGTCCCAACTATGGGTCTTCAAGCGGACATGATATCACAGCGAGCGATCGCATCGGTGTGGCGGCAAATAAGTTGCTCCCCATTTAAATCGAATCAAGCGACGGGCCCTCCGGCTCATCCCACAAGAATCTCCGAAAAAGACCAACTATTTCTGTGGAAGAATTATATCATGTCCGCGAGAGATCAGTTGTGTATAGTTGATTGTGCGAAAAAGCGTTTTTTCTCCCCCATCCCCTTTGCTCCCCTTTGCTCCCCCAGCTCTCCAAACGCAACCGATGCAACCGGACACGATATTACCCGACGATTTTGGGCCATCGGAGCGATCGCCTGACCCAGAAAAACGATCGAAAAAGCTATTAAGATAACTCAAGAGGAACCGAAGGGCGATCGCCCCTCAAGATATTCTCCCTGGGTTTGGCTACTGGGGTTCTTCTGTTTCATCCAACTGAGAATCGCTATAGTATTTAGCTTCAGAGAGTGCAGCCTTAGCCAGATTCGCTACAACTTCATCAGAGACATCGGATGGTAGTTGACTGCGAATATTTTTGAACAGAGTTACGAGAATGTCAGCATTGCGTTTGGCAATAGATTCTATCCGCTCATCATCTTCTGTAGATGTAGGAAGAGATGCAGGAGCATTATTCGCCTCTTTTGCAGCAGTGGTATGTAGCTCGACGACGGTTTGCCAGTCCAGCCCCAATTGTCCACAAATCTCTATAAAACTCCCAAGGTGAACCGGCTTACCATTAAGAAAGCTTTGAACAGTCGATCTAGCCAAGCCTACAGTATCAGCCAAATTCATCTGGCTATAAAAGCGACGACGTAGAGCTTGCTTAACTGTTTCGATATGCTCTGGAGCCACTCTGATTCCTGAAGTTCTTGCCATAGTAGCTGAAGTGAACAGAAATGTTTTCGTATCAAACAAAACAAAACAAGGATGTCTGTATCGCCATTAAACCCAGGACTGACGCAACACTATGTACTCTTGAAAGTCAAGCATAACTCAGGCATAAGTCAAGCATAAGTCCATCAATAAATCAAGCCAACGACTATAATAATATAATTGGAGGCGTATATCTAAAACTATTGACTGGCGCGGCGAGTACGTGATAGGCTGTTTTTTAACAGCGAAGACCCCAGTGTGTTAGTAGGGCACGCTGGGGTCTTCGCTGTTAAAAACACGTGAATTCGATTTCCGCTTCCTGGTGTCAACAGGAACGGTATTTGTTCAAACTTCCAGCAGCAAAGGACTGCCTCAGTTTGCCATGACAAAATCCGATTATAACCCAACCATTGGTCAAAAGCCAATCCCAACTTGTAGTCAAAGCAAGATGACACAGGCGATGCAATCGGTGGGGCATTTCCAGCGAGCGTGACTTAAATGGGGCGATAAATTGGGAAAATGCCGCAAAAAACGCTTGTAAGTGCGGCAAGCGCGGAATTTACGCCTGGGGACTGTTGGAACCGACTCCCGGTTGAAGCAGGAAGCTTTCCGTCAAAGGGAGCGAAATGCGCCCTGGGAGTAAGTTTTGTCTGGCACGACAGAGCAATTAATTGCACAGACCTGTAGTGTTGTGGCGTACGCAATACCGCCACAGCATTAGGCATCGTGTCTGTCATATCATGTCCGCGAGAGATCGGTAGTGTATGGATAGCTAATTGCTAATTGCTAATTGCGAGCTTTTCAATTGCCTCGAGAGCTGCTCAGTAATGATTGACTGTTTCTTTTTTATTTAACCATTAGCGATTAGCTATTAGCAGTTACACAACCGTTGCTACCGGACGTGATATCAATCAGAGTTTTGTGTGTCCTGGATTTGAGCTTTTTTGTTAACACAAAAACCTTCATTTTCTTCAGCTACTATGGCAAGAACACCGGGAATCAGAGTGGCTAGTGAGCATATCCCAACAGTTAAGCAGGCACTATATCGTCGCTTTTATCGCCAGCAGGATTTGGCTGAGGCGATAGGAATCAGTCGCTCCACAGTTTACAGCTATCTCAATGGCAGGCGAGTTTCTTATCTAAACTTTATCGAAATTAGCGCAAGATTAGAATTGGACTGGCAAGCGATATGCCATCCGGCACGCTGCGCGAACGCTGTCCTACCTCCACGCTTTCAACAACTGCTAAGAGAACCAATAGAGTCTCTGACGGAAGCGGAGAAGAACGGGAATTCGGACATTGACTATGCCTTAGTCAGAGCTTTCTTGTATAAGGTGTTGACGCACCTGCAAACTTCTCTGGATGAGTTATTGGCAGCGAATCAAAAGCGTCCGCTCAACTCAGAAATGTCAATCAAACCGGCATCAACCGTTCTAGCTCCAGATGAGAGGCAACGTGAGCCAACTTGTTGAGATCGGTTGGCTCATCTAAATAAGGTATAACACCTAAAACCAGGGTATTTGTCAAAGATTGAATCAGATCGATTGATGCCCAATCAGCTATTTCTTGGTCTGAACAAGGTTTGACACAATTGAGGACAATACCTTTAAGCTGGACTTTAGACTGACGCGCGAGGGCAACATTGGCAACAGCTTGACCGATGCAACCCAATTGTACCGGCACGACCAACACTGTAGGCAATCCCCAGTCCCTGGCTAAATCTGCCACCGTGAGTTCGTGGGTGATAGGAGAACCAAGTCCCCCCAGCGCTTCGACCAAAACAAAATCCCGCTGTTTGTGCAAGCTCTCAAACGCCTGCCAAACCTTTCCTAGTTCGATTTGGCGTCCTTCCCGTTCCGCCGCCAAAGGCGGGGCGAGGGGTGCGCTAAAGTGCAGCGGTGTAATTTCTTGGAGGGATTGATTGAGCGAGAATATTTGACTGTAGAGTTCGCGATCCCCCACTCCAGTCTGAAGCGGCTTAAAAATCCCTAAACTCCGACTCCGACAGTAAATTTGCCAGTACGCCGCCAGCGCTGACGTTAAAACTGTTTTTCCCGCATCCGTATCAGTACCAGCAATCAAAAGTGCATTCATGAGCAATTAGCAATTAGCAATTAGCAATTAGCAATTAGCAATTAGCAATTAGCTACTATTGTCGAACATTTACCTCAATCGTAAAATTTGTTGCCTCGGTTGCCGTCACATCAATTTTGTACTCACCGCTCGAATCTACCTTCCCTTCCCATTCTCCCAGCCCAGAGGCATTTTCCACCAATTGACCGTTGGGATGGCGAATATCCAACCTTGCCGCAGAAGCTCCCGTTTGAATTCTCGCGCTCAGTACCTGTCCTGCTTGAGCATAAACCAAGTATCGCTTGATTCTGCGTTGACTCGTTCTACCAGAAATTTGGGCGCTGGCATTACCGGGTGGCAAATCCAGCGGTTCCTCCTCATATTCATTCGTAGCAGGCGGTGCGACCTTAAATTCCTCGCCCGGAAATGGATTTTCACCCAAGGTGGGTGTCGGCGTTGGTGTTGGTGTCGGCGTTGGTGTTTCTGTCGGCGTTGGTGTCGGCGTTGGTGTCTCTGTCGGCGTTGGTGTTGGTTCTGGGTTAGTTAAGCGCAGATTGAGCCTATAGGCGCCCTCTTGAACCCCCCGCACCGTGCGTAGTTGGATCGTATAATTCCCATTATCTGGCAGTACCCCTTCCCAGCGCGTCACTCTTGTGGAACGGTCATCTACAGGTTCTTCCTTTGGCCCCAAAATCGTGATCAACACCCCTTCTTCTTCCAAAGACGCGCTTAACTGTTGACCTTTCGTGCCGTTAATGATATAATTTGCCGTTTCGTTGGCTTTGAGATTTCCTGGGGTAGAAAGACTATCACCCGGCAACAAGTTGAGGCGTTCCTCAGAGGTGACGGGTTCGGGTTCGGGGGTTGGTGTAGGGGTTTCGATTGGAGTTGGTGTGGGCGTTGAGTCGGTTGGATTATCAAAAACCGTGGGCGTCGGTATCGGCGTCAATATGGTTTTGACCTGGGCTGGATTGTTGAGGATAGTACTGACGATCGCCCAAGAGCCAACTCCCGCCAATATAGCCAAGAACATTCCCACAAAGATAACTAGCATTGGGTTATCCCAACTCGACCTTTCTGTAGCTGCGGGAATTACTGGGTTTGGTTGGTTAGAAGGATACTGACTTTGAGCAATTGGCGCAGCAGTTGCTGCGCCAATTGCTCCGCCACGATTTACCGCTACCGTCTGGATTTGCGAGTATTGGGGAGCAGGGGTTGCTTGCACCTGGGTTGGCGGTATTTTGGACTGCGCTGGGTTGTTGTAGGAAGATTTTAGCGCTATGGCGACTTCGCGGGCGTCCGAGTAGCGATCGCTCGGCTTATAACTCAACATCCGATTCAACACCGCCGTCAATCCGGGGTTGACCGGCGGTATCCATCGATACCAAGTCCAACTCAAACTGGTTTCATCGTATAAATCTTGGGGGTCTTGTCCGGTGAGCAGAACGGCGCAGGTAACGGCTAAAGCGTAGAGGTCGCTGCTGGGGTAAGCGCGTCCGGTTTGAATTTGTTCTGGGGGCGCGTAGCCCATTTTACCCACTGTGGTGAGCGTGGGGATTTTTTGGGGGGATTGAAACCGGGTGACGAGTTCTTTGACCACGCCGAAGTCGATCAGGACGGGGAAGCGATCGCTCACGCGCAGGATGATATTATCCGGCGAGATATCGCGATGAATAATCCCCTTAGCGTGAATGTGGTCTAATACTGGCAACATCTGCTGTAAAAGTTGCAAAACCTCAGCTTCGGAGCATCTTTTTCCCTGTGACTTGCGCTCGGTTAGCAGCGTGCTATAGGTTTTGCCTTCTACGTAGTCTTGCACTAAAAACAGGCGTCCATCTTGCTCGATGGTGGCGCGGAACTGGGGAATTTGCGGATGCTGAATTTGATAAAGCGTAGCTGCTTCCCGTTGGAAAAGTTCTTTAGACTTCTCTGGCGTGTAAGCACCCGTTTGCACGGGAATAAATTCCTTGAGCGCGCATCGTTCCTTAAAGCGCCCAGTATCTTCTGCCAGATAGGTTCGACCAAACCCCCCTTGACCCAAAATCTTGAGCAAGCGGTAGCGGTTTTGCACGACGGTGCCAATGGGAAGCGGTGGTTGCATCGCGATCTGATCAGCAGTCACTAACAGGGCGAAAAATCTAAGCTGGCTGCATTTTAGCGCGAACTACCCACCACTAGCTGACCTTTGCTTTCAGGACTTACGCTTGGGCGACCTATAACCTTTGTTTCAGTGTAATGATTCACTGCAAAAAAATTTGAGGCGCAGCGCGCTGTGAATTTTTACCTCAATTGTAGTGGGCGAGCGCCTTTGAGCCATTGTCATCAACTGCACCTGGTGCAATCCCATAATAAAACTTCCCCTCGTGCCATTTCCAGCGGTAGCCATCGGGGTCGAATTGCGCGATAGCATCGGGGAAAGCATCACCCAATTTCTGTTTAAGTCTGCTCAGCCAACTGGTTGATTTTCCCACTCTCGCTGCTGTGCGCTCTGCCTGTAAGCCAGAAAGGCTACCAGCCGCGCATTGGGACAATAGACGCCGGAGTGGGGGAGCAAAGGGGAGTGGGGGGAGTGGGGGGAGCAAAGGGGAGTGGGGGGAGCAAAGGGGATGGGGGGGGAGGGGGGGGGGGGGGGGCAAAGGGGGGGGGGGGAGTGGGGGGAGTTGGGAGGAGCGGGTGGGGGGGGGTAGCTAGGGGGTAAAAGTGCCTAGTAGGAATGGACTGGGGAAAAATATCCCATGGTGCCTGGTGTTTGCCTTTCCCCCATGGACCCCAGATTGGCACAGGACACGCGTGAACTCCTGTCACAGCG
>NZ_BLAY01000301.1 GCF_020521235.1 Microseira wollei NIES-4236 | reverse complement strand
GAATATTGCCGATAACGATACTTTACCCATCGTTACCATCACCGCCAGCGACGCCAATGCTGGCGAAACCGATAGCGGCATTGCACTTAACCCCGGACAATTCACCTTTACCCGCACCGGCAGTACCGCCTCCCCACTCACAGTTAACTACGCCATCGCTGGCACCGCAGGTAACGGCAGCGATTATAGTTTGATCGACAACAGCATTACCTTTGCGGCGGGTATTACCAGCGTCACATTACCGATCGACATTATCAACGACACGGTGGTGGAAGCGGCGGAAACCGTCAACCTCACCCTCGCTGCCAATAGTGCTTATACTGTCGGCGCGGCAAATAGTGCCACGGTGAATATTGCCGATAACGATACCGTTATCGCTCCCTTTGCTACAACAGGTTCTCGATCAGGCAATTCGTCTACTGATGCGCTGTTGGATCCGAATGTGTTCCATTGGAACACTAGCTTGAATGGCGGCAAGATTACTTACAGCTTCCTCAGGGATGCAGCTGCCGGTTCTTACTACGGCGACGAAACAGTTTCTGAAGTCAGCGATCCTGTTAAGAACAATGTCCGTTCTATCTTGACCTCGTTGGAGTCGTCGCTCAATGTCGATTTTGTTGAAGTGCAGGATAGTGCTACCAACTATGGTGTCCTTCGCTACATGTTCTCCGATGGTCCGAGTTACACCTACGCTTATTATCCCTCCTCGAATATTGACCCCCGATCAGGTGACGTACACTTTAGCTCGAACTTCGAGAGCGACCCTAACAAAAGCTTCTCAGGAAGCCCTGGTAATTTTGGTTACCAAAGCATTATTCACGAAACTTTCCATGCGCTGGGTCTGAAACACCCATTTGAGGATTCACCGACGTTACTTCCTCAGGAAGATAACAACACCAACACGGTGATGACATACAACGACGACCCACCCTATGCTGGTAGCTACGCGATAACGCCAATGGCTTATGACTTGCGATCGTTGCAATACCTCTATGGAGCCAACAGTAATAACTCAGGAGATACAACCTATTCTTTCAGCAGCGTTTATGGCTATACAGTCAATGGTCAGTTTAACGGTAGCAGTACTACCCCAATCAAGCAATCTCTGTGGGACAGCAGCGGTAACGACACTTTGGATTTTTCCAGCTTGCCTGTTGGCAATTACCGCTTCGACATGAACCCAGGTGGTATTCTGACAACACAGGCAGCCTACAACGGTTCGCCCTACGTAGATTACGTTACCGAATTTTCCTACAGCACCTCTAGCTTTGGTACTACCTTGGCTTACGATACGACGATTGAAAAGCTGATCAACTCGCCAGGTAATGACGAAATTATCGCTAACGCTGCTGCCAATCGTTTTGCAGGTTATACTCCTGGCAATTTCACTGGGAACGATATCTTAAAATTCACCAATTCCTCAGATGTTCTGGAGTTGTCTGGTTACAGTCTCTCCGATTTAACTCCCACAGTCAGCGGTAGCGATCTAAACATCGGTTTGGGGTTAAATGGTTCCCTAGCCATTCAAAATTACTATGGCTTGGATGGCTCGATGAAGATTGCTGTTGCAGGTAACTACTACACCTACAATGCTTCTACTGGTTGGCAAGTAGCACCAGTTCCAGCAATTCCTGCTGCTAGTATCGAGAAACCTAGCGACGGATTAACCTCTACTCCGGCGTCTCCTTATGATTCACCCTTCCCGTTATCACCTGTATACAGTTCAAATGTGGTGAACATTTAATCACTCAAGTTGCTAGTTATAACCATCATCGGTTACTAAATTGCTAATGGCTAATTGCTAATTGCTCATGGTAATATTTTTCTGTTCTACCATTAGCCATTAGCTATTAGCCATTAGCTATTAACAGACCTAAAAAGATAACTAGCAACTTGAGTTCATAAGTTATTTGTCAATAGAGCTTCAGAAACTCAACCAACTGCTCTAACTTAGACCAAGCTTCCCCGCTATTGAGAATATCTCTAGCACGAGCAATGCCCTGTGCATGGTTTCCCATCGGGATCGATTCGCCTACCTGGAGTGCCAAGGATGCATTTAAAGCCACTGCATCCTGTTGCGCCTGAGTGGCTTTCCCTTGCAAGACATTTCGCAAAATTTCGGCATTTTCCTCCACGTCGCCGCCTCGCAGCGCCTCCGTCGGTGCAAAAGTTAAACCCAACTGTTGGGGATCGATCGCAGTTACCTGCACCGTTTGTTCAGAAAGTATTGCCAAATCGGTTAGATCTGCCAATCCTGCCTCATCCAGCTTTTCCCGTCCGTGCAAAACGATCGCTCGTTGCGTCCCCAGTTGGCGCAAAGCATGGGCAATTGTTAACAGCAGTTTGGGATCGCATACCCCAATGATCTGCCCTGTGGGGCGCAACGGGTTCACCAACGGTCCCAATAAATTAAACACCGTTCGCACCTTTAACGTGCGCCGCAGCGGTGCCACCACTTTGAGCGCTGGATGCCATCCAGGGGCAAACAAAAACGTTATGCCTACTTCCTTGAGCGCTGCTTCCACTTTCTCTCCAGGTGCGCTCAGGTTTACTCCCAACGCTTCCAATACATCCGCCGACCCTACCCGACTAGAGGCAGAACGGTTACCGTGCTTGGCGACGGGTATACCCGCAGTTGCCGCTACAAAAGCCACCGCAGTCGAAATGTTAAACGTCGAAGCTCCATCCCCACCAGTACCGCAAGTATCAATAATCGGACATGGGGAATTGAGGGACGCCAAGATATTGTGTTTCTCCCCGTCACCCTGTCTCCCCGTCTCCCCATCTTCCCGCCGCTCCCCTGCTAGGGACTGAGCTTGCAAAACTTTAGCCATACCAGTCAATTCGTCGGCTGAAACGCCTTTGGCTTGGAGTGCGGCTAAAATTGCCCCCGATAGCTCTCTGGGAATTTCTTCATTTAACCATCCTTGCATTAGCTCCGACGCTTGGTCGCAAGAGAGGGATTGTTGGTCTAGTAGCTGTTGCAGTAAGTTCGACCAACTTGAGGATTCTACTGAGTTAGGTACGCTGGCGGTATTTTTTTTTACTTGTTCTAAAGGAAGGTTCGTCATCGACTGCGAAGGTGTTAAACTGACTGGTTCAAAGACATAGCAGATGCGAAGTCTCGCATTTCTACAAGATTACCGCGAATTGCGATCGCATTTTTACTACTAGCAATTTTCCTCAAATTCACCACTTCTAACTTCCTAGCATATCGATTTGGAGTTTTTCTGTAAAAATACCCTAGTCATCACTTTTACAATTGTTATAATACATTTTAGCCTAAACCCCTTATTTAGCAACTCGCAGCGAGTTAGTTTAGCAAGTGTAATCAGGTAAGAAATATGTATCGATTTACCCAAATAGACCCACAGTTGCTAATAGACTCAAGAGCAAATCAAGATCTATTCCGGTTATTTTTGGAACACAGCCCCGTGGCGATCGCGATGTTTGATCGGCAGATGCACTACATATTAGCCAGTCGCAGGTGGTTAACCGATTACAATCTGGGTAACCAAAATATCATCGGTCGTTCGCATTACGAAGTGTTTGAAGAAATTCCAGACCGTTGGAAAAAAATACACCAGCGTTGTTTAGCTGGGGCGGTAGAAAAAAGTGAAGAAGATTGCTTTACACGCGCCGATGGAACGATAGATTGGGTGAGGTGGGAGATCCACCCGTGGCGCAATAGTGCCGGTGAAATTGGTGGGATCATTATGTTTACAGAAGTCATCACCGAGCGCAAACAGGCAGAATTAGCTTTAAAACAAACTCAAGAGGAATTGGAAGCAAGCGCCACCCTCTTGAGTGCAGTAGTTGAAGGAATTCCCGATCCCCTGTTTGTCAAGGATCTTAAAGGACGTTACGCGATGATCAACGCGGCGGGTGCGAAGGTGATTGGTAAGTCAGTTGCAGAAATTATTGGCAAAGATGATACGGAGGTATTTCCTCAAGAAATCGGTCGTCAACTGAAGCAGAATGACCGCCGCATCATGAAGACGGGGGAAACTCAAGTACTTGAGGAAGTAGTAAACGAAAAAGGCATGATGCGAACATTTCTTTCTACAAAAAGCGTCTACCGCGATCCCCAAGGAAATATTATTGGTCTAATTGGGATCGTGCGGGATATTACCGCCAGAAAAATGGCAGAAGAAGCACTGGCAAAGACGAATGAAAAATTAGAAAGAGAAATTGAAGATCGAACCCGTAAATTAAAGCAGACGATCGAGCAATTAAAAAAAGAAATTGGCGAACGAAAATTAGTTGAAAAAACTTTAGCAGAAACCGAAATACACAATCGTTATTTATTGGATCGGTGTCCGATTGGTTTAGCCTTGTGCCGTCTGGATGGGAAACTGGTTTACATAAATCCGGCTTACGCGGCTATTATCGGTCGCACGGTGGAAGAGACTTTAAACCTGTCGTACTGGGATATTACGCCAGAAAAATATGCCGAACAAGAACAAATGCAGTTAGAAAGTTTGAGAACAACAGGGCAGTATGGCCCTTATGAAAAAGAGTATATTCACAAAGATGGGCATCTGGTTCGCGTAGTTTTGGCAGGATTGATTGTGGAAAAAGAGGGAGAACAGTTTATTTGGTCATACGTTCAAGATATTAGCGATCGCAAACAAGCACAAGAAGCATTGCAGCAAAAAGAAGAGTTTTTACGCAGCATCTACGAGGGGGTGGAACAGACAGTTTTTGTCCTAGATGTACGGGAAGATGGAGACTTGCACTGCATTGGGATCAACCCTGTCGGCGAACGCATCAGCGGACTTAGCAGCAAAGAGTGGTACGGTAAGACTCCAGAAGAGATATTTGGTCAAGTCTTAGGAGCATCTGTGCGACAGCATTATACAAAATGCCTTCAGGCGGGTGCGGCAATTTCCTATGAAGAGTGCGTAACATTCGGCGATGTAGATACCTATGCCTTAACGAATCTCACGCCAGTGCGGGATGAGAGAGGAAGAATCTATCGGATTATCGGTACCGTGAATGATATTACAGAGAGCAAGCAGGCAGAAGAAGCTTTGCGACAATCAGAAGGGCAACTGCGACAAAAAGCGCAACGGGAAGCACTAATCAACCGCGTTTCTCGCCAAATTCGTCAATCTCTCGACCTCGACACCATTTTGGCAACCACGGTGCAACAGATCCGATCCCTGCTGCAAATCGATCGCTGTCTGTTTATTTGGTACCTCCCCAACGCCTTCCCACCTGCTTGGGATGTCGTGCATGAAGCCAAAAATGAGGATTTGTTCAGCCTTTTGGGTTACTATCCCGCTGATGTGACGGGATCTCTAGCACAAACGCTCTCAAATTTGGCAATTTACCGAGTGGATGATATCGACGGGATAACCGATCCAGTAGAACGGCAATTCTTTCAGTCTTTGGGGTACAAATCTCTACTGGACCTGCCAATTCATACGGGAAGCGGTGCGATTGGCGTCGTTGCCTGCATAGAACATAATTATGTTCGATCTTGGACTGATGAGGAAGTGGAATTGTTGCAGGCAGTTTGCGACCAACTGGGGATCGCGATCGCTCAAGCAGAACTCTACGCTCAAAGCCAAAATTCTACTCGTATTGCCCAAGAAAAAGCCCAACAACTCGAACAAGCATTGCGCGAACTACAGCAAACCCAAGCTCAACTGATTCAAACTGAAAAAATGTCTAGTTTGGGGCAATTAGTTGCTGGCGTTGCTCACGAAATTAACAACCCGGTTAACTTTATCCACGGCAATCTTACCCACGTCAATGAATACACTCAAGATTTGCTGCGCCTGATCCAGCTATACCAAAAACACTATCGCGAACCCAATCGGGAAATTGCAACCGAAATCGAAGACATCGACCTGGATTTTCTGGTCAAAGATTTACCCAAACTCCTCAATTCTATGAATATCGGGACGGAGCGCATCCGTCAAATTGTCCTGAGTTTGCGGAACTTCTCGCGACTCGATGAAGCGGAAATGAAGCCGGTTGATATCCACGAAGGCATCGATAACACGCTGCTGATCTTGCAAAACCGCCTCAAAGGCAAGCCCGATCGTTCTGAAATTCAGGTGATAAAAGAATACGGCAAGCTGCCCCAAATCGAGTGCTATGCCGGACAATTGAACCAAGTGTTTATGAACTTGCTAAACAACGCAATTGATGCTTTAGAAGAGGTGATGGCTAATCGCTCATTGGTCATGGGCAACAGTCAAGAAAACTCCAATAACCAATTACCAATTACCAATTGCCAATTACCTACTATTCGGATTTGTACCGTTGTCAACAAGGGTTGGGTAAATATTCGGATTGCTGACAACGGTTCCGGCATGACAGAACAGGTAAAAAATCGTTTATTTGACCCCTTCTTTACAACCAAACCCGTTGGTAAAGGAACTGGTTTAGGATTAACAATTAGCTATCAGATTGTTGTCGAAAAACATCGCGGTCAGCTTAATTGTATTTCTGCGCCGGGACAAGGAGCGCAATTTGCGATCGCAATTCCAATTCGGCAATAAAGAAACCGAGATTCTTTAGTTTAAACACCCGGATTATCTTCAACAAATTGAATTTCGATATCGGGAAGCGTCTCCACAAACTGCACCTTAAGATTGGGCAAAAACTCGACAATTGCCCATTCCCCGCACCGAGTTGTTGAGTTTGTGACCATTTTTACCCTCAAGTCAGGCGAGGTTGTAACGACCTTGACCTTAATATCTTGAAAACTTTCAACAAATTTGACTCTACCGTAAAGCGGCTTTCCTTGGTAAGTACAAGTAAATTTATTTACTAAATTTGTCCGCGAAAATAATGCTAGATCCGCTGAAAGTGTTAGCAGCAAAATCCCGCAAAATATAGAGATTTTAAGCCAAAGTTTCATATTAAATCCGCCAAAAGGCCAGCATGTAGGGACACGGCATGTTGAAGTTATCTGTATCTGGCAAAATATCTCCCATGCCGTGTCCCAAAACCGATCAAACACCCAGTCACAACGCCCCCCATGTAGGGACACGGCATGTTGAAGTTATCTGTATCTGGCAAAATATCTCCCATGCCGTGTCCCAAAACCGATCAAACACCCAGTCACAACGCCCCCCATGTAGGGACACGGCATGTTGAAGTTATC
>NZ_BLAY01000300.1 GCF_020521235.1 Microseira wollei NIES-4236 | reverse complement strand
AAAAGCAGTTGCGGTACGGATACAGGAAACTCATCTACTCCAGTGCGGCGTTTAATCTGTGATACTTCTTTTTGGAGCATAGCAACCATTTGAATTAATCTTCTAACGTCAGCACAACAATTCATATCTCTATCGCGTGGTTGAGGAGAAGGATAAGGGGGGGGACTTGGCAAAGGCCAATATTTTTCACCAACAGAGCATGATAACTGAAGTCCCTCAAAACCCCAATTATGTTTGGGAAAGCCCCAAGCTGCCTGCATATCATCATGAAATCTTGCTCTGTTAAGGAAATCTTGAATTGAGTTAATTGGGCCTGTAGGCCAAAGACCATTAGTAGCTTTGTCAGGTTCATAGTAAACAACAGTACCATTTCTTTGTTTGGCAACTCTTAACATTGCCAAGAGCGAATAATGCCAAATAACGTTACCATCTGACTGTATTCTACGTGTAAAATAGCTAAACTCGTACTGTGCCATAGAGAAATTTCCGAATGAATCGGTATAGGTCGAAAAGTTAGTAAACCAAGGACTATATCCAGGATTGCTACTAGCTTCAATTAAAGTAAATCCATAATATTTGTGGATAGCATGAGTACCGAAGAATAAAGTAGCAAAACAACCAGGAGCTACTCCCCTGATTAATTTATCAAAAAAATCAAAGTCTATGGGAAGTTCTTGTGGTGGCGTTTCTGGGCGTCTCCTACAAGTAGGTAGCACATAACAATAAGTTTGACTGGCAGTTTCTGTAGCTGAATAATTTTGAACCATAGTAATGCAAACACCACAGCCGTTGATGCTAATTTCATACTTAGGTTCTGCAAAAGAAGTTGGAGCTTGTAAATCTATATCGCAGAAATAGCTCAACGAAGGATGAATTTGACCGCATTCGTTAGTTTCTATTTGCGGTGGGGTGTTGTAAAAAGGAGTATTTCCAACTCGACGGAGACCATCGGGAAGTTCTTGGTCAGCAGAAAAGCTAAAAGGAGATTCGCCACCATCAGCTTGATTATGTTGGGGAGACCTGGTTGAATTTGTTGGTCTTGTTCTAGTAGTGCGGGTCATATGCTGCCTTCCATTCCTACCAACCTGCCGTTACCACCAACGCTGAGGGCAACTAATTGCTGCGCGATCGCATAATTACCCCAAGTTTCTTGGTTAAAAGTTCCGTTGGGGACTAGGTAGGGACAAGTGTCTAACAAAACTTGGGAAATGTGACCATAAAAAAATCGCACATTGGTTGTGCCTGCATTGACGATGTATAAAGCACGGCGTTTCTGATTAAAAGGTCGAATTATTTTTGCTTCATTAGCTGGTAGATCTACGCCGATAGGATACCAATTATCAATAGATTGAGATTTCTTCTCAATCAATTTCACTTCGGCTTTCCATTGTCCTTTAATTAAGATTTCATCGCTACTGGCTAATTGTTGATACCCTGAATCGGATAGTACTTGAACGCCTATCCGATCCGATTCCCCGACTAGCAACACTTCTTGGGTTGCGCTTAAATAAGGACGTAAATGTTGAATCGGTAATTGAAAGGGAATATTTGGCAAAATGATTGGCTGTCCTTGTTTTCTAAATAAACCACCCCCATCGTCATAAAGTAACTGAATAGCGACTTTTTCGGAATTTATCCAGTTGTTATAAATTTTTGTAGCTGGCTCAGTTCTAGAATCTAAATCGTTTATGTTGGGTAGAGGGGCTTGATTAAGACTTGTTATATTAGCAGCAATGTCAAATGATTCAATGAATAGCTGCACGAAAGTATAATAGTCATCAAAAATTTGGGATTGAATTTGATTAAAAACAGTACGAGCGCTAAAGCATTGAACTTGAGCGTTTTGGGTCCTGGCGGTTAATAGAGTCTGGAACGAGCCTGTTAGGGGAATAAGGGTCATAATTACAATAAATATGCTTTACCTATTTCTGTTTGACCTCCGTTTTGGGTGAGGGTGATTTCTAATGGCATGTTGTTATAAGTGGCAGTAAATGTCGCGTTTCCGACGCCGCCAACGGTGCCGTTGGCAATTGACCAGGTAATGTAATTAGCATTGGTAGGATTTTTGGCTGGATCTAGTTCGAGATTTTTGAGCATAATTGTTTGCTCGATAATTGCGCCTTGGATGGTGGTTGATTTTACAGTGCCGCCAGATCCGGCTACGTAATGAGGTTGCCCGCCAGATGGCACAGTAAAATAATCGATTGGCACGATCGAGCTATTGCCGTTAGCATCGCTAGTCATGGTAATGGGGAAATTTACTCTGGCTTCAAAGGCGGCACTATCGTCGTCACTGCTGGAGGTAATTCGATTGACATTACTGGGATTGCGAAGCGCATCGCGCTCTAAAAACTGAGCGCGTCGAATGTCTGCAATCAGTCCGGCTTCTAACGTAGTCGCTTGATTAGTGCCGCCAGAGCCGGGGTGCGTGTCGCCATAAAAATCTCTCAAATCCCTATTGTGCGATCATTATCTTATCCTTTGCTAGTCAACTTGTTTGAAGCACAGACGCCGCCGATTTCAGGCAGATATATCAGAGGCACTTTTTATTGCAATTGGTGCCACTTGCGATCGATTGGCGGTATCTAAAAGCGAGTTCACCGAGCGGGCGCTACTGGCTGCATTGCGCTCCTATTGCGAGGCTGACCCAGAGGCGGCAGCGCAGTCATTGCTAGACCTGTTACAAGAAGCTGAGAAACACCTACTCTGATGAGGAATCGAGTAAGTAGGATAATTTTCAAGTTTAGTATTTTTTCTAATGGCGCTTAAGGATTAATTAAGCTTAATAGATATCGCCATATTAAATTTTGTAAACAATGCAGATCAAGTACTGCATTTTTTGCGTGCAAGCCGGGTTTAGCATGTTTATTTTATTTCACGCAGTGCCCCAGTCCAATGGAGATTCCGTTTATCGCGCCTTGAGTCTTGCGGTTTTAGGATATTGCTTCCCCTCCCCTATTAGTTTAGTAGAGAAGGAAGGTAAACAAAGATGAGCGTATTGCTGATTGGCGATAGGGCGGACGTATTGTTAATTAAATACAAGCTGCTAGAGAGGAACTGGCGCTTAGATATTGAGCAATGTTACTCGTTTGAGTCGGCTGAATCTAAGCTGCAAGGATCTAACTTTAATTGCATTGTTTATGCACCTTTTTGGTGGCCAGACCAAAGCGTTCAATATCAAAAGTTGAAAGCGCTCAATCAAACGTTTGGCGTACCGATTCGAGTTGGGAGGGAAAATGAGTAATTTTGCTAAAAAGATTGCCGAATACATGACAAGTCAGGGATATAAACTATTTACCAATCCTGGCGAATTAAATATTATCTACGTTGAGGGGGTTAATGCCGACGGCGTAGTTAATAGCGACCAGATGAACAAATGGAACGATCGGCGATTGGTACTAAATCACGATTTACAAATTATTGGCAATTGGGCGGCAACGACAGAACCGGGATGGAATTACACCGCCAAACCGCTTAACCCGATGGGGGCATTTCGGATTGCGTTTGGGCAATATAAGGCGTGGATAGTAGGAATCCACAAAGACCACGAAGCGCTGGTGCAAGTCTCGCCAGTTAGGGGTCATCAAGACAGAAACAAAGACGGGTTTCGCACTGGCGACTCGGTGGTGAATGGGACTTTTGGCATTAACCAGCATTGGGGAGGCGATGCCGCAACAGTAGGTGCTTGGTCTGCTGGGTGTCTGGTCGGTCAAAGTCGCCAGGGGCATCGTCAGTTTATGCAGATGGTGAAGACCGACGCCCGCTACCGCGAGAATCCGAATTACGTTTTCTGGACAACTGTGTTACCTGGGGATAAGCTTTCTTTCTAAGCTGTAGTTGTTAAAAGTCCGAGGCATCTCAAAAAAGCGATCGCATCCCGTAACTGTCGATGCGATCGCTTTTTTTCGGAGGGCACAAATAACGCGGCATTGCGGTCAAATACTCCTATGCAATGCCACTTGCAACGCGATCGCTTTCACCACGGGAGATGCGATCGCCTAAAGTTGCTGCATGGGAACACTAGGATCACAAGCAACCAACAAGCAAGTTTACTATTCCCATGCACCCATCATTATGGCCTCTATGGCTTCCTTTTCCCATCTCTTGGGCGCGGGCTGGTGCCAATGTCGCAGTCTTTTCTGCGATCGCTAAAGGCGTTGCCCACTCTGCTAGAGAAGTTGACGAACCAGAAGATATGATACCCATTGTTTTGGCGGGTCTATTGCTCCACTTCGCCATCATTTTGTTGGCACACCTCTGCATTACCAAGCTCAAAGATAAAAAGTCTGGCTGGTTTCCCCGCTGGCTTAGCTGGCGAGAAGGCATCAATGGAACAATTGTTCTAGTGGTGGAACTGCTTTCCACTAGCATTTTTTTGACACTCCCCGGTCTAAAGACGCGGGGATTCTTCGTTCAACGAGCGATCTTACTCAAACTTGTTACCAAGTCTGGGCAGAGGATCTTCTCTCCGGAAGCGTTAATTCCCGTGTGTCCCACGGTATTTGCTAATTGATAGCCAGTCTGTTTGGTGCGCCTTATCCAAAATATTAATTGCCGCATTAAAGATTAAAGTCAGCGACTCCCTCACGAGAGCGGCTGCTCTGCAAAACCGTGCTTGAAGTAGGGTAGGTAGCCAGCGAGTTACCAAGATTGGCACTTTTCCAACCACCCCCCTCCAAACTACCCATGACCGTTTCCGTATCACTTCGCTTTCCAGTAACCATTACGTTTTGAGAGCGTCACCATCCTAGCGTCCCTATGGGATTTTCTCATGGCATTGACGACAAACCACAAGGGTTTTACGTTTACGTGCCGACATTTTGAGCATCCATTCGGGGCGTTGCTTACGACCCTTTTGCTTAATATCTGCTAATTTACGAATATGGTGGACTTCAATATTGTCCCTTGCTCCGCAAATTTCACATTTCTGGGATCACAGACCTTGAACAACTTCCCAATCGTACTTCCAGATATGATTAGCCTGATTATCATCAATTTTGACCCACTTATTCCACCGTAAACAAACTCCACCAAAATGGGTTATTAAAGGTGGCTTTCCATCACGTTCCACTGTTACTTGTAGCACCTTATAAGTACCATCTCTTGTCTCAATGGTTGCGCGATAATGCTGGTAAATTTTCTGGCAAGTAGTTTTGAACTTATGAGCCAAAGTTTTTACAAGGGAAAGCTCCATAATCCATTTCAGCCTAGAGAGGGTGTGGAGGTTGTCAGCCATACGGTAGTACTCTACTCTACCTCGGTACTTTCCTGGATATTGGCTAAGGATGTAGGCATCATCCGATACTCGTTGTCCTAAGTGTATGGCTTTCCCAGAGCGCATATATTTAGCGCAATGGCTATTAATTACGCTTTTGGGAACGCTTAATCCCACACTACCATTGATACATCTTTGACCACGGTGGTCCTGTTTATCATCGGCGTGCAGTATGTGAATTTCGTCACCCAGGAATTTAGCAGCTTCGTCCCTGGCATGGGTAACGAGTGTCTTCTCTTCCCTGAGTTCCAGCTTTAATTCGTCACGTCAGAAAGTGGCGATTTTCTGTTTGATTTCCACGGTTTCGGATTTTGAGCCTACTATTCCTCACCAGAAATCATCGGCGTACCTTGTGTACCAGAGGCGACGAAAGTCTGGGTCCTTGGGGTCGCAAGATGGAATAGACTGTGCCTGTTGGTTCAGTTGCCGTGCTTCTGCCAATTTTCCAGCTTTTCGTGCTTTTGACGCAGCTAGGGTCAATTCTCTGTACGGTGGATAGACACTTCTCCGTTGACCTCGTGTGTATGCTGGTATTAGTTTGTGTTCGACATATTTGTCCAGCTTGTCTAGCACCAAATTGGAAAGTATTGCGCCTTTGCACTGCACCCTGCGGCACTCCGCTATAGGTAGCATTATATTTCCAGTTTTCCAGATCCCCTGCATCCAGCAACGCTTTGATTATTCGACTAAAGCGATTGTCGTGGATTTTATCCTGTAGTATGTTTAACAAGATAGTATGTTCTATTCTGTCAAAACACCCACAGATATCTCCTTCGATAAACCACTTTGTAGCTCGACCTTTTTGGGTAATTTCTCCCAGTGCTGTATGACATCCGCGTTGTGGTCGAAAACCGTGGGAATGTTCGCTCGCACTGTGGCTCATAGTAGGCTTCTAGTATGGAACGAATTACTTCCTGAAGTAATTTATCTGACCAAGAAGGCATACCAAGAGGTCTGTGTTTACCGTTTTTCTTGGGGATATAAGTACGTCGCGCTGGTGTCCATCTATAGCGCTCATATCTGAGAGCATCAATGATGGTGTTAATTTTCTCCAGGGACATCCCATCCACTGTTTCCGGCGTAGCGCCTGGTGTGATTGCGCCTGCATTGCTGTTATGCTTGGCATAGGCGCGTAAATACAAGTCTCGGTTGTATAGAAGTCGATACACATCTTCTATTGGCAACCCACCTTGTCCGCGTTCACGTATGATGTTCAGTATCGTTGCGGCTGTTCGCATCTCGCCTACGTCTCGATTTCTGTTACATCTGATCACCTGTTCCACAACGCCGGAGTAAATGGCTCTCCCGTTCTCCAAAGGTGGGGCGTAACTCCCATGACTACTATTGGAACTCCGTTACCATAGGACTCGCGTCCCTTAGGCAATCCCATGTTCCTTTGCTGATGAACGTTTAGAACGACTTAGGCTTCTACTCATATCCTTAAATAAGTTCATTACTTATCGCTCATCTGTCAGGGCGTACCATAAACAAAACTTTAATTTATGGCTACAGATGACATCGGTGTATAGACGTGGTATCGAAGGATGTGAAGTTCCACCTCACCGATATTAGGATTCAAGCAATTCAGCTTTAGCCATATCGTTCAGGCGTTGCAGGACTGTAATATCTGACGGGGTGACAACCCCGTCAAAACATGCGTAAAATCAAGGACATAGCCCTCAAACCTCTCTGAAAGAATGGCAGTTTGTTGCGTCTTATTCTCATTAACTCCCCGAGAATCTCTTGACAGAATTCCATTCCAACTACCCAAGATTGACCGTATAATCCAATCCAAAAACTACTGTGTCGGCGCTGCCAACGCTTGGATTCAGCGAGCCGACCAACATATTTTTGAATTCCCATACGCTTGATTTTCTCACCTTGGAGTACAGCACAAGTGTAAGCCAGAGCAATCAGGAGAATTAAGTTTTTTAAACGCTTATTATTAGCGTGACTCTTCT
>NZ_BLAY01000299.1 GCF_020521235.1 Microseira wollei NIES-4236 | reverse complement strand
TCGCCCAACCCGATCGCTGGTTTTATTTTGGCGGCTGTTGGGTGCGATCGCCTTTAACCCCCAGTGCCAGCGACCCTAGCTCGAAGCCGTTCCAGCAGCTCCTGGCTCTCCTTGATGTCTTGGCTGGTTTCTTGTGCCGGGTTTGTACTGGCTGAATTAATCAAGTAAGTCAGATCCATAGATAACCAGTAAATAGCCCTCAGAATATCTTCGTGGGAAGCCTTGGGAGCTGCCAAAATTTTTCTCGCATTATCTCTTGGCATTATTCATCTCTTGTTGTTGGATTACCTACAATTAATTAATCGGGAATGTCAGCAAATATCCTCATAACTTTTAGTGGAAAAATGCTGGCTAACAGCTAATTCTATTTTTTGGGGGTTATCATCGGCGAAACCGTTGAGCCATGTACCTTTTTACTTTACCGTGGGTCACCTACGGGCGCGATGGTAACGAATCGTTACACTTGGTAATTTCCCTAAAATTCCCCGGAAAAAAATTGGCATAATGTCACTTGTGGCGGGAATTTCACTAACTGCATTTAGTTTTTTGCTGCTCCAATAACGCTTGATAAATAACCCCATGTCGGAGAAAAGAAAGTGCCAAAATCTAAACGCCCCGCGCCAGCATCAATTTTATAGGAACCGGATTTTTTAGAAAGAAAAACAAATAAAAAATTCAAGAGATAGGAGAAGAGTTGACATTTTAAGATAGACAGGAGAACGTATTGGAGCTGTATTAAAACTTCAAATTTCCCTGGTTTATTTGTCTGTCAGTAAGAGAGAAACTCGCGAATTCATTACTTTTCTCGCTGCTGGGCGCAAGGCAGATACCAAGCGTCACCGACAAACGCGCCAAGTACCAGTGCATGGGGAATTGATGCTGGTGCTGAGGGATTATGCCCAGTGCCTCAACCCAGATAGTTCCTGGTTGTTTCCAGGGAGAAATCCGGTTAAACCTGTAACAGCACAAGCGTTTGACCTAAATTTACGCCAGACTTTATCAGCTGCGAAACTCGCCCACAAAGGCATCAGTAGCCACAGTTTCCGCCGCACCTTGATTACTCGTTTACACGAGAAAGGGTGCGACATCCGACTAATTGGCGGAAATCACGGGGCACCGAGACTTAAAGGCATTACAGCGTTACGTTGAAGTATCACCCCAAAGGGTGACAGAAGCGTACGCATTCCTGTAACACCTCGCAATCCATCATTTATCCAATTAGCAAGCAACCATGACCAAGCACGATACCTGGGTACAGCTAAATTGCAACAGCTCGCTAGATGACTACCTGTATCTATTTCCCGATGGCATCCCCATGGGCGATCCGTTTCCGATGCAGTGGACAACGACTCAAAGTGGAGAAATCATCGCTCTTTGGGTCATAGATTTAGATCGGCCCAATCACCGCCAGTTTGCGGCGCTAACTACGGCGATCGCCATCAAATTTAATGTTGCTGCCATAAAAGTCGTAGCGGAAGCAGTGGCGAATGGGGGGGAAGCAGCTGATGGGGAATGGGCAGCATCGAGGAAATGCGGTGAGGAAGGAATGCAACGCACCAAAGAACTTGCTGATTTTTGAGCAACCTCGCCGCAACCTGTGAGTGTCGAAGCATTCAACAACTTTGTTGCGGATCAACGCCGCCGGTGGATCGATGGCGACGAAGTTCCACCGCCGTTACCAGCGAGCATCGAGGAAGTAGACCCAAGATGGAGAACGCCTGAATGGGAAATCGTTTTTTATTTATCCACTAAAAAGCGCCCTCCTTACTACACGACTTATTTAGACGAAGGGTACAAAGAGCATAGATTTACAATTCATTACCCAAATTTAAGCAAGTTTGAATACACACATCTTGCACCTGGAAAAGTGGATGTCAAAACCGTAACTCCGTGCCAAAGGAATCATCCGTTCTAAGTTAAGTAAAAAAACATACACAATGATTTGTGGTAAAACAAATTCGAGTGCCGTTTGAGCAGCTTGTCCCCAATCAGGTAAATTAGTACAATTGGTGGATAAATAAGCCCAATGCGCCAGAAGATAAGCGAGCAGCGAAAGAACCAACCAGCGATAGACACCTAATAGCGTTCCCTGACCAAAACGGTGTAGGCCAAAACTATGTTTGGCAGTTTTAAACCATCTGCCATCTGCGTCTAACCCACCTAGTAATTGTGCTAGCTTTAAGTTGTTTGGTGGAGAGAACAAATCGCTTTTCTAGTAGACCATTATCGCGCTTTAAGTAGTACCATGATACCGAAACAGGAAACTTTAAACCTACTAGATAAACTTGCTGACCCCGGTTACATAATTGTCTTAAACGTCGCCCATCAACTAATTGTCGGTCACAACTCACTCCCGCAATTACGTGGAATTTGAGCCGACGTACTCCCCGAAGAAATTCCACACTGCCGGCAGTATCAACGAGAATCATTACCCGAAAACGTTGAGTTAGTGCTTTGGGCAACCGTTTGACTAACTTCAAACCCAACTGGGCGGGAGATGGATGATTTTTACCTCTACGCCAGCGTCCTACTACTAAATAGAGAACTACTAAATGTAGGCCACGCTTGCCGTTATAGACCTTAATTAAATTTTCAAATGGCTGAAATTTTCCCCGTTTTCCTAATGTTGTTAGTTCAATAATTACCTGTATAAATGGCCAAATGCCTCTGGGAGACTCTGCCAAGATTTGTTTGAGTATTTGTTGACGAATTGTGCGAATTAGTTTTCGAGTTGGCCAACAGTTAAGGTTGAGAAATCGGCTTAAAGCGCTGGCAGATTTGGTTTGACTGTGTTGCGGTAAAGGATGTCCTTGAGCTTCCAAAAACAATCCCAGCATGGTTTCAAGGTTTTCTTGTTGATACCGGGACGGCATCAGCAGCAGTAAGCTGTACACTAAACTTTGGGCCTGGGCAAGAATGTTTTCCATTGTTCTTGCTTTTCTAGAAATCTTTTCACGCCCTTTTCTCTCATATTTCTGACCAGAAAGCAAATTAATCCGACCTGAGTGCAGCTTGTTCCTTTAGTCAACTGTTTCAGTAATAATACGGCTTTAAGTGTTTCATTGCTGACTTTAAAATTAGAGTACTGCTCTTTTTGCTGCTGTCACCTTCTTACACTTTTTTCTGGTTATTCAGGGTTTATCCTGACAGGTGCAAGATGTGAGAATACACAAATTTAAACAGAACGCTTGGGGGAAATGACGGATTAACCTGGGGGCAGTGGAAGGCAACAGCCGTAATTGCAGAAGACCTAGAACAATTTAAGAAAGGGAAAAGCGCGCCTCAAGTTTGGGCTTTTGGTGACACAGAGGCAACGGCTAAAAAAAATCTCGAAAAACTGCTGACCCTGAGAAATGCCAAAATATTAAGAACTTACACAAGCCACGTAGATTTAAGCAACGTGTATCCACTGGGCGATCCACAGATAGAGCGATGGAAATCTGACAAAGTTTAGTCGTGTTTAATCCCAAGTTGGTTGCCGCCGCAGCTAGAGGGCAGCAGCGAACTTTGGCAGGCCAACTTAATACAAGGAAAAATAAATTCATTCTTTATTCTCCCGATGAGCCTAATAACTGGAACGAGAATCTGAGGGCATTCCTGCGCCAGCGCTAGAAGTGTCAGGCAAGCGAGCGCCACAAAGTATAACATCTTGTTACCCAGGGTCATCCTGATAGACCCCAAGGTATCCACAACCAGCCACCCAAATACCAAACGACCCCCATTAACTTACCGGAAGTTTGAAGTTATGTGGGGTTTCACAGAAAAATTAGGAACCCCTCAGGGGTTCTAAATATATTCCTAGAAAAGCAAGCATCTATATCCCTTGCTATGCCGGGTGATGTTAGTATTAAAAATAAATGATGCACGTCACAAAGCTATGCCTCGTAAACCCAGAAGATTCCCCTGGTTAAACCAATCTTTGCCGGACCCGAAAGGGATTGTGGGAAGCGATGGAAGGTTAGCCAAGTATGTGGATTTCATTACCGGGAAGACAGACTTTAATATAAACAAAACGGTATGAGACGCTATAGTTGCCGCTGGTGGCAGAAGTGGATCGTATGGGGTAGCGTTAAAACCGTTTAACATAGAAACCCCGACAGATGCTGATACAACCTACTTCGCCTCTTACACCAAGTACTCAAACAGCGTATTAGATCCTCTTTTACTAAGTACCGAGGCGGGGCATAGCAAGATTAATCAGACTAAAACGGACGATTTTACAGACAATCTGGCAATATTAATTGCTCACGTTAGAACTGGTACAGAGCTTTTACCAGCGACAAGCAAAATTACCGGCCAACCCTACAAGCGCTATGCTGGTAAGTCTGGAACAATACCCTTTGGTTGTAAAACTGCTTATGGGGAGAAGGAAGACGGGAGCCAATTAGTATTGATGAAATTAGCTAAAACTAATAAAGCCTACACTGTCTCTTATCAACCAGAAGAATGGAACGCGAGTAGAGTGAGATTGAGGGATGTGTTAAGTTAAGGTATTATCCGTGAATGAACTATGACTATGCTATCCGTCTAGGAACGACGAATAATAGGAGGATGCTTTGAGCGATTAATCTATTTAGATTGTTGTTGGGAGGAAGTTTACCATCTACTTGAAATTGCTAATCGAACGGCAGCTGCAATCAAAGAGATGCTGGACGGAAAAATCACAGCCAGCTGTCTTAATGAAATGCTTGAGAAAATCGAGGATTGTTTCGACATGGATAATTATTTGGATGAAGTGGAAGCTAATCTAGAAGAAGTTTCTCAAGATATTATATGGCTAGAGTCGGTCAAAAAAATAGAAATTTTAGATTTTAGTGAAGTTCCCAGTACTCCTAGGAGAAGTCTTTTAGTTTCAGTAAAATCTGGAGAAATATCAATAGAGCAAGGTGCTGATGGGGCTTGGCTTCGATTTGATTGTGATTGTATTGATGCTCTACCTTATTGTTTGGCTCAATGTTGTGCGTTGCGCAAAACAATTGTGTTTCCAGAGGAGGCAGAAGAAAAAGGCATACCAAAGTCGAAATTAGAAATTGACGAAACTATTGATGAATGCGTAATGAAAAGGGATAGCGACGGTTATTGTACTTGTCTGGACCGTCGTACAAGGCTGTGGGAGATTCACGACCACAAACCCCAAACATGCAGCAAATTTCATTGCACCAGATGGGCGCACCAAAGGGGGTGGAAATTGGCTAATGCTGTTGCTCGCCAATCAATTATTTAAAATAATTTTATCTGGGTTTGGATAAATGATTGGCGTATTTGCCGAACGCATCAATTGGGATTTATTATTTCCCACTTCCCGGTCAGCAGTATTGCGGAAAGACCAGCAATAATTCCTCCTATCAGCGCTTCCACAAACAGTAATTTTGTAATTGTTAAGGTTTCAAGTCCAGAAGCTCGTGGCGGTTGGGCTGCAATCCGCAAGGCCAGCTTTTCTCCGCAAATAAGTACTATTTTAAAAGTGGCTTGCCACCTTTCAAAAGCGACCAGTGAAATTCCGAATTTTGAAATGGCGCCGTACCTGATATCTCTAGAGTTGACCCGGTGGCTATATGTTAAGATTGACCTCTGGTATTTCCCTTGTTAATCTAGTTAAATTCTCAAGGATTTTTCGGCAAAACTTTAAATGTAAATCCTCAAGATTTCTGCCGTTTCATCAAGAAACGCAGTGGTTTGTAGTGAAAGCGTTGCAACGGTTACAACTACAAGCTCTACTGTTTTACCTTCTAATCCCAACAGAAAAAAAGTCTTGCTCTTGAATCCTCCAAGCGCAACAACTACTGTGTTTTTGAGTTTCACTTCTACGGCGACGTACTGTATCGGGAATTCCCCTTGCACCTGGTCAAGGATGGGTAGATGAGTCAAATGTCGTTTACATAGGAATCTTTAGTGCTATTACTGCTGCTGGCTCAGGAACGTTATTATGTTTTGAGTGGACTGGGCTATGGGTATCGTTAATTTTGGTGTTACCCCCACAAAACCACCAACAAATGCTGAAACATTGCCATCTAGGGTTATACCTTACGATTGAGTTAGCAATTTTGGAGTTGATGTTAAAAAATATCTGCTTAGTTTTCCTTTGCTTGCTGCTGTAACAAAGATTAGTTCAAACTTCCCCGCGTTGCGGCTTTATCAAAATACAAACCAGCCAAACATAGATATTGGTAGACCGCCTTGGATGTTGGTGGAAGAACAAAATAAGCCATTCCTTGATGTGCTTGTTGGCATGGGAGAAAGTCAAGCTGTGCGGAAGTCAATCTGTTTAATTGCTCGTCTAGAACGAGTACCAATAACAATAGAAAAGCGACGGCGGTTTCTATTAATCTATTAATTCCTTGAGTGGGATAATGCCATGCCTGTTGAAATGAATTCTGAAATTATTAACGAGACTAGCAACTCGGCGTATCGCTCCCTGCTTAATTCCAAGCTAATTTCAATAGGATATAGACAGTCAGCCGCATCTGGCAATGAAGCTGTATTTTCCAGGGATGCGCCTCATTCACCATCCCCTAAAGATAGGGCTTACTTAAAATATCTTGTCGCTCCACCATCAGGGACTACTATTAAAATTCAATTATGGCAAGGCGACGGTTGTGATGGTTTGACTTTATTACCTAACGCAAGTTGCTAGTTATAAACTTTGGCGTTGCAAGCTGGCTAATTGCAAGCTTGCTAATCTTGGATTTTTACGCTCCATTAGCCATGAGCCATTAGCTCCTATTGCTATGCATGAGATAACTAGCAACTTGAGTTACCTAACTCAATAGACATGGCAACAGATGCTAATTTTAATAATGCGATAAATCTGCACTACGGCTGGAATGAGAATTTCCCTATTAGGTGGATTACTTTCCGATCCCAGGAGATGGCGATGGTTTGTGTTGTGAGGCCAGACAACAATGCTGGAATGTGTTTTGCGGGCGTTTGTCCTTCTGTAAAACCGACTTGGTGGCCTAGTAACTCGCTCTATGCTTTTGGTCCTAACGGAAATGAGTTTACTAGATTTAGAGTACTACCAGGAAATCCCCTGTCACCAACTCATCATGAGATTTCATTTAACCGATAAAATTTATGAGTTTAGGTTAATCCAGGTGGGACGAGAGATTTATTGCAGCGAATAGTTTTGTGTTCAAACACTCAAAGTGGAGTCGTTGGAATAACTTCTTCAGATTTTGGAATTATTGCTGCTAATGGATTGACCAGTCTGTCTCAGTTAACTATTGACGGGCAGACTTGGGTAAACGTTCGCCCGAATATTTGGTCTTTTGCGGTGAGGATAAGCTGATGATACTGATTTGGGGAGAGCAAGAATTTGTTAATGTGACCGCAATC
>NZ_BLAY01000298.1 GCF_020521235.1 Microseira wollei NIES-4236 | reverse complement strand
AGCGAGTAGGGAGAGCTACTCCCGAATTTACGCCTGCGGACAAGAAGGAGCCGACTCCCTTGGTGGAAGCAGGAAGTCAAGCTGATACAAGTCTCATAGGTAGATTTGAGTAGGTTTGGCAGAGCGGTTTTCTGTAGCGCCGTACCAGAAGCCTCAGCTAGAGAGCGATCGCGTTGGATATTGAGCAGCGTCGCTTCATTAGGGTACAACAAACTCAGCACGTAATGAGCCGCCCCAGTTACAGCAGCTTCCAAGGATGCGCCTGCTGGTGCAACTTGATTGACTAAATAAGGGGTGTGAGTTCGTGTAAAAGCATTCACCGTGTCATAAATCGCAGCACTCAGCAGCGCGGCGGCGCGAGTGCCTTCAGGTGGTGCCGATCCTACAGGATCGCCTGACTCCGGATCTTCCTGCACCGCATTTAAGAAGGCTGACATCCAGTCAATTACCACATCCGTACCCGGTGCAGAAACGAGTTGGGTGGCGATATTATTCCCGGAGTTACTGCTGCTGTGGTAGAGCGGATCGATTTCAGCAATCAGGTGATAAGCTCCCGGCGACACAACAGAAGTCACGTTGTTATAGGCAATATTAAACGTAGTAGATTGACCGGGTTTCAACTTGACATTCTCAGTCACTCTTGCCAGCAAGCCATCATTTTTTAAGTCCTCTTGACCATCGATTGCTGTTTCTGGAGTCACCCGATCGATTGTCTCATCGGTTGAAATAATCAGATTGACGGTTACAGGTCTATTGATAACTCTATTTCCTTTGTTAGTAACCGTAACCCTAGCTTTTCCCTTGTCACCGAAGTCAACTGTATCAGGCAAATTAATGCTATCAAATGCAACTTTTAGCGCGTCTTCCGTTCCCTCATATTTTATTTGCTGAACCTATTCGGAACTATCAGTGATAATACCGGATTTGTTAGTCGGCCCAGTAGCACTGGGATTATCATAAGGTCTGGCTTCAAATCCCAGTTCGTCAAAGTTGCCAAATACTTTAAACTTGAAATCCCCATTGACTCCATCATCAGCCGTGAACTTCACACCTAATTGGGAGTTATTAATCGAAGATTGATTGGTGCTTTGCGTATATTCATCGACCATGCGAACGCCAAAAATATCGACTTCTTGACCATTTTTGAATGCTCGCAAGTAACCAACTTCATCCCCCCACTTTTCGACACTTTTAGGATCAAATCTACTCAGGTCAATAAACGCATTGGTGATGGTTGTAAGCTCGTGCCATTTGTAAGTCAGTGCTTGGGATTGCTGAGTATTCGGGTTATAGTTGATTTCTGCCCGAACTTTGCTGCCGACATCGAACCAACCTTCATAAACATCAGCGACACCCATGCCGTCAATATTCCCGTAAGTCTCCGAGCTATTATTCTTAAGGGTGAGATTACCTTCGACAATTGGGTCCAAATAGTTGGTTTGCTTGCCGTTGAAATCTGTACCGAATATTTGGATACCTTGGTTCTCAGCATTTCTCAGCCAATCTTGTTTGAACTCGTTTAACCCCTTTGGATTATTTTTGTAAGCAAAATTTTGGCCTAGAGAACCAGTTATGGGGTTGACCATAATTTATCCTTCGATGATTAGTTGTTGAAAGTTGTTAATTAACTCAAGTAGGGGCGGGTTTTACCAATCAATCTGTGGAAAGAAACCGGGTTTATGTGAAAAAAAATTGTGGCTCAAGGAAAGATATCTAGGTCGAAACGGTGATGGTATCGTTAAACCCACCCAGGGGCGGGTTTTACCAATCAATCTGTGTGGAAATAAACCGGGTTTATGTGAAAAATTGTTGAGCCAGGAAAGACAGCTAGGTCGAAACTTTGGTGATGGCCTCGTCCCGCCCCTAGCGAGATCATGCATAGCCGCTAATAGCTAATGGCTCGAACGAAAAAAATGCTAGATTAGCAATTAGCAGCAAGTTGCGTTAATTAGAGTCAAGCAAAGAAAAAGTTACCAACTACAATCTCTGTTCGCTCCTTGTAGTAATTTAAAATTTTTACTTTTTGAATTCATCTAACAGTTATTAGGTTTTTTATTAGCAATTTTCTGGCGAAATCTATTAGTTGTGTTAGGAGATAAATATAAAATAAGTCTTAATTTACCTCAAAACCCTTGCCAAATAATCCTTACAGCGACTGGACCTGGACCGATGACGAACCTAGAAACCCGGTTTCTTTGCCTAAGTCCTGTGGACATCAGGCTGCCAGGAACGGCATATTATTAAGAAATGTGTATTTTAGTAAAAAAATATTAAAATAACAGCGCTCAATTGCTCAAACTGTGTAAAGAGATCGCAAATTTCCAGAATAACAATGAGCTAAGGTGTAGCAGATATCACATACTTACGCAGAAATCCAGAGAACTTCTCCCCTGAGCTATGGTATCTTCCCAATCGGAGCGATCGCTATCCGAGCAGTTCCCAGAAGCGGCTACTAGCTGGAACCTCCTAGAACTTTACAAGGACTTAACAGCAGCAAAACGACAGTATACGGGAATTCAAAAACAACAACTGACACCCCTAGAACAAGCCTATCTGCGAGGAATACTTTGCGGTCAAAGTCCGCCGAAAATTGCTACAAGACTACAGCGAGATATTAGAGGACTAAGAGTAGACTTATCGAGGGGACTGTATCGCTACATTGAAACTCTCACCCTGCGCCATCCGCAAGATTGGAAAGAAATTCCAGTTATACTAGAAGCTGCTGGCTACAAGCAAAAGGCGAATGTAGAGACGGTGCATCCAAAGTTGCTTCATTCTATCCCTCCCAAACGTCAAGATTTTGGCTTAGCGATGGATGTTTCTAAATTTTATGGACGCACAAGGGAACTGGCTACATTGGAGCAATGGATTGTAGAAGAAGAATGCCGCTTAGTTGCGATATTGGGGATGGGTGGAATTGGCAAAACTGCCTTAGCCTCTAAGCTGGTAGTGATGCTTCAGGAGCGGTTTGATTATTTGATTTGGCTCAGTCTTAGCCATGCTCCAATCATTACGGATACTTTAGCAGATTTACTTGAATCTCTATCTGATAGAAATCGAATAGATTTAGATGATTTGCGGTCAATCGCTCGCTTTATAAAAAAAATACCGATAGGGGAAAACCATAGCATAGAAGATTATCCAATTTATTTACCTGTTAAAAATAGCAGAAATTTAGCGGCGAGAGATCCAACAATTATTGCCGATGGAATTTGGCAATTGATTAAATGTTTACAGCACCATCGCTGTTTGATAATCTTGGATGAATGGGAAACAGTTTTTAGCCCTGAACGGTTAACTGGAATCTATCGAGAAGGATATGAAGATTACGGGGAACTCCTGAAACAAGTGGGAAAATCCCAGCATCAGAGTTGCTTGATTTTGACTAGCACTGAAAAACCTAAAGAAATTGCTGCTTTAGAAGGAGCAAACCTGCCAATTCGCTCGTTAAAATTAGGGAGTTTGGGAGACAATGCCGGGGAAATACTCAGAGATAAAGGAATCGCCCAAACAAAGCAATACGCTAATCTAATTGATGCCTTTAGCGGGAATCCCTTAGCTTTGAAAATTATCGCGACGACGATTCAAGATCTGTTTGGGGGAAGTATTTCTCGGTTTTTAAGCCGTGGATTGTTTTTAGGAGATTTTAGCGATCGCATCTCGACCCAACTCGCTCGTCTAACTCCGTTAGAAAAACAGATACTATCCCAGATAGCAACAGAATCCCAGCCGATTCCCCCTTACCAATTGCGCTCAAAAATACCGCCATGTAGCGATTCGGAGTTTATCAAAGTGCTAGAGTCATTGGTGAGGCGATCGCTGATTGAAATCGATACACAAAACAGCGAAACTCTGTGTACGCTGCCAACTATAGCGCTCCACTATTTTAAAATTAATAGTGGTTTAGATCAGTTTGATTCAATAGATAATCAAGTACAGATAGAGAGGTGAAAAATGGAAACAGTCAGGATAGTCAAACGGTCATATTGCCTAAAGAATTTCAGATACAAGGCAGTGAAGTTGATCTCAAAAAAATTGGCAGCGTCATTATTTTGATTCCCAAAGAAAATCCTTGGCAAGCCTTCGATAGTTTAAACCTATTCTCTGAAGACTTCATGGAAACCAGAGAACAACCAATTCCAGAAATTAGGGAGGCATTGGCATGAGGTTTTTACTCGATACTAACGCAAGTTGTTAGTTATTCAAATTGGGAATTGGGAATTGGGAATTGGGAATTGGGAATTGGGAATTGGATTGATTGGCAGTAGGGGCTACTTTAACGAGGTCATCACCAAAGTTTCGACCATGATCTCTTTCCTGGCTCAACAATTTTTCACAGAAACTTTGGTGATTCATCACCAAAGTTTCGACCATGATCTCTTTCCTGGCTCAACAATTTTTCACAGAAACTTTGGTGATGGCAGGTAAAACCCGCCCCTACTCTTGACAATTACCCATTCCCCCAGTCATCAACCCGGTTTCAGAGTTAATTTCTCGCTGTCAAACCCACGATTTTTCAGATCGCCCTTTGTTTCTTTGGCGTCATCAACCCGGTTTCAGAGTTAATTTCTCGCTGTCAAACCCACGATTTTTCAGCTCACCAAAGTTTCAATGCCTTGGGATGTAACTAGCAACTTGAGTTACTAATATTTGCATCTACATCATCAAACATCAACCTGCTAAAGTTTTGGCAAAATTTCAAACTCTCAACCCATCTGATATCGGGGTTTGATCCATAACGGTGGCAGAACTAGAATATGGTGCTTACAAAAGCCAACGTTTAGCGCAAAATAGATCTGCCTTGAGTCAGTTTTTAATTCCTCTAGAAGTCTTGCCATTTGATGAAAGAGCAACCCAGACTTATGGACAAATTAGAGCCGAATTGGAACCCAGGGGTATTGCAATCGGCTCGATGGATATGTTAATCGCATCGCAAGCAATCAGCCAGGGGCTTATCCTAATTACGAATAATCTGAGAGAGTTGTCACAAATTCCAGGGCTAAATTTGGAAAATTGGGCAGATTAAATTATTAATAAATTGACGGTGCGTTACGGCGCAATTTTTTTATATGCCCAAAAATAAAACGGGCAAATGCGCCTAACGCACCCTACTTCAGGTTCAGCAATCGGACGGGCAAGATGCCCATGCCACAAGAGCCATTTTTTCTTGTGGGACGGGCATCCTGCCCGTCCCACAAGAGCCATTTTTTCTTGTGGGATGGGCATCCTGCCCATGCCACAAGAGCCATTTTTTCTTGTGGGATGGGCATCCTGCCCGTCCCAGAATTTGAGCGAAAGCACAGAGGCAAGAGGTCTAGTAGCTTTGGACAAAGGACGCCATCAGCCACCAAATTGCTACGCCGAGACTCGCTACAACAGCCACGGTGGTGAAAACTGGATGCTTTGATGCTTTCACATACAGGCTACCCGATCGAATCCACCCCTGATGGGTTCCCCGTTCGTGCATCCCATAGCCAGGACGGTAGAGTGCGTTGTCCTCGCGATCGCGTGAGGGACGATCCGATTGCTGGGAAGGATACATCCACACTTCCATCAACTTGTCCATCAGTCGCGGCGCTAAAGCACCTAACACAGCAAAAAATTTCGCCTGGAAACCAACGTACATGTCCCGCTTGGGATGTTCGGCGGAATATAAAATCGCTTCTGCTACCGCTTCCGGTGGGTAAATCATACCGCGATGGGCGGGTTGTTTTGGCATATAGCTGCGGGCGTGTTCGTTATATGGCGTGTCGATCCGACCGGGGTGAATCAACGTTACCGAAACGGGTATTTTATCCGCCTCTAACTCCATTCGCAGCGCATCTGTCCAGCCATGAACCGCGTGCTTTGTAGTACAGTAGGTGGACTGGATCGGTGTGGCGCGATCGCCGAAAAAGCTGCCAATGTTAATCAGCGCCCCACTGCGCCTGCTTTCCTGAAAGTATTTGACAGCAGCGCGGCAGCCATATACGACCCCCCAGAAGTTGGTGTCGAACATGCGCTTCATGTCCGGTATCGAAACGTCCATGCAGCGACCGAAAATCGATACACCCGCGTTGTTAACCCGGGTGTCAGCCGCCAAAGTGTGCGATCGCTGCATCCGCAATCCGATTCACATCTTCTTCTCGCCCCACATCGGCGACGACGTAGATCGCCTCACCCCCAGAAGCGCGGATCTCTTCCACCAGTTGACGCAGCGCGTCCTCATTCCGCGCTGCAACTACAAGCTTCGCGCCTTGCTTTGCAGCCATTCTGGCGGTCACCAAGCCAATACCGCTGGAAGCGCCGGTAATGACAATTACTTGGTTTCGCAGCGGTTTAAGTGAAATAGCCATGACTTCTAACTTTAAACAAACAATAATTGCAACCCAGACAGGTCTTTTTCAATTGATTTGCGCTCGCTAATAAACAAAAGTAACTTTTAGCTGTTTAACAATCCTCTTCTAAAAGAAGTAGATTGATGTTATTCCCTTCTCCCCAGAAGAATATCTAGTGGGTCGCTGTCAAGCGAGGTAGGAATTTTGTATTTATCAACACAGGCTAACTTAACCTCAGACTCGTACTTTAGATAGACGTTAAGTTAATTAACAGACAGCTAAAGTTATCACTCAAAACCATCTAATAGATGGCTCTCGCTCAAAATACGTGCCGTTACTAATATTTACTACCGTCTGTTCAGGCTGGGAGCGCTTTATCAATGTTTAATTTTCTTAAGTCGGTTGGCGCTTATGCCAAGGAAAGCTTTCAAGCCGCACAATATATCGGAGGTGAAAATCATCCGTCAGGCACTCAAAGGTCTTCCCGGCGAGCCATTCGAGAATCTAGAAGCAAAACGCTTGGCAGCAGCGCCGAAATCAGAATGGAATGGTTTTGACTATCAGTACATCGGCCAGAAAATTGCTCCCACTTTCAAAATTCCCAAAGGCGAACATTATGTGCGCGTCGAAAGTGGGAAAGGCGAATTAGGCATTTTTATATTTGGGTACGATCATGTTTTCCCTTGGCGGTGGAAAATCCGCGCGGCTGATTTTGTCAACCGGCAAATCTTGCCTTACCTGATTAGAGGGATGAAAGTCGCTGATATTGTGGTGATTCTAGGCAGTATCGACGTTATTATGGGTTCGGTCGCTCGCTAATGGGAAATTATATCGTTTCCGATTGCTTCTATTCGCTCAAAATTGGTGGTAGGGGCTGGTTGGCGATAGGGGAACGGCATCAATAAACTTTGCTTAAAACTGGAAAGTTTTCTGCCTTAGCCCCTACATTTTGACCGTTGGTTTTATTCTGGTAAACGCCATCTGTGCCGCTACACAAACTCAGGTGTACCTGATCCGGGTGGAAACCGCTATATCGTTTCCGATTGCT
>NZ_BLAY01000297.1 GCF_020521235.1 Microseira wollei NIES-4236 | reverse complement strand
CGATGGTTTTACCCGCAACCTGGTAGGGACACGGCACGATCAATATTTCGGGTTTGACAACCAATGTTTCACATGCCTTGTCCCTACTTTTGCCACAGGTTATTGGATCAATTGTCGATTGTGGCACGCATCTGTGGTCAAAGATGCCCCTACAAATTCACCCAATCTGAATTGTTTGCAGCGTTTTGAGCGATTCCTCCACATGCCCTTTGAAGTTGAACTGGGAGTTAAAAATATGCTGCACAACTCCATTTGCGTCAATTACGTAGGTAACTCGCCCTGGAAGCAAACCTAAAGTAGCGGGAACTCCGTATAGCTTCCGGACTTGGTTGCCAGTGTCGCTCAATAATATGAAAGGCAGTTGGTATTTGGTGGCAAACTGCTGGTGCGAGGTACTTGAGTCGCCGCTAATGCCGATCACTTCTGCACCCGCAGTTTTGAAGACTTCATAGCTATCTCTAAATGCACAGGATTCGGTGGTACATCCTGGGGTGTCGTCTTTTGGGTAAAAGTACAGCACGACGGATTTTTTACCTTTGAAGTCCTTAAGGCTGACGGGTTCGCCAGTTTGGGAAGGAAGGGTGAAATCGGGAGCGACATCTCCTACTTTTACTGCCATAGCTGCTAATCCCTGCAACCTGAGACGAATGTTAACTTTTGTTATGGTATCGCGCTCGCCACAACCAAGGCTACCGGCATCAGTAGTTACCCTATGCTTGTCCGGCGTTATTTTAGTATTTTAAAGTACTATTATTTCTAAGTATACTTAATTCCGAATAATTAAGGCGAGAATGTCCGATTGAGGCTATAAATATTACGTAATCATAGTTTTATCTACTTAATTAGATTCGCGTAAAACCTGAAAAAAACAATTTGAGCAAATTTAGGTGGAATAACGTTGGTAATTTTAAAAACCAGTGGCTAGATTGAAAAGGTGTCCATCAATAACGAAGTTGAATGAAAGCACAGCTATTAACAGGTCTAACCGTCGCCGCCGCAGTTGCAGGCGGAATCGCAACTGCTGAAATTGCCAACGCCAACACGCTGACGCGCCGTACCGTTTACCAACAGACCCAATTTGATCTAAACAACGTGCCGACCAACTACCTGGATCAAGGTTATGGTCGTACAGACATTCTCAATTCAATTATGAGTATCGAACAGTTCAGCCCCTCGCAAGGTACGCTCAGAAGCGTAAAGATCAACTTTTCCGGAGATATTACTGTAGATGGAGGTTTAGAAAACAGAGATGCGCGATCGCAGACAGTTACAGCCAATCTTTTAGGCGAACTGGAATTAAAATTGCCTAATGGTACATCTTTATTTGATTTGAATCCAACTAACTCGCGTACCTTTGACAATGTCAGCAGATATGACGGAAGGCAAGATTTTGCGGGTAATTCTGGGAGGACGTTTGAGGGACTAACCGCCAGCGGATCCGGAGAGAGAACCTTCACCGATAGCAGCTTCTTGCAGCAGTTCATGGGTAATAGCGTCATGAACTTCATGTTTTCAGCTACAGCCACCTCAAGTTTTATAGGCTCTGGAAACTTATCCACTTATGTGGATACATTTGCTAGATCCGCGCTCATGGTGACATACGAATATGAGGAACTCCCTCGCAAAATCCCCGAACCTGCTACTACTCTTGGTCTTGGTTTAGTTGCTGGACTGGGGTTGTTGTCGCAGAAAAAGAAAATCTGGAAAAAGGCTTAATCGAACCCCCCTAACCCCCCTAACCCCCCTTCCCTACAAGGGAAGGGGGGAATTTTTTGTTTTCAGGACTGACCCACGACGAGTAGGGACACGGCAATCGTAAAATCTTCCCTTGTACAGAATCAGGACTGACCCACGACGATCTTAGAAACCGGGTTTCTAGGAAACCCGGTTTCTTTGCGTCAGTCTCTCATACAGATCCCCCCTTTTTGGGGGGGACGGGAAAATATAACTTGCTTCCCTTTTAGAGAAGGGGGAAACGCCGCACAATGCTAATTTTTGTGACGAGTTGGCGATCGCAAACCCAATGCTACACAGATCGGTATTTACGTAAAAATCTTCAGAATGCCTCACCCATTGCCAGTTAAATAACCATTTTTACTTAAGTATCCTTAAATCTACTTAAGAGTAAATCATTAAAATTCGACGGATTATTTGTGAAGATTTAGATAATACTGATTCGGATCTGTCTTGAGTTTAAGTAATTTACGTATAAACTCAAGCGACTAAAGTTATTAAATCTTTAAATAAAATTGTTGTATTTAAAAAAAAATTGCTTTAGAGTAACAACAACGATAAATTTTTGATGAAGCGGCTGAGAAACGAGAGTAAACTTACGGTCAGCAAGCTTCATATATTCCAGGTGTGCATCTGCATGGAAAAATAGTAATCTTGCGGATGACAAAGTTATGAAAGCACCATTTTTAACAGGTTTAACGACTGCGACTGCATTAACAGTCATTTTGGCTACCTCTGGTATTGCTAACGCTGGTACGCTGATACGCACCGCTTCTTACATCCCAACAGGTGATGAAACAGACGTACCGCCATCCTACGCGATTAACAATTATGGTCGGACAGCCATTACGGACTCGCCTCTGAGTATTGAAAAATTCAACCCAATTTTAGGAATTCTCAAAAGTGTCAAAATCGGATTTACCGGACAAATTGCCGGTGATGGACAGCTGATAAACAGAGATGCAGGAGCGCCTAAAACAATCACCGGAGCGTTCTCAGGTAACGTTACATTAAAATTGCCAGACTCTACCCCTCTTTTCGACAAAAATCCAGGTCAGGCACTTATATTTCCCAATGTTCCTAGAAACCAACCAGTAATTTTTGAAGGACTCACTGCCGGAGACTCTGGAGAGAATACTTACACTGATAGCGCATTTTTAGCGCAATTTATTGGTGTTGGTAACTTGAACTTTTTGTTCTCAGCTCAAGGCACATCACAGTTTACGGGGCCGTCCAACTTAACCACCATCATTGATACTTATGCCAAATCATCTGTAACGGTTACATACGAATATGATACACCAGATCAACCACCGACAAAAGTACCAGAACCTGCTGTTACTCTTGGGCTTGGTTTAGTTGCTGGACTGGGGTTGTTGTCGCAGAAAAAGAAAATCTTGAAAAAGATTTAAGATTGTAGATTGCCGATTGCAGATTTAACTCAAATCTGCAATCGGCAATCCCTATTAACTCAATTTGCTAGTTATCTCAAAAGAAAGGCTAATGGCTAATTTTCAGGAAAGATGCTATATTAGCAATTAGCAATTAGCAATTAGCAATTAGCAACGCCCAAGTTTATAACTAGCAACTTGCGTTATTACCGAATTAACTGTTTCAACTCCCGCCACACCGCTGGTAACTGTTTAGAATTAGACTTGGGTTGGGTAAAAATACCGTAACTGGGGCTGAATAATAACGCCAGTAAAAATAATCCCGATGCAACTAATACAATAGCTGGGCCAGATGGCAAATTAAAAAAGTAGCTGAGATACATGCCGCTGATGCTGGAAAAAATCCCAATTCCAGCCCCTAAAATCATTACCTGATGCAGTCGTTTGACTAACAAATACGCCGTTGCCCCCGGTGTAATTAACAAAGATAACACTAAAATTACGCCTACTGCTTTCATGCTGGCGACAATTGTGAGGGCAATTAGCACCATCAGGCCAAAATTGAGTAAATTTACTGGCAACCCCGCCGCTTGAGCGCCTAAAGGGTCAAAGGTGTAGAAAAGCAGTTGTTTGTACAACAGAAAGACAACTAATAAAACAATTGCCGCGATGATGGCGGTGTCGCGGACTTCCTCGATGGTGACGCCTAGAATATTGCCGAATAGGAAGTGATTGAGGTCGATTTTATTGTCTTTTTGGATTAGGGTAATTAAGGTAATGCCGAGGGCGAAGAAAGCGGAAAAAACTATACCCATTGCGGCGTCTTCTTTAATCGGCGATCGCGTCCTGATCCATGCGATCGCCATTGTACTCACCACCCCGGCAATAAACGCCCCGACAAAGATATTGGTTCCTAGCATAAATGCGATCGCTAACCCCGGTAACACCGAGTGTCCGATGGCATCTCCCAGCAGCGCCAATCGCTGTACCATTAAATAGCTGCCGACGACCGCGCACAGAAGACCGACTAAAATGGCGATGATGAGCGATCGCTGCATAAAACCGTACTGTAACGGCTCAATTAATGCTTCTAACATTACTTTATTTCACTTTAACTCACGCCAGTTGCTAATTGCTAATTGCTAATTGCTAATATACCATTTTCCTGAAATTAGCCATTAGCCATTAGCCATTCGCTTCTATTTATGAGATAACTAGCAACTTGAGTTAACTAACCGTAAGCTCCACCGGGCAAAAATCCCAATAATTGTTTCAATTTAGGGCTTGCACTTTCATAACAATGACTCGGCATTTGATAATTCATGAACGGATTATACTTATGACCGACTAGCCTTTTTGCATAGGTCACTTGGGTAATATATCTCGTCACCTTTGAATTATTTCTGGAACCTCTGTGCCAAACTTGGTTATTGAAGCACACCGCCGCACCCATCGCCCCTAAACAGCTATAAACTTTATCTTCATAGGCTGCAATATCCCCATCACAAAATTTGCCAAACAAATGGGAACCCGGTATAACTTGCGTTGACCCATTTTCTTCACTCAAAACATCCGTCAAATAATAATTGACAGTAAACGCTAACACGTTTAACCGCACGTTCGTTAAAGGTTTCCCGTCAAGGGATAGGATATGGGGTGTATCATCTTGATGCCATTTATTGCCACCAAGTCCATCTGTTTCTGGAGCAATTTTAAAAGAATTATTGTGGATTACATGAATGACATTCGCATTGGGTATTCCCTCGTCCATCGCATAACCAGGGCCATTTGCTCCTCCGATTAAATGTTCGGCAAAGGTGACAATTGGCTCTAAATCAAACAGATTTAAGTTCGGCTGAGAATGCTCGAACATTCGTTCCATTATCTTGCGAGATGTTCTGGATTCTGACTCACCCACATCCGCAATTAAAGCTGCATCCAGATCGTTTCTCAGTGCTTCGCATTGTGCGGGGGTTAAAACATTGGGAATGACGAGAAAACCATTGGCATGAAAGAATTCAATCCATTCATGCAATTGTTGCTCTGTTGGCAGCTTGCCAGCTAAATATTCAGTCATGATTTTTAAGCAGCTTCTGGGGCAAAAAATACCACGTGACCTCCGTAGGCGCGGTAGAGGTTTTCTTGACTCAGCACTTGCTCGCGGGAACCCGCAGCAATTAGTTCAGTATTGAGTAAAATCAAATCATCAAAGTGAGAGATAGATTCTCCCAAGTCGTGGTTGACAACGAGGACGGTTTTACCCTCTTTTGCCAGGTCGTGAAAAATATCAAAAATCACCGCTTGAGTTTTTTGGTCGATACCGACAAAGGGTTCGTCAAAGCAGAAAATATCCGCTTCTTGTGCTAAAGCTCTCGCTAGAAAGACTCGCTGTTGCTGTCCTCCCGATAGTTGACCGATCGGGCGATCGCCATATTGACTCATTCCTACCCTCTCTAGGGCGTCTGCCGCAATGCGGCGACTGACACTAGAAAAGCGGCGAAACCATCCAGTTTTTCGCACTCTTCCCATCATGACTACATCCCAGACGGTGGCGGGGTAAGTCCAGTCGATTTGCGATCGCTGGGGTACATACGCCACCCGATCTAGCTGTTCCATCAAGGGCTTTCCATCATACAACACCCTCCCGCCAGTCGCGGGAACCAACCCCAACATTGCCTTCAGCAACGTACTTTTACCAGCACCGTTGGGGCCAATTATACCCGTTAACCGACCTGGTAGAATCTCGCAGGTAATATTCCTTAGTGCCTCTACCGCACGGTAGTAGACGCTTAACTGGCTAACCGTAATAATTGCACCTGGATCGGGTGGCACGATTCTCAGGTGGCAGACTAACTTCGTCCAATCGGTATCCGGTGACGCGGTAACAGTTTTCATAATCAGATGATGAGTTGGCTATTCTTTAGCGTATTATAAAAATGAAAAGATTATGAAAACATCTATTAATAGGAGTAATTTACACCATAAGCGAGACTAATAGTGCAACAAAGCAGCAAACGCAGATGGCAAGCGGCAGTTGGGGTTTTACTGGCATTTTGGCTGAATGCCTGCGATCGACAAACTGCCAACCGCACCAATCCAGGGGCAGATAATAAACCAAACGTGGTAGCAACCAGCACCATCATCGCCGACTTGACCGAGCGAGTCGGGCAAGGTGAAATTGAGCTAACCGGAATATTGCCAGCGGGTTCAGACCCCCACGTTTACGAGCCAGTCCCAAAAGATACGCAGGCATTGGAGAAAGCAAATTTAATTTTATACAACGGTTATAACCTGGAACCGGGGTTAATTAAACTGATGAACGCTGCGGGAATAAAAAGCAGAAAAGTAGCCGTCGGGGAGGTGGTAAAGCCTTTACAGTTGAAGAAAGACGGTAAAGAAACAGTTCCAGACCCCCATGTTTGGGGAGATGTAGAAAACGCGATTCAAATGGTTAATGGGATTCGAGATGCGTTAATTGAACTGTCACCCGAAGACCGAGAAACATTTACAAAAAATGCGGCGCAACTGAACAACGAATTAAAGCAGCTAGATGTTTGGATTGCTCAACAAATTCAAACGATTCCGCCTGAAAAGCGCAAATTGGTAACCACCCACGATGCTTTTCAATATTATGCTCGTGCCTATGGACTTTCGATTATTGGGACATTAATTGGCATCAGTACGGAAGAACAACCCAGCGCTAAAACCGTGCAGCAATTAGTAGAAGCGCTCAAAAGAACGCAAGTACCGGCAATATTTGCCGAAACTACAATTAATCCCGCTTTGATTAATACCGTCGCCCAAGAAGCTGGGATAAAATTAGCGCCGCAGCAACTTTACTCGGATTCAATTGGCGCACCGAATAGCGCAGCTAATAGTTATATCAAAATGATGCAAGCAAACACGCGCACCATTGTAGAAGCATTGGGGGGAAAGTCCGCGCCTTTTAATGCAAATTAGTAGGGGCGGGTTGCACCAATAATTTATGCAATAATGTACAGTTTAAATAAACCCGCCCCCGTAGGGGCACGGCGTCCAATAACTTTTGATTTTTACCAAAGATTGTAGAACGCCGTGCCCCGAAAGCCGGAAATGTATTTCCTGACATATTTCAAGTTTGAGAAACCCGTAAATAAACCCGCCCCCGTAGGGGCACGGCGTGCAATAACTTTTGATTTTTACCAAAGATTGTAGAACGCCGTGCCCCGAAAGCCGGAAATGTATTTCCTGACATATTTCAAGTTTGAGAAACCCGTAAATAAACCCGCCCCCGTAGGGGCACGGCGTCCAATAACTTTTGATTTTTACCAAAGATTGTAGAACGCCGTGCCCCGAAATCTGTAAAT
>NZ_BLAY01000296.1 GCF_020521235.1 Microseira wollei NIES-4236 | reverse complement strand
GATATGAGCGAGCGCTCCTAAAAAACACCCATCAAATTTTTTCATGGTTGATATCATGTCCTTAAGATTACCCATAATCATGAGCCGGGACACGGCATGATTAACGTTATCTGTTTGTCCGAGATATCTATGATGCCGTGTCCCTACGCAACCCAGGGTTGAGGTTTTTTTATTATGGGCAATTCAACGGACATGATATGAGCGAGCGCTCCTAAAAAACACCCATCAAATTTTTTCATGGTTGATATCATGTCCTTAAGATTACCCATAATCATGAGCCGGGACACGGCATGATTAACGTTATCTGTTTGTCCGAGATATTTATGATGCCGTCTCCCTACGCAACCCAGGGTTGAGGTTTTTTTATTATGGGCAATTCAACGGACATGATATGAGCGAGCGCTCCCGAAAAACACGCATCAACTTTTTTCATCTTTGAGCGAGCGCACTCGATTAAAACTCCACAGTTTGCGGCGCGCGGGGGAAGGGAATCACATCGCGAATATTTGCCATTCCTGTCATAAATTGCACCAACCTTTCAAACCCCAAACCAAATCCAGCGTGAGGAACTGTGCCAAAGCGACGCAAATCTAAATACCACCAATAATCAGCCGGATTTAAGCCTTGAGCGTTAATCCGCCGTTCTAAGATATCTAGACGTTCTTCCCGCTGGGAACCGCCGATAATTTCGCCGATTTTGGGCGCGAGAATATCCATTGCGGCTACGGTTTTTTCATCGTCGTTTAAACGCATGTAGAATGCTTTAATTTCCACTGGATAGTCGGTGACAATTGTTGGCTTTTTAAACAATTCTTCTGCCAGATAGCGTTCGTGTTCCGACTGCAAATCTAAACCCCACTTGACGGGATATTCAAATTGTTTGTTGGATTTTTCTAACAGAGCGATCGCATCGGTATAAGTCACCCGTTCAAACTCGTTGTTGATGATATTATCTGCCGTCGCTAAAACCGAATTATCAATCCGCTGGTTGAAAAATTCCATATCTTCCGGGCAAGTTTCCATCACGTGCTTGAAGATATATTTCAGAAATTCTTCGGCTAAGTTCATATCCCCTGTCAAGTCGCAGAAAGCCATTTCTGGTTCGATCATCCAAAATTCTGCCAAGTGACGGGAAGTGTTAGAATTTTCGGCGCGGAAAGTGGGGCCAAAAGTGTATACATTACTAAACGCCATTGCCATCACTTCAGCTTCCAATTGTCCGCTGACGGTGAGATAAGCTTGTTTGCCGAAAAAGTCTTTGCTGTAATCGACTTGTTTTTTATCTTCTGTGAGGGGGATGTTATTTAAATTAAAGCCGGTGACGGTGAACATCTCGCCCGCCCCTTCGCAATCGCTGGCGCTGATAATAGGGGTGTGAATCCACAAAAAACCGCGTTCTTGGAAGAATTGGTGGATCGCCCTGGCGCAGGCATTGCGGACGCGGAAGACAGCGCCGAAAGTGTTGGTGCGCGAGCGCAAATGTCCAATTGTCCGTAAAAACTCGAAGGAGTGCCGTTTCTTTTGTAACGGATAAGTTTCCGCATCGGCGTCCCCGTATACTTGCATCGCCGACGCCTTCACTTCGATTCGCTGTCCCTTCGCCGGGGAAGCTACTAAAACGCCGTCAATTTCTACCGAAGCACCCGTATTCATCTGCTTGATAATTTCGGCATAATTAGGCAAATCTGCATTCAGCACCACTTGCAGGTTCGCCATCGACGAGCCATCGTTGACCTCGACAAAAGTAAAATCTTTTAATTCCCGTTTCGTGCGTACCCAACCTTGAACTTTAACAGATTCATCGGGTTGACCAGTGCGGAGGATATCGGCAATACGTTGAGTTGTCATGAGGCAGTTAAAAGCAATGATTCATTCAGTATTATCGAAAAACGCAAGCTGAGGGCGATCCCATCTTACGCACAGACGGGGATCGCTGGCTGGGATCGATAAGAATTTATAGCAGATTGCAGCCTTTAGGGCTTTGTTTGTGTAGCGGGTATTTGTGCAGCGGCTACACAAACAAAGCGATTTCGCTTTCCCTCACTCGCTAGCAATCCGCTGTCATCGATCCCGATTGCAACTTGCCCTCGGCAAGTAGCGATCCCCAAACTCGATCCTAGCCTGCACAAGACTTGAGCAACCAACCAATAGCGATCCCGATCCCGGCAAATCTGACTGCTTGCCAAAAAGGCTCCCTCAAACTGCTGAAACTGAACAAACTGCTTTCCAGGCTGACTTCTAGCATTTCCAGCTGTTGTTTGATTTGCTGCAACTCGGCGATCAGTTGCTGGGATCGCTCTCTACGCAGATCTTGCCGCACTTCTTCGTAGCGATGTTGCAGTTCTTTCTGACGCTGGCGATCCCGCTGTACTTGTGCGTAGCGTTCTTTTAAAGCTTGCAGCGATCGATCCACTTCTTCCAGACTGCGCGCCAACTCTTGTTCGTCCTCTTGGGTCTTGCGGGTTCGGGAATCGGATGGGGATCGATTTGACTGGGATGGTTCTTCAGGCGACTTCATGGTGGTTGCAGTAGAGTAAGGATATATGCGAACTTAGCCTTTCAGTATGCCTGAAACCACACAGCTTCCCAAAACCGATACCCTGAGTCAACTCAGCACTTTAGAACTCGCGCAAGTGCTGATGGAGCGACTGACAATTACTCCCAACGACTGGCACCGATTAAAATCTAACCGCAAAGCCCGTGCCAGCGAGCAAGCCGCCGCCGCACTCGTCTTTTTGCTCAAAGATCAACCAGAAGAAGCACTTCCGCGCTTCCAGCAAGCCACAGGCTGGCTAGATCGGTCGATTTCCGCTCCCCCTTGCCCCACTCACGGTCATAAGTCAGCAGGCGAGTAGGCGAGATCTGTAGGGGCGGGTTTGAGATCGCTTCGGTTTACATACTCACAGTAAAACCGCAGGTGAGCAGGTGAGCAGCTTTTGCCAGATTGTTTGCACAATCTTTAATAATATGACTACCTAAACCGAAGTGATATCACCTATCGCCAATGTCCGCCGCCGACAATTGAACTAAACCCGCCCCCAAACCTCAACAGGTTCTGTAGGGGCTGGTTTCACCTATCGCCAGTCCGGCGCCGACAATTGAACTAAACCCGCCCCCAAACGTCAACCAAGCTGCGGTGACGGACAATTGTTGTTAACAGCGAATCTGGGTAAAGTCAGGCGACGTTTGACTTGCTTGCATAGGCTCAACTCGGTTCCTTGGGGGTTCCAATCAACCCGATCGAAGACTTTGTGGAGAATATACAACCCTCTACCGCATTCTGACTCCTCCTCTGGCAGGTGTTGATCGGGATCGACATGGCAACAACAGGCGGGTGAGAAGCCAGACCCTTGGTCTGAGATCACCCACCAGTAGACATCTGCGACAGCCCAGAAGCGAACGACTACTGTTTTACTGGGATCTAAGTTATTGCCGTGTCTGGCAGCATTGACTAGAGCTTCCTGTAATCCCAATCTAATTTCTGCCCTCAAGGCGTCGGGAATTTCCGCCACCAGCAGATCGAGAATTGGGCAAAGGTAGAGGGTAGAGGCAAAGCTAATTGTGTTCCAAGTGCGCCCAGTTGGACGCGGTGAAATAGCTATCACTCCCAAGACCCCCTAGCTTTCAGGTGGACAGACTGAATAATCCGCACAGCTTCCATACCTGTATACTTTAATTAACCTTCGTTAGCAAGCTTCTTGTTTAGGGCTAATGGATTACCTTGCATTAATTATCGCCTACATTAAAAACTTTACTCACACCGCTCGTTACGGTCAATTACCTCGGTTGAACTCCATTAGCAGCTGTTTCCCCAGCAAGATTTTAACAATCTATGCCTGGGGTATATACCTATTATTATAGCGAAATTCCATCGAAAAAGCATTAAAAATGGGCATGGGTCATCGGGCGTCTGGGATCTATCTGAAGGCAGAATTGAGATAAATCTATACTGGGAGTAGCAGGGCAACTCTAAGTGAGGGCTTCGCAAATGGCTTTTAATCCCTCCATTATGAAAGCGGTGGAACATCTGGGCTACCGCGTTACCGTCGCTGACATTGCGGCACAAACTGGATTAGACCTCAATTCGGCGCAGCAAGGATTATTGGTGTTGGCATCCGATGCGGGGGGACATTTACAAGTCTCCCAGGCGGGAGACATTGCCTACCAATTTCCGCGGAATTTCCGGGGAATCCTCCGCAGCAAGTTTTTGCGGTTGCAGTTGCAACAGTGGTGGGAGAAGATTTGGCGGGTCTTGTTCTACCTGATCCGCATATCCTTCGCGATCGCGTTACTCGTATCTATTGTCCTGATTTTTGTAACGATCGCTCTCATCCTAATTGCCGTCAATTCCAGTCGAGACAGCGACGATAGAGGCGACTCTGGCGGCGGCATCGTCTTTCTGCCTAACTTCTGGTTTGGTCCAGATTGGTTTTGGATTTTCTATCCCGACTACGATAGCCCCAGGTATGACCAGCGCCGTGGCGAAAAACCCCAGTTGAATTTCCTCTTGGCGGTTTTCTCGTTCCTATTTGGCGATGGTAACCCCAATGCCAACCTAGAAGCACGCCGCTGGCAAGAAATTGCTACGGTGATTCGCAACAACGGGGGTGCTGTCGTCGCCGAACAAATTGCACCCTATTTAGACAATCTCGGCTCTGGCTATGCTAAAGAGTACGAAGATTACATGCTGCCCGTCTTGACTCGATTTAACGGCTATCCCGCAGTCAGTCCAGAAGGGCAGATCGTCTATCGCTTCCCAGAATTGCAGGTAACGGCGCGGACGCAAAAACCCCAGCCAGTGCAATCTTACCTCAAAGAATTGCCCTGGCGCTTCTCTCAAGCGACTTCAGGACAAATTATGCTTTCAGTCGGCTTGGGCGTGCTTAACTTTGTCGGTGCTTTAGTTTTGGGTAATCTATTAGCAGATGGCATCGTCGCGGCACAATTGGGTGGCTTCGTTGCCTTCGTGCAATCAATTTACTGGCTTTTACTCGGCTACGGCACGGCTTTCTTAGCTGTACCTTTAATTCGCTATTTCTGGATTCAGTGGCGCAATAGCAAAATTGCCAAACGCAACGACCAACGCCAGCAACGAGCGATGTTGCTCAATCAAGCCGATGCCGACTTGCAAAAGAAAATCGCCTACGCCCGCCAATTTGCTACCGAAACCGTCATCAACCGCGAAGATCTAGCTTACACTACTGAAACTGACTTAATAGAGCAGGAACTGGAGCAATCTGAGCAAATTGATGCGGAATGGCAGCGACGGCTGAATCAGTCTGGGTCATAGGTCATGGGTCATCCTCACCGATCACCCACTTAGTTTTCGAGAATAACTTTAGGGCGCTTAAAAATCAAGAAGCCATATCCGTAACCGGGGGTATAGTTTACACCTACCAATTCCCAGCCTTGATCTCCTAATTGATTGGTGAACTCGTGCAAATTAGGTAGGGGTTTATCTCGCAACTCTTCGCCGTTGATACTTTGGGGACGGAAATCACCCGCAAAGTCGTTTAACCGCACAAAGCAGTACTCCCACTTTGGCAGGGCGATCGCAAGGGCAGTTGTAGTTTCGCTCATAGGGCAGGTCGCCGGTATGCGTGGGTCTTTGTTTCTAATTACACAATACCCACTACCCGCTAGGAAGTTTGCAACGAAGCTATTTTTACCGGACTTTGATCTTGGCTAAATTCGCCCCCTGGTAATAGTGCTGCAAAATTTGCTGGTAGTTAGCACCAGAACGCCCCATATTGTAAGCGCCCCACTGACTCAAACCGAGTCCGTGACCAAAACCGCGCCCGTCGATGCGAAACGCTGTGGGTGTCGAGGTTGACCCTTCCGGGGCGATGGTGAACCAAGTGCTTTTTAGTCCCAGAGTTTGGCGTAAAGCTGCCCCAGTCACCACCCGACTGCCGTTTGTGCCGACTACTTTCATACTCAATACGCGCCCAAACGGGGAGATGCGCTCTGGTAGCACAGATACCACGTTCCCTACCCCGGTGATGCGGCGACCCATTTCTTGAGGCGAGAATCTTTCTACCCACTGAAAATTCGGCGTTCCTTGGTCGAAGTCGGGCACCGCCCGCAGGTAGGGTCGAGGTTCTGACCAGACGTTTTCCACATTTTCTGTATGTCCGCCAGAGGAAGCGTGGAAAGCTGCCAGAATTAACCTGCCGTTGTGCGCCATTACCTGACCCGCCGTTGCATTCACGGGGGCGTACAGGGTTGGGGCTTCATCTTCGATGCCTTTGTAAACTTGCCAAGCGATCGTATTGCCCAGATCGTAAATCGTATTGCCCCTGGTTTGGCGCTGGTAAAGGGCGTAGGTGCGGGCAGCAACGGCTTGAGCTTTGAGGGTTTCAGCAGGCCAACTGTGGTATACTTCTCCGCCCAACACGCTATAGAGGTATTGTTCTAAATTGACATAGTTGACGGCGGTTAAGCCATTACTGGTGGGGACTACCAGGGTGCGGCCTCGATACCATTTATCGCCAATCCAAACATAGCCGCTATTCGTCGGTTCGATCCAAACCGCCCCCGAACGCCATCTATCGATAGCAACGCCACCACCGTTGTAAGAGGCGTTGAACGAATTCATTCCCGCAATTTCTCCCAAGGGTCTACCCACCCCATCGCGGATGATGGCTTTGGTGGAACTGCCGACTTGGACTTGGTTGACGCCCTCTTTAATCGCAACGCGCAATTCCAACTCTGCCTTTGCCGGGGCGATCGCTGCCATCCAGAATAGGAAAGCAATCGCTAGCTTTCCTCCTGTTCCCGGCATCGATTGCTGCCTTCTTGTGGATAAAAGCGAGAATAACAAACGTGCGGCTACCATCTTTTACCAAACCTCTGGAATGATGTTGAAGTTGTTCTGCAACCTTACTTTTCCTAGTTTAAACGGTTGACAAACAGGTTATGGTGTGTTATGGAGCAAGCGATCGCTACAACTCCAAAGGTAATTTTATATCGTTTCCGGTTGCAGATAAACGATCGCAACTGGTTGTAGGGGCACGGCAGCAGAAAACCTTCGCGTTAGGGGCAGGCGTTGTAGGGGCACGGCGGCGGAAAACCTTCGAGTCAGGGGCAAAGCTGATTGATGCCGTGCCCCGACGATCAATCTTGACATCATGATGGGGCGAGGGCGACCCAGTAGGGGCACGGCGGCAGAAAACCTTCGAGTCAGGGGCAAAGCTGATTGATGCCGTGCCCCGAGGATCTATGTTGGCATGATGATGCAGCGATCGCGACCCAGTAGGGGCACGGCGGCGGAAAACCTTCGAGTCAGGGGCAAAGCTGATTGATGCCGTGCCCCGGCGATCAATCTTGACATCATGATGGGGCGAGGGCGACCCAGTAGGGGCACGGCGGCAGAAAACCTTCGAGTCAGGGGCAAAGCTGATTGATGCCGTGCCCCGACGATCAATCTTGACATCATGATGGGGCGATCGCGACCCAGTAGGGGCACGGCGGCA
>NZ_BLAY01000295.1 GCF_020521235.1 Microseira wollei NIES-4236 | reverse complement strand
GCCGAGTGGCGATTCTGCGAAGCAGACGCTTCGCGAACGCGCATCACCAATCGGGCATGGCAATGGGTGTATGGAATGCTGGCTGTCTATGGACTGCGACCCCACGAAATATTTAACCTCGATCTGGAAAGCTTGCGATCGAGCGAGAAAGTTTTGACCATTTTGGACGGTAAAACTGGCAGTCGGCGCGTGTGGCCTTTCCCCTTAGAATGGTGGGAGCGGTGGCAGTTGTGGGATGTATGCGTACCAGCGGTGACGGGTCAGTGCAATGCTGATTACGGACGACGAGTGCAACAGTTTTTCAAGCGTTCAGGCATTCCATTTCGACCTTACGATCTGAGGCACGCCTGGGCAGTCCGAACTTTAGAGTATGGCCTAGATTTGACTTTGGCAGCTCAACAAACGTCCTGTGGAAAAAATTCTCCAAAACTTATAGACAATGCCTGCTGTGTAACCCCATCCGTTTTTGGATGGGAAGGCGGCTGATTAGCCACAGGTAAATTCTTCTTGTTTTGTGGTGTTGTGAGGAAGGCATACACAAAGGAAAATAGAGGGAGTGCCAGATGCGATCGCAAGGGTTATTTCGATCGACTGAAGCGTCAGTACGATACCCAGCGCTTGCAGAAATTTGTCAGCTCTACTTGTCTGCCACCCGGATGTAAAGCCACGATGCAACCAGGGACGGGCATTCTGGAAATTCTCTGCGAGTCCCAAGAATTGGTAGATTACCTCTGGCGCACCCACGAATCCTTCCTGCACCTGCTGACGATGGAACGAATCGTCATCAGAACCCTTGCATGGCAGCGATGTTGAGCCTGCTGCCGTTGAAAAACTGCTAGCCGCAAAACAAAGTCGTTATCAAAGGGGTTCATCTACGATGAAGAATGGTCAACTATCAAGCGTACAGGATGATACAGCAACGCTGAGAATTTTAGAGCGAATTTATACCAGCGATACCAAACCAATATCCTTGGTATCCCTAGATACCCACACCAATCTCTACTTCAACTGGTCGGGGGGTTCATTTTGCTTGGGGTCACAGGTTTCATTGGCTTCTACAATCAGATCGAGAACGCGATTGACGCTTAAAGAAAGTACGGGCGCTAAAAAGTAAGCCAAACTTTGATGAATGGGTTTGCCAGTGCAGCAGCGAAACGATACGGCTGATAGCAAGCGATCGCTCCATCGTTTCCGGTGTAATCAATCCTTGCATCGCTCTCCGTGACATCCCTAAATTTATTTATTAGGATAGAAAAAATTACCTCTGGAGGTACTGGTGAGTAGCGAGTTATCCATCCTTAAAAAGACGCTTGCCAAGTATTCTGGAGAACCAAACCCTACCCAAGTTACACAGGGCTTTTCTCCCAGGCAGCTGGATGTTGCGTATATCTTCGATACCACTGGCAGTATGTACCCATACCTAGAACAGGTGCGGCGGGAACTAACCCGACTCGCCAGTGAAGTTTACAAATCGGTTCCCAACGTTCGGATGGGCGTTATCGCCTATGGTGACTACTGCGATGCCAATTCGACTTATGTCACCAAGGTTCTGGACTTAACAACTGACTTTGAGAAAGTACAGACATTTGTGGGACAAGTTGAAAAAACAGGGGGCGGCGATGCGCCTGAAGCAGTGGAAGAAGCGCTATTTCAGGCAAATCGACTGAATTGGCGAATTGGTAGCAGTCGAGCGATAGTTTTGGTCGGTGATGCGCCTCCTCACGGCGTAATTGATGCAGCCTCTAATTGCCTTTACGGTCACGATTACAAAACTGAAGGCAATGGTTTGGGACAGAAGGGGGTCAAGATTTACGCAACCCAATGTGGTAGGGATTCATCAACGGAACAAGTGTTTCGTTGGTTGGCTAGTCAAACAGGTGGTGTTTACCTAAATTTGGAGAATATTGCCGATTTGGTAGACCTACTGATTGGGGTTTGCATGAAGGAAGTAGGTTTGCTAGAAAGCTATACTCAAAAGCTTCAAGCTAACAATTTGTTGACTGGTTCTAAAGCGCGACTGCTCAATCAATTAAAAGGGTCATCAGATGCCTAATGGTAGCGATAAGCCAAACTATTACGAGATTTTAGGAATACAACCGACAGCCACTTCAGAGGAGATTAAAAGGGCATTCCGACAATTAGCTAACGACTATCACCCAGACAAATTGGCGGGTGTGCATGAAGCTATTCGGAAATTAGCTGAAGACAAATTTAAGGAAATTAATGAAGCCTATGAAGTCTTGAAAGACGCAGAGCAAAAGCGAATCTATGACTACGAATTGCAGAGAGCTAGTGTTGAGATCAAAAAACAAGAATTAATTCGACAAATTCAAGAACTTGTTGATAATGCTGACCTGGAAGGGGCTGTAAGGGTAGCCAAGAGTCTGTATGAACTGTTTCCTGATGATTCGGACTGTCGAAACATCTACGCAGAACTAGCCCATGCGTTAGCAGTTCAACTTGCAGAGGCTGAAAAGTTAGACAGAGCCGAAAGTTATTTAAAACAAGCTATTGATCTCACTACTGATGAAGAATTTAAGCTAAGAGTACAGAAAGATTTAAACTTACTAAGAGAGAAAAAAGAGCAGCAGGAGGCAGAAAGGGAAGCTGCTGCTGCTAGAGAAAAGACTGCCAAAGAAAAAGCCGAAAGGGAAGCTGCTGCTAGAGAAAAGACTGCCAAAGAAAAAGCCGAAAGGGAAGCTGCTGCTGCTAAAGAAAAGGCTGCCAGAGAAAAAGCCGAAAAAGAAGCTGCTGTTGCCAGAGAAAAGGCTGCTCTCAGAGAAAAGGCTGAGGCTAAACGGAGAATAGAAGAGGAAGCCCGCAGACGCAAAGAGACACAAAGAGAAGCTCTTTTATCCCTAATTAAGTTGTTCGGTTACGTATTCGGTGCAAGTTTGCTAATTACCAAGGTTTTTGCTTTTGTTTTCCTGTGTTTAGCAGCCGCAGGTGAAGCTAACCGTATTTATAGTTCAAGTTGCGTATTTGATACTCGATCTTCATTTATAGCGGGAGTAATATTGGGGCCTGTAGCTATAGGTATTGCATTTGTATTCGCAGCACTTTTTTCAGGATTTGGATACATTTCGTTTCTATTTGGTAATGTTCCAGATGAACAATTATTTCTGGTTCTTGCTCCACTTGGTGTCTTTTTTTCAAGTTTAGCTGGAGCATCAATAAGTTGGGGAATTCGTATATGGATTAGCCTATTTGAAGCATCGATGAATCTAATTAAAATAGAACTAAAAATACTGGAAATAACTGGCTTAAATAAAGAATTTTTAGTGATGATTTTAGTTTTTACAATAGGATTAGGAATTGCATTAGGGATGATATTGGCACAGGCAATTAATTTATAACAGAGGTTTAGTAAATTTTAACTAAGTGGCTATAATTTTTGGTATCAATAATTTAACTAAGGATACCTAAAAAGATATGGTAAGAAAACATTTATCCTACTTCGATGGCGCTCATGGTCGCATCTGGAACCTAGAGGTAGAAACTCTCTCGGACAAATATGAAAGTGACAGACTGTATCCCTATCCCAACGATCCCGATCCTGAGATGAGGGGAGTACATTATCGCTTGTGTTGGGATAGCAAAAGAGAAAATACAATTGCACTCCATATCGATTGGAAAGACGAGGAAGGAAAGTGGCGTAGGGAATATTATATTGACCGTGGTCAGGGCTGGGAAACTATGGGTCATACTCAATCGTACAACTCTCGGAAAGAACTGGAGCAGAGTCTTCAGGCAGGGCGAGACATCAAAGCTGCTGAACGTTTTACTCAGTATTTAGCTGTGCGGATAGCAGTTAGCAGAATAGATCGTGACCTACCCGATCGCAATGTTACTCCTGAAATAGGAGACTCATACTTTAACCGCTACTGATAACTAATGTTTTGGAGTTTTTAACTATGGGTAGCTGGGAACGAGACTTTTTCCAATTTTTTGGTTTTATGATCAGATTATATATCTGGTTGCTTGGAATAACTTTGAGGGGAATTGCGTGGTCAGCACAAGCACTATGGAAAGGTAGTAAGTGGCTTTATGAACAGTTTAAAGACTGGCAAGCATTACGCTCAGAAAAAGTTGTAGGCTCAAAAGAAAAATTACCCGATAGACATCACAGAGATGTATGGGACTATCGAGGCTTAGAAACGATTCGAGAGCTTTTTCACCTAAAATACACACCAGGGACATCTATAAAACTAGGTCAGGCGATAGATGCAAACGGACGGGATGGACAAAAATTAGGTCTACCCCTAGACCTGATCCCACAGCATATTTTACTAATTGGCCCTCCTAAAAAGGGAAAAACAACCCGTTTTATCGTGCCTTGGATTAAAGAATTAATCGCAGTCCAGTCAGTTTTTGCTATTGATGCGAAAGGAAACTTAAGACGTGACTTTGGTTTAGATAAATATGCAGAATTGACAGGCGCTCGATTCTGTAACTGGAATCTCAGCGATCCTGAATCACAACGCTGGAACTTTTTTGAATAAATTTCAATTGACCCAGTAGAGCGACATAAAGATATTGCAGTTATTGCTAAAGCCTTACTCGGAGAAAGATTACCAGGAGAGCAAGGAATTTTCTGGGATCGGGATCTAAGTTGGCTTGAGGGTATACTATGGTTGCTAGTGGAAACAGAGCCTTTACCAAAACCCAGCCAAATTCTGCCGACCATCTTAGATCGTGCTGCTGCTAAAGTTAGGCTTAGTTTTCTAAAAGCGGAGATAAAAAGAAATTGTGAAAATCTGCTGAGCGATTACCTCAGAATTTCTGACGCAGATTTTTATAAAGCGACCTTTGTCTTAAGAAACAAGCTAAAGTTTTTTGACCGTCCAGATGTATCTCGTATTTGCGATGGTCGGTCAGACTTTCGCTTACAAGACTTTAATAAACCTGGTTTGCGAATGTTTGCCTTAATAGGACAGCCAGAGGCAGAAGAGGAAACAGGAAAGCAAATGGCGCAACTAATAGCAGGAATATTTAATAATCTCATGCTGCGTCGCTATGCTTTTGGCTTAAGTGGTGAACCTGTAGCTTTCATTGCGGATGAAGCTCATGCCCTTCAGCAAACAGTTGATTTTCCCAGATCGGCTGCTATATTGAGAGCAGCAGGTGTCGGACTTTGCCTCAGCACTCAAAGTATCAGTCAATTCAATACTAATGAGAAACCCAATCAAGGAAGTTTGATTGCAGGTCTTTGTGCAACTACTATTTGCCTACCAGGGGTGGATGTTGAAACAGCCGAATTTATGTCAAAAAGTTTTGGAGATCGACCCGATCCTTCAACTAGCGTCGGTCGGTCAATTGGTAGCCGCAGTCATGGAATTTCGGGAAGCGATCGCACTCCGATACTGAGTGTACGTGAGATTCGCGATCGTCCTGCTGACCTCGAAAGAACGGCTATTATTCAAGTTCGTAGTGGAGCTTGCACAAGACCATTTCTAACTAGATATTAACCCGTTGATTGTTTATTAACGCTGGCGATCGCGCAGTCAAAGTTTTTGTAATATGCCCAGAGTTATACGCGCTCATTTCTGCTCCAGCATCGGGTTTTGTGGCTCAATTTGTACATCGAAAACAATCAGATAAGTTGCACCTGGTACCAAACGACGCATAGCCTGTAAATGGGCTACCCTACGGGAAGGCTAGCGCCTACGGCATCGCTGCGGCGGCGAAAACGCGCCACGACTTTGCGTTGCAAATTAGCCAGGGGTTGGATAATACACCAGGGGTGCAGTTGATTTTTATATGTCATGAAATTCTCCAAAATAAAAAATTTGTAAGCACATATCGAACTGCGTTCAAGCTATACTTGCGAGTCGATACGGAATTGCAAGTTGGATGGCGTAGCAAAGCGCTGCGTTTCTAAAAGATTGACAGCAGCCGGATACTGACTAGACAACCTTGGATAAGGTTCGGTCATAACAACTGGCAGTGCTAAGACAGAGACAAAATAGCGACTAAAATTCAGCGCCGGGTCAAGTGCAGGGGCAATCCAGTTAACATATAGCCGACGGTGAATGCCAATCGCTAAACCCACAGAGGAAGTAACTACAGCAACTCCCTCGATGTATTCGCCGTTGGCGGGAGTACTGCCAAATCTTTGGAATCGACTAAGGGTTTGGAGTTGCTCTTCATCGGTAATAGTTCCTGACAATTCGGATTCGATAGCGATTCTTATCCTCAACCCTTCATGAGGACATGTAACCCAGATGGGCGCAATAAAATTGTGCGAAGTCATTTTACTAAGCTTGATGATTGTGCTGTGCCAGTAGAGCAGCCAACTACCTCACAGCGCGAAATTTTGGGCGATCTCAAACCGGGTCAGTTGTAACTGATGAAAGTCATAGTAGCTTTGCAAAGCTACTATGACTTTCAAATTTGTGCAAAGTTAACTTTGCACGACCGTTCATCAAGCCATTTCTCCTGCGGATGGGGTTTAGCGCCAATTTTCTGGCTGAAATAGTAGAGGAGGTAGCAAGGGAGAATATGGGTTTTGGAGAAATTCTGGACGGACAACGGGTTAAAGGTTTTAGGAAGGGCAATTAGGAAAGCGCGTAACGAGCGAGGTTGGAGCCAAAGATATGTCCGAGACTTAATGCAGTCGCTGTCGCAATCTCGTTCCATGCCGGAATGCAACGTCACTGACGTGACCATTAGCCACATCGAATCGGGCAAGCACAAAGTAGCCCACAATCTGGTGATGGGAATTGCTGCCCTGGAGTTTGTCACGCATCCCCTGACAAATCGACCCTTTACGTCCGATCAGCTCTCAGATATTGCAGCTGAATATTTAGACCCTGAAACTGGATGGTATCGCTTGCCACCTTATGAAACACCAACCCTATCGAAGCTGCTCCAGATCGAAATAAAAAACCGCCATCCCTGGCAGGGACTTTTGTTCCTTTCTCGCGATACGCAAATAGCGGTTGATCGGTTAATTCAACTGATTGAGGGAGAACAGCCAACAGAGTCAGAAATCTGCGATTTGGCGATGGAGTTATGGAAATCGCCTAGCGTGCGCTGGACTGAAGAAGAACTGCAAAACATCGTGTCGTTGCAGTTTAATGGTAGCCAAATTGACCTCTGAATCAGTGTTTGTTAAAGGTTAGCTTCTTGGTGCTGCCGTTAGGTAGCGACCTTTGAAAGAACGATTACCCTCAATAGTTACATAAGTTTTGTTTGAATGTGGTTTATTCTACTGGTTGAGTTGCGATCGCGATCGATTTTTCATCTGCTGACCCAGCCTTTCTACAAGAGAGTTGCCCTACTGTGCTTTTTCACGAAAGAGCTTTTCGATTTCGGCGAGCTGTTTCAACTTGCAGGACGCACGACTCGGATCAACTTACCTTGCAGGGATTCTTGAGCTGCGATCGCAGTCCTGTTTCTTTTGTGGCGAAAGAACGACTTAAGGGTTTAAAGCGTCCCCCACGCGGTTTCTTTCAAGGTTCCCCCGATCTAGCTGTTGAAATTCTTTCACCTAACAATACGGTTGA
>NZ_BLAY01000294.1 GCF_020521235.1 Microseira wollei NIES-4236 | reverse complement strand
ACACCACGCCAGCCAGGACTGGTAGAGAAGATTAGTCCGTTTTAACGGACTTACGCTATTAGCCTGGGGTTTAAACCCCAGGCGGGTGTGGACAGCACCACCGATCCCAGTTTGCCAACAGCATCATCAATGATGCTGTTGGTAAATCGATCCCTAGTGTCGCCGACACCCGCCCGGAACTCAAGTTGCAAGGCGAGTAGCAGAACACCACGCCAGCCAGGACTGGTAGAGAAGATTAGTCCGTTTTAACGGACTTACGCTATTAGCCTGGGGTTTAAACCCCAGGCGGGTGTGGACAGCACCACCGATCCCAGTTTGCCAACAGCATCATTGATTTCCGGGCGGGATAATGCCACAATTGCAAGCTCTCAGATTATCTATCCTCACAACTACCTCTTTTCTCAATCTCAGCCATGGGCAACAATAATGTCTCCTCAATTTCCTGTCGCACAGCAAAAGTTAAATTAGCCGCGCTATTCATGCAATCTACTAGCAATTTATTGGCATCGTAATACTGGCTAAGCAATTTTTTATGCTGTTCGATCAATTGCCAATCATGACCAATATTGCGATGTTCAATCATCACCGATCTTAATTTATTAGTCCAATCCTGACCCTTAGCTTGCCACCATTGTTTAAATTTATCCCTATCCCTATCTGGAGCGGGTAATTGAGCCTTGAGTTGTTGCAGCACTTGCCTTAGTTCAGATACTATAATCCCGTCAAATGCAGGAGAAAAGACATACTCAAGAATCTGGTAATTGTGCGTTATAAAGAAAAAGTCATGCACATCGTAACTCTTAGGTAATTTAAAATCATAGTCAGTGTCATCAAGGTAAAGGGCACAGTTGAGGTCAATGGTAAGACCACGCTCAAAGGCAAGACCACGAGCAAAAATAAAGTCGGGATGAAGAAAGTTAACAGGGATAAAAGTATCATCGATAACACGGGCAAGAGTAAGGTCAAAGCCATGACCAAGAGCAAAATAAAAGGCTCTTACTGCTGCCGGTTTGTAGGTAGCATTAACTGAAAGAGATTTCTCGCGTAACCACATTAAAAATTGTTGCAATTTCTTATCGTTAGCTACAAGCTCATCAATTTCTTGTTTCATTAACAGCAACAAACTATCTGCACTTGGCAACATCTCAGCCGTTAACAAAAAGACTTCGCGCCATTGCTTCTGGTTGATATAGCTGACCAAATGTTGCAAAGCTTGAGGTTCAGACTTAGAAACAATTTTTCTAGTTGCTTCTAGCGCAGTGAAATATTCTTGAAATGTTAAATGAGAGAAAGAATAAATCCCCCGCGCACGTTCTACCAATAATCCATGTTGCGCTTCAATCGATTTTAGCACCGCCTCGCTATCCATCTGCAATTCATCCGGTTCAGTTTTAGCATTCGGTAAAGTGCCAAGATAGTCGGCGATGAGTTGCTGAATTTTGTCTTGTTCAAAGAAGTAATCGCCCCGCTCAAAGGTGATAGCTGCTATCTGAGCCAGCAACAGTTTCTTACGCGGTAAAGTTAAAGATCGATAAACTTCATCCCGTTGAATTCCCCTAGTTTCATCCCATCTTTTCAGCAAAATTTCTATTCCTTGCGCGTACAGCTTGGATCGGTTAGATGGAAAATCGGTTTTGGATTGGAAGACTAAGCAGGTTAAATGCAGCAAGATGGGTGTAATCGCCAGTTCTCGGATTTGCTGATTTTCTGAACGATTCAGCTTTTGAATAAACTGCTTTGCTGTGGCTAATCCTGCTGCAACATTATTCCTGGCAACGGCTACAAACCATTTTTGGGCAAAAGATTCAATTTGCGCGTCGTTAAAATCTGCTACCTCGACATATGTGAAGCCGGGAAATCTATATTTAGAGGCGGCAATGCGACAGGTGATAATCAACTTATTTTTATAATAATCTTCAGAAAATTGCTGAAGTTCCTCGACTACTTTATTTTCATCCTCATCGGTGACTTCATCCAATCCATCTAGCAAAATCAGCCCTCTGCCTTGAGTCAGTATTGCTTCAGTTACCTGCTGTTCTGAGATGCCACAACAGCGAAATTCTCGGCTGATGTAGTCTAGTAATCGGAAATTTTCCCGCTCTCTGGCATATTTGGCAAAGTCTTTGAGTCGGATAAAAATTGGCACTCGGTTAGCTTGAAACCGACCTTGAACGCATTCAATCGCTACATGTTGCAAAAAGGTAGTTTTTCCCGCTCCTGGTTTACCCAGTACCATCAGCCTGTCATACCTTTTAACTGCTTCTATTCCTGGTACTCTTTCTTGACGCACTTTACCCAAGCCAAAGCGGTCAAAGTTATCGTCACTTGGGTTAAATCCTCGCACCAAATCGGTAATTTCTAACCACCTTTGACTGGTAATTTGCTCCAGAATGTTGACATCGACGTAGAGGCGATCCAAATCGATAGGCTGGGAAATGTCCAATAGCTGCATTTTGCTGTACAGCAAAAGGATTTTATCGTGGCAGCGTCGTCTTACTTGCTCGACAAGGGTGTCAATATCCAAACTTTCCTGCTGCGGCGTTTGGGGTGGGATGGGGTCTAGCTTTGTTTCGATGGGTGGATTTTGTTCGATGTATGCAATTGCTTGCCAGTCTAACCCCAATTTCTGGCTAATTTCGACAAAGTACCTAAAATCAACGGGTTTTCCAGTAAAAAATTTATCGGTTGTCCCGCGAGACATCCCTAGTTCCTCAGCCAATGCCTTTTGGCTAGGAAAGCCATGACGCAAGAGAGCCAGCTTAACCTGGGGAATGCAAGCGGGAGCGACTCTCATTGACCGAGACATGTTTAAATCTGCACTTTTCTGATTATTCTTAATTCTACTGTTCGCTCAAGCAAAAGTCAGGCATAAGTCGGGCAATCTCAGGTGTTTCTCAAACTTTATCTCAAGCAGCCGTCGTTTTTAATCAAGTTATGGAAAAGTTCCCGTTTCCGAAAATGAGCTTTAGTTCTATTAAGTTCGTTTAATTATCCCTAACAAAACTTCACCATTTTGCCGTTTCTAATTTGACAAGAGGTCGGTTAAAATATCAAGTACAAGAAAAGCATTTTAAAACCCTTGAAATACTATGAATTCAATAATTATCTTCTATTCAGCTTTTTTTTACTGTATGATAGCCGCCCATTTTTTCAGGGTCTGGTTAAAATATTTTCATAAAGATTATTCGCGGTTGTCCGCTGAAGACAAGCTCATATCAAAACAGATTTTGGCACTGGCTACGATATTCTGGCCTATAGTGGTTCCCCTGGCTTACCTGGAGCTATTAAAGGCCAAAAGAACACAGGAGCGATTGTAGTAACTCAAGTTGCTGGCTAATGGCTAATGTAAGGATATTATCAGCCGATCGCAATGAGCAATTAGCCATTAGCAATGAGCAATTAGCTATTAGCAATTAGCAAGTTGCCTTCACGCATCAATCCCCCTCTACCAGCAACATGCGCCCCTCGATTGCTTCCCAGGTTTTGGGTGAAACCCTCATCGCTGCTTGTTTGCATCGTACCAAAAGTAGATTGATATAAAGATAATCTTCCAAAGATTGAAATTCTCGCTCGGATAAACAAACTAACTCTGGATTGAGTTTAAGCGCGTTTAACCAGGTGAGGGAAACGCGATTGCTAAATCCTTGATGCACTTTATAGGATTGGTTGAAATCCGGCGCTTGTACTTTGAGCGCTTCCAGTCTGGCAATTAAGACGGTAAAGTTGACGCTGGTAAAGATTTTAACTGCTTCTAATTCTTCCGCGATCGCAAGGGTTAAGGCGCGGGAAAAAGCGCGAGTCGGCGTAGAAGGACGAGTCGGCGTGCGGGTAAGATTAATCGTGCGCGCGAGGTTGGGATTGAGGGCGCGGGCTAAATCGAGAATGCGGGTAATTTCTAGCACGCGAGCGAGGTTGGGACTGAGGGTGCTGGCGAGTTCTAAAGCGCGATCTCTTGCTAACGCTAAAAATAATGCCGCCGTGCGTTTAGCTGCTGATTTAAATTTACCTTCGGAACCATCGGTTGCTTGATGCGTCCAGTTTAATAGCGCTTGCAATTTGGGAGTATTTATATATTTTTGCGTTTCTTTTTCCATCATTAACAGCAATTCATCTGCACCGCCGCGCATCAATCCTGCTACGAGTAAAAATACCTCTTGCCAGCGTTTATCGGTGAGGTGTTCGTTTACAAGTTGGGGAATTTGATAATGGTCGGTAATATATTGGGCGGTTAAATATTCTTGCAGGGTGAGGTGGGAAAATGAAAATACTGATTCGGCGCGTTCTACTAAAATTCCCTGCTGCACTGCGATCGCTTTTAAAATTGCTTCCCCATCTAAATGCTTGGGTGCGTTGAGATTCTCTGCCAAAAATGTCTTAATTTGACTCACTATCTCTTGTTGCGTAAAAAATAGCCGATCGACCTCGAATCCATTATACGCTATTTCTGCCAGCAATATTTCTTCTAATTCCGTTCTCAGTCCTTGATAAATTTCATCTCGCAATATTCGCTTTTCTGCTGCCCATTCTTCTAGCAAAATTCTCAAAGCTTTTCGGTACAAAACACTGCGGTTTGTGGGAAAATTTTGACTGTGGTCGTAAACCAAACATAACAAGGTCAGCAATAAAGGCGTGTGAGCTAATTCTTTAGCAGCGTAATTTTCTGGTTTTTGCAATAGTTCCCAGCATTTCTGAGCGGTTCCCACTTGTTTATCGATTTCCGATTGAAACCAGTTGCTAATAAAATGCTTGATTTGCTGGCTATCAAATTCTGACATTGCCACATCGGTAAAGCGGCGGAAATTATGGCGATACGCAGCGGTTCGACAGGAGGTAATAAATCTATTTTGATCGTATTTATCGACAAAATCTTGAATCTCAGCGATTGCATCGTTGACAACTTTAGCCGGGACTTCATCTAATCCATCTAGCAAAACTAAAAGTTTGCCTTTAGCGAGTAATTCTGCCGTAAATTCTTCCGGAAAGGGAAAGCCGCAAATGCGAAATTCTTCGGTAATGGCTTTTTCCAGGTTAATATCGCTGGAAGTAAATTGTTTTAGTTCTATGAAAGCGGGAATGCATTCCTGTGCAAAACCGCCTTGTTTGCCCTTCAAAGCTTCTAGTCCCATTTTCCGCAAAAAGGTTGATTTTCCAGCGCCGGGACAGCCAATAACCATTAAGAATTGCTTATCGTTTGCTACTTGCAATCCATCTTGAGTCGGGCAATTTTTGGGTTGAAAGCTGCGGTTTTCGCGGTAAGCTTTTTCGAGATTTTCCAGGGATTCAAATCGGCGGATATCCCATTTATCCAAAAACTGAACTGCGGTATAAACCGATTCTAATTCTACAGGTTCTCGCATTCCCAACACTTTTAGAATGCCGTGACGCTCTTTGTAGTTTTCGATGTATTGTTGCGAGGCGGTGAAAATTGTTTGTTGAGTTTTTTTATCTAAATTTTTACTGAAATTTCCTAGACATTTGCTGCCTTTTTCCCACAAAGTTGCCATGATAATAGCGGCTAAACTTTTGGCGGCATTTAAAGCGATCGCTTCAAAACTCATATAGCTTTCAAACTGCAAATTTTTGAGGAATTACGCCAAGAAACCGGGTTTATATGCAAAATCTTCGCTTGGGAACTATAGATATACGCAAAAACCCGGTTTCTTGGATCGTCGTGCGTAAGTCCTGCGAGCAAAAAATAGGGCAGGCAACTCGTTTTTACCCCCCCAATGGAGGGCGAGATGCCTGCCCCGAAATATACAAAGGATTGCTTTCTCATTGAAGTACAGCCTTTTTGCTTTGTTTGTCTAGCGGCACCCTTAAGGGTGCCGCTAGACAAACAAAGATGTACCATCACCGACTGCAATCCGCTGTAAACGTAGAAACCTTTCACAAACGCCGCTAATTAAACGACAACCGCCGCTTTTAACTCAAAAATCTTCTCGAGCGCTTCTTCGACTACTTTATCGGGCGTCGAAGCACCGGAAGTCACCCCGACGACAATTTTGCCATCGGGTAACCAATTTTCAACTACTTCCAAATCGCGATGTAATGGCTTATGTTCAACCCGGTTACCAGAACCAATGCGAGAGGCGCTATCGATATGATAAGACGGAATGCCCCGCTCGATGGCGATTTCTTGCAAGTGGGTAGTATTGGAAGAGTTGAAACCGCCAATCACTAGCATCAAATCTATTTTTTCATCCACTAATTTGAACATGGCATCTTGACGTTCTTGGGTGGCGTCGCAGATAGTATTGAAGCTTTGGAAATGCTCGTTTAACTTATCTGGGCCATATTTTTTCATCATGGTATGTTCCAACAGCTTGCCAATTTGTTCGGTTTCGCTTTTGAGCATGGTGGTTTGGTTGGCAATTCCAATGCACTCTAAATCTGTATCGGGGTCGAATCCCGCCGAACAAGCGCGGCTGAATTTTGCCATAAATTCTTCCCGCTTACCGCCATTAAGAATGTAATTGGAAACGTAATCGGCTTCGGCAATATTTAATACGATTAAGTACTTGCCAGCAAACGAACTGGTGGCAACGGTTTCTTCGTGGTTGTATTTGCCGTGGATGATCGAGGTGTAAGCCTTTTTCTTATGTTTCTCAACCGTATTCCAAACTTTGGAAACCCAAGGACAAGTTGTATCGACGATGGTGCATCCCTTGTCGTTGAGTACCTGCATTTCTTGAACGCTGGCACCGAAGGCGGGTAAAATTACTACATCACCGACACCCACAATGGAAAAATCTTTCTCGCCTTGCTCTACAGGAATGAACTCAACTTGCATTTCCCGCAACCGCTGATTGACGGAAGGGTTGTGTATAATCTCGTTGGTAATCCAAATGCGCTCGGTAGGGAAGTGCTGGCGGGTTTCATATGCCATTGCGACAGCACGTTCGACCCCCCAGCAAAAGCCAAACGCCTCGGCTAGGCGGATCGTAACATCCCCCCGTTGCCAGGTGTAGTTGTTGTCGCGAATTTGCTCAATCAGATTGCTTTGATATTCTGACTGGAGAGCAGATGCAGCTTCCTCGGCGTGACCAAATCCTTTGCGGTGGTAGTTTTCAGATTGTTGGAGACTACGCTTGAACGCTTTTGTATCCATTCGGTTCAACCCGTTAAATAGTTTTTTCAACCCAGTGAAATCCCCTTCGATCTTAAAATGGTTGGGTTGCGATCGCGCAGCGTGCCCCAGGCATATCGCGCGCAACATTGTCGGTTTGGCAACGAGTAGGGAACATCCGAAATAGTTTGTACAATTCTAAATTTGATGATTGCCGTGCCCCAAAGCTGCCAACCCGGTTGCGATCAAACATTGTCGGTAGGGACACGGCATGGGAAATTTTCTGTAGAAATCTAATTTGATCGTTGCCGTGTCCCTACGTGGCAAACCCGGTTGCGATCAAACATTGTCGGTAGGGACACGGCATGGGAAATTTTCTGTAGAAATCTAATTTGATCGTTGCCGTGTCCCTACGTGGCAAACCCGGTTGCGCTCCCACATTGTCGGTAGGGACACGGCATGGGAAATTT
>NZ_BLAY01000293.1 GCF_020521235.1 Microseira wollei NIES-4236 | reverse complement strand
AGCTTGCACAGCTATTCACAAAAAGGATGGTTATTCGTATGCGGCATAGACCTTGCCCCTCCTTTCCTCTCACCGCCAAAGGTCGTACCGTTATGGCGGGAGTCTCCAGGAGGGAAGACAGATGAATTCAGGTTCAACGTTCTCATCTGGATAATCCGTGGGACGGAAACCACTGGTGTAGCTGATGTAGGGCGCGTAACTGCCTTCGAGCAACTTACCTTCCCGGTGCCACTGCCAGAGCAGATCTGCCACATTTTTCTGCAATTCGTTATTGGCTTCCAGTTCTGTCAGAGCAGCGGGATTGGTCAACTCCCTGTTGTATTGAGCTTCTGCATCAACTCCCTTTTTGTACACCCGGAACAGGGTGACGAAGCCTGAATCTTCTTCGTTGACACAGACTACCGTTGGCTCCTGCTTAATCACCTCATGGCGCAGGTAGTGTTGCAGTTCTAGGATGCCTCCCAGAATCGAGCGAAATCCCTCATAGCCCATGAACTTCAGCGTCGCCCAGGCTGCCATTGAGTAAGATCCGGAACGGGAAACTTCCAAGGTATAGAGTCCGGGGTTGTAGCAGGTGCGAGCTTGGAGATAGGCGGAACCCGGGCGACTCAGGAGTTCTTGGAAGCGATGCAGATCGCGAACCATAACGACGCTGCAATTGTAGGTTGACCAACCTGTCTTGTGGAAATCGCAGCCAATGGCATCGGCGTGGACTACTTTGCTGATGGCGTTGTAGTTTTTCAGGATATCAGCTAAAACCTTTGGTGCAAAGCCCAAGGGATTCGCCTGGAAGTCATACCCTTTGAAGGTGAGCCAAGACCACCCAATCACTGCGTCGGCGTAGATCAGGGGTCGTCCAACACCGTCGGAATGCTTGTCCAGGGGATAGAGTTCATCCACCAAGTCTCTCACTTTGTCGATCGGATCGACCGCAAAAGCATCGGTTGTGCCCATTGTGCAGACGATCGCAGCAATCGGTGTTCCCGCAGCATGGAGTTCTCGCACCACCGATTCCAGGTGTTCAAAATCCATTGCATTGGTCTCATCGGTGTCGATCTCGATGAAGTTCTCCATACCCAGACCAGTCCAGTCTGTGGAATTCATTTTGCAGTAGTGACCCTGCTGAGACACCAACACCTTGGCATCGGTGCGAATGCCATTACACCGGGAATCCATGCCCAAACAACTGGTCAAAGCGTATTTAATGCCATAAAAATAGCAGCCCGATCCGCCAAAGGTGAACAGACCACCTGCCTCGTTTGTATCCCAGCCAATCAGATCCGCCAGGATTGCAGAGGTCTCCATTTCAGTCCGCTCCACATCCCAGGCATATTCCCCTTCAATGATGTTGGGGCTAAAAACCTGGGTCATCATCGCGGCAACGATCGCAGCGGTGTTAGCAGGCGGAATCACGTTCGCCATCACCAGCGGATGGTTCCAGTTGGGCATTCCCTTAAATAGATCGGCAGCTTGTTGCAGCACCTCCGACACCGGAGCCATGTTTTCCCCCAGTCTGGCTTTGGTAACATCGCCATAGTGAGGACCAGAGGGATCGCCCCCCAGATAGCCTGGGGTTGTTGCGGGGGAAGAAGTGGGTTTGGGCGGCTTGAGGCGATCGAGATAACGAATTGCCTCACCCACCAGATAGGCAAAGGGATCCGAGGTATCTGTGGAATAGTAGGTGGGGAAGGCGCTCTGCATGTCTGCACGTAAAGCAGCCCATCGGGGCGCACTGGCTTGCACGCTTCCATCGTTGTTCCAATTCGCCGCAAATTTAGAAACCATATTTGACTCCTACATCAATTTCACAAAGTAAAACATCGCCATATTTGTAGCGCGGGCATTGCCCACCCGGAGGCACGATTGACGATGCGATCGCGAAGCAACTACCAAAACTAACAACTTGAGTTATTTATCGAGTTATTAGCCATGGTTGTATTTGATTTTCCTCATGCTAATCTTTCCAGCTAATAGTCAAGACAAGCCATAGGGACATCCCCATTGCGATCCCTATTTTGATGGAACAAGTCATGACAATAAACTCCTTAGATCCCGGTCATATTTTCGAGATCAGAGAAATTCATCTGATGCAAAATCTAGCACGATTATGCCAATCTTCAGCTAACCGCAATCATCGTTAACAACACTTACAATAAATTTATTTTAGGTTAATATCTGTTTAATTCCCGTCAGATGGTTGACAGGGAAATCAAGGGATGATAATATATTTAATCCGAGTTATAAATTGTGCCAGTGCTAATGGCTAATAGCTAATTGTTAATTAAATTAAAATGGGATGCAGTATGGAAAATTACCGATTAAATTGTGCCAGTGCTAATGGCTAATAGCTAATTGGTAATTGGATGAAAATGGGATGCAGTATTGACAATTACCCTCGTGGCCACGGGTCTGCCTGGGAAGGCCATTACCTCAGTCAGAAACCGGGTTTCTGAGTAGATTTCTCGCTGTATTACCCACGATTTTTCAGATCGCCCTTTGTTTCTTTAGCGTCAAACCCGCGATTTTTCAGAGAAACCGGGTTGGTTTGGCTCGATGTAACTAGCAACTTGGGTTATATATCTTTGATTTGGGCAAGTTATTCAACCAAGTTGTTAGTTATATCAAATCCGGTTGCATCGGAATCATTAGCTTTATTGGTAATTGCTAATTGGTAATTGCCAGCTTGCTAATTGCAATAAAAGCCCCTACAGGTCGTAATTACGATGCAAACGGAAACGATATTAACGCAAGTTGCTAGTTATCTTTTTAGGGCCCAAGACAGGCTAATGGCTAATAGCTAATGGCTGGGAGAACCGAAAAATATTCCCATCAGCAAGCTGGCAAGCTTGCAATGCGAGCAACCCACGATAGTCATAACTAGCAACTTGGGTTATTAGTGGTTGAAATCGCCTTCAAACCTTAGACTTCTCCAAACTTTTCAATTCTTCAGGGGTATGGCAATCAGGACTTAGGCAAAGTTTATATATGTAGGGTGGTCTCTTCGCGCAGAGTACGGCACCATCACAATATATTTAACCCAAGTTGCTAGTTATAACTTGTGGCGGTAATTGCAAGCTAGCAAGCTTGCAAGCTTGCTAATTGGGTTAACAGGCTTTTGCCTTCTTGACAACTACCCATTAGCCATTAGCCATTAGCCATTACCAGTACCGCTTGATGTAACTAGCAACTTGCGTTATTTAGTGTCTTTGCGTAATATCATGTCCGGTCGATTACCCTGAATTAGGAGTAGGGAACATCCAACAGCTGCGTGAAAAAACTTTTACAGCGGATTGCTTTTCGTGTGAGGTACAGCCCTTGGGCTTGGCAGCAGTGTGCGCTGCCCGCACACTGCTGCCAAGGTGTACCTCATACGGCTGCAATCCGCTGTAACCAATTGATGTTCCCTACAAGACAACGCACAAGAGAAGGTTTTTATTACGGGTGATTCAACGCACATGATATAAATCGCCAGGCAAAAGAAGTGCCCAATCCGTGTCAACCTGAATCAAATCCTTGGCAAAATCCCCGGACCGTGGGATTGGGTCATTCCGGGGGTCCCTTCTGGTTCACCCGTGGGAATATCAAGATCCCACCGGAGATGATATGATATCGTTGACCGTTGCATCGGAATTACGACCTGTAGGGGCTTTTTCCCAATTAGCAATTAGCAATTAGCAATTAGCAATTACCAAGAAAGGCCGATCATTCCGATGCAACGGTCGATGATGTGACTAAGCGAAACCCAATGTGCGTTGTTCCGGTATCGGGGGCTTGAGACTCCCGCGCTGCCGGTCGATAACGACTACAGTAATTCTTGGCACAGAGGAAAGAGCCACCTTTAATCACATGCAAAGCACCTTCACTGGGTTTGTTCGGATCGAAACTGGCGGTTTTGTCAGGTCCGAGGGGGTTGAGACTATGAGTTTTGCCCGAGTGTCCCACACTATACCAATCTGAGGTTAATTCCCAAACATTTCCTGTCATGTCATAGAGTCCATAGCCATTGGGAGGAAAGGATTCCACAGGTGCAGTCCCTAAATGACCATCCTCTTTGGTGTTGAAGAAGGGAAATAAACCTTGCCAAGTATTGGCTTTTTTAGCAGAATATTGATTACCCCAAGCAAAATCTTGATTTTGAAGACCACCTCGTGCTGCATATTCCCACTGCGCTTCTGAGGGGAGAGATTTGCCAACCCAATTGGCATAAGCAACGGCATCATCATAGGCAATATGAACTACAGGATAGTTATCTTTACCGACAATGTTGCTATCTGAACCATAGGGATGTTGCCAGTTGGCGCCGACTACCCAATGCCACCAACTTAAATAAGCAACCTGTTGTATCCCTTCCTTGGGAGGCACAAAGACGAGGGAACCAGGTTGTCGTTGTTCATCGGTTAAGTCTGGAAATTGTTCTTTGGATAAGGCGCGTTCCGCAATCGTTTGGTAACCTGTAGCTGCGACAAACTTACGAAACTCTGCGTTAGTGACTTCGTGGCGATCGATACAAAAACTATCCACCGTCACATCCGCTGCGGAATGCTCTGAGGGATAGTAGGTATCTGAACCGATGGTGAAAGTGCCTTTGGGAATCAAAACCATGCCTCTAGGACAGACAGTATCTGAGGAGGCAGAATTAATAGGTGCAGCATTCAAGGGGGTAGGGAAGCTCAGGAATAGAATCGACACTAAACAACAGACCATCGTTAGGGCAAGAATTGCGCCTCCTCTTTTCGTTGACAATAAACACGAAAGTTTTGTGATTTTCCCAATTTGTTTGAACATAGAAACCTCATGATTTAAGGTGAAAGGGAAGATCCCGGATAACATTCAGTGTAAAAAAACCTCATAAACAATAGTCAATGTTGTGGAATGTTGTTTATGAGGTTTCGTTTTCAGTAGTTCAGTTCAATAGACCTCTTGCATAAATCTGAGAAGGGTGAAGCATTGGCGGATAAAAATCCTGATTTTACCAGTGATTTAGTCGCGCCAATGCTTCACCCCTACAGCCAAAAACCGACTTTTGCAAGAGGTCTAATGCCGATAGGAAACACGATCATTCCCAACCAAAAACTTTGATGAAGTCATTTTTCATGCTAATGACACTCCAACCACGCACATCTGCCTCAGTGAGAGCGCACTCAGCACCCTCGTCATATTGATATTCCCGATCGGGATCGTCATGGTGAACCAGCATCATTAAATCGTGACCTTGGTGATCATCTGTATACTGCAACATTTGCAAATCCCCGTCGGAATTGCCGACAGCCATAATTGGTCTTTTGCCAATATAACGCTCGATTCCTACAGGCTTTCCTTTTTTATCGTTCATGGGCTTCACTAATTCATTAATACGCACCAAAACTGGCTTTCCCTCTCGCAATTCAAACTTGGTGAGAATAGCTGAACCAATTACATTTTGCGGTGGAACGCTATAAGCATCTTCCGCAAAGGAGCGAATAAAATCGATACCGCCACCGGAAGAAATATAAACTTGAAAATCATTTTGCCGCAGATAATCGAGTAATTCGATCATCGGTTTGAAGGTCAATTCAACGTAAGGACGATCAAAACGTTCATGCTTGCTCGTAGTTAAAAAATTCCGAGCTTCTGCTTTATATTCGTCTACAGTCATACCCTCCTTAACCTGACCATCCATAGGGATCAGTTCTTCTACTGTCAAAGAAGTAGCTCCTTTCTCCGCTTTTTCAGAACAATTAGGTTGGTGTTGACTATAACGGATAAAGGACTCTTGGAAATAGCAGGGTTTTTCGGTCCAGAGAGTGCCATCATTGTCGAAAACAGCGATGCGATCTTTCGCCTCAACGAAATTAATATTTTTCGGATTTTTCACATCTGCGACGAACTTAATAATGGTGTTCTTGATTTCTCCATCTTGCCAGGAAGGAAGGACAGAAAGTTCTTCAGCCATTGCGGCAGGGCAGCTTATTGCGCCGATCAAAACGAAGCAGGATAAGCAGCAGGAAATTAAATTTCTGAGGGTCTTACTATTCATACTTGCGATTTACTCACTGGGTAAATGAATTTTGATGAACCTGAGTTCGATCTAAACTGGAAGCATTAATTTTCCCTGTACCATCGGAGACTGAAACCCTGATTCTTTCTTTGAGAAGTATCTTACGTCGAACTCAGGTTGATGAAAGAAAGGCTCAGTGATGTTAAGTTAGTCCATCAATCTGTAGGGGAGGAAATTCCCACCCTACAGACTCACTAAGAAGGTGTGTTAGAGGAAGCGATATAGCAACCGCCAAGGCGCTTAGGACAAGGGGCTTAAGCCCCTTGTTAAAATTTGCGACCTTAGAATGTCCTAACCGCTGTGGCGGTTGCTATAACACAACCGAACTTGTTCCCAGGGAAAACATAGAAGAGGTAATAAATACCCTGTCAATTGAATGGACGATCGGCTAGATTGGCAAACTTCTGACTAAGCAAAAACCCTCAATCTAACATCACAAATCCAAAAGGCTATCTCCTAGTTAATAGCCACGTCCTGAATTTTAGGAACTTTATTCAGGAAGTTTGTCAATGATATCGTCAACCATCTTGTCAAGATCCACTTTAAAGGGACGCTGACTGGGAGGATACTGTTCAAAGGTCCCCAGGAATTTCTTAACAAAAGTATTGGCTGGCAGGAGGAAATAGGCCCGACGAGACCACCATTCGTTGTAGTTATTAGAATCCGTATCTGCCCGTTCGTAAGGATCTCGACGCAGGTTAAAGATTTTCCCTAGCCGCAGCTTCACAAAGGGATCCCGCCAAACATCGAACCCGTGGGATAGTTGTTCCGCAAAGACTACTTTCCAATCGTCAAGCCGAACCCCCACTAGTTGAGCATCATCGTTGAAGTAGATGAATTCCTTGCGCTGTGCTGGTTCTTTCCCAATTAAGTAAGGGAGTTGATTGTATCCATCTAGATAGGTTTCACAGAGATTTGTGGACTCATCCGCCGGACAATCCTGCTTCAGCAAGTCTTTGAAATCAGCCCGACGATCGAAGTTGCTGTAATCCCCTGTTGCTGCCGCCATCAGCGTCGGCACCCAATCCAAGTGCGAGAAAATCTCGTGAGACACAGTTCCTGGTGGGATGTGACCAGGCCAGCGAACCAAAGCTGGAACGCGGTAGGCACCTTCCCAGTTGGTGTTCTTCTCGCCTCGGAAGGGGGTTAGACCTCCATCAGGCCATTGGTTGTTGTGAGGGCCGTTGTCTGTGGTGTAGATCACGATCGTATCGTTAGCAATATGTAGATCATCAAGCAGCTTGAGTAGCTGTCCCACATGACCGTCGTGTTCTACCATGGCATCATTGTAGAAGTCCTGACCGCTGATTCCCTTTACCTCATCCTTAATGTGGGTATAGAAATGCATCCGGGTTGAGTTAAACCAGACAAAGAAGGGATCTGGCGTTTCTTGGTTCACCGCGTTTTGAATGAACGTTTTTTTGAGCCACACCCCGCTCTAAAGAGACGGGGATTCAGGCCAGGAATTAAAGTTAGCTTTTCGCTCATCAATAGCTATCTGGCTAACCGTTTCTGGCTTCATGCAGAACTGCTCTGAGGGTGAATGA
>NZ_BLAY01000292.1 GCF_020521235.1 Microseira wollei NIES-4236 | reverse complement strand
GACAAGTATAATAGACCTCTCCCATAACTCTTGTGGGATAGGCGTCTCGCCTGCCCACCCCACAAGAGTTATTGGACAAGTATAATAGACCTCTCCCATAACTCTTGTGGGATAGGCGTCTCGCCTGTCAAAGAGTTTGTTTTTTGCACAAGCCTAATAGTTTGGCAATTTCCTGCGATCGCACTCCCACACCTTCAGGACTTACGCAAGGGCGTTCCTATCACCAAAGTTTCTTGCTGCGACATAGAAACCCGGTTTCTTTGCGTAAGTCCCGATCTTATAAACCCACACAATACTTATAAATTTTTAAACCCATCCATTTCTGTTACGGCAAACTCTTCATTAATTGCCGCAATTTCTGATTGAATATGTGGATCGCTAGCCATTGCTGCTAGTTGGGCTTTCATATATTTGGGAGCAGCAAATTTAGAGCGGATTGCAAGCTCGTCTAGGTACAGCCTTTTGGCTTGTTTGTATAGCGGCAGCAAAAATGGCAGCCGCTATACAAACGAAGGTGTACCTCATCCGCCTGCGATCCGCTATATCTTTTACCTGTGTCCTTTGCCGCACTTTTCTAGCAATACGCTCTAACAACCACAATTGTTCTTCAGGAGACAATGTATCAATCAAACGGTCAATCTCTATTAAAGTTGATGAGAGCATTTCACTTACCTTTTGCCTTAAAAAAAATGCTATTAATTCTTTCGCAGTTCTTGTTCTCGTAACAAAGTATCTACCCAACTTACATCTTCTGCCTTCAGCGGCTGTACAGGAGCTTGACTATAATCTATTGCTAAGTGATATCTAGCGCGTTCGTACAAGCCATTTAATAAAGTTTGTAAGTCAATAATTGGTTCTGGATCTCCTGGATTTAAAGGTAATGGAAACGAGGGAATCGTTTGTCGTAAGTTAAAAGCATATAACTGAGCTTGGGGACGGCGATCGCCTCGAATCAGGACAATGCGATAATCACTTGCTGGCACTTCACTTAAAATGGGCATCGGTTTTCCACCCCTGAGTAAATCAATTTCTACTAAATGGGTTAAACTTGCCAGCACTTGTTTCCTCTTTTTGATGTAAGCCTCTCTTCCTTCACCTGGTCGCTTGTTCTTGGGAGATAAAATTTCAATAACTGTAATGACAAAACCTGTGGCAGCTTCTTTAATTTCTAAATAACTCAAGTTGCTGGTTATCTCTCTGGGAGCGGCTAATGGCTAATGGCTAATGGCGAGATTGGTAAAAATCCTTTATTAGCAAGCTTGCAATTAGCCATTAGCAACGCCAAAGTTTATAACTAGCAACTTGGGTTAAATAACTTTCCCTCACGTTTTCTGGCAATGGCATTGTTACTGTGGGTTCAGATGTAGCCACAACAGTTTCAGTTGATGAAATTTTGTTGGCGGTTGATTTTTGAGAAAATCCGGCAATATCAGGAATTCCCACCAAAATTGCATCTAACTCATCGCTTAAATAAGTACGCTGTTCCATCGCAACTCGATATTGCTCCGGAATATGCGGAGCGAGAGAATCAGCTAGATTTACGATTAATCGATTGTGTACTTCTGACCACAATCCGGGATTTTCTAAATAAGGGTTCATCCCTGGAAATGGAGAAAGCATAGATTGAGATTTCCTAGATTGGGATTCAAAATGCTAGATGCGATCCCACGCTTCTATTTTAGGTTTCCTCTTTTTCTTCATTTACTCCCTTTCGGGAACGCTTCCCGACTGCTTCTTCATAATCCCCAAGCCGCTGGGCGAGCTGATCGGCGATATACTCCTCTAATGACTTCCCAAGCGACATCGCCCTAGCCTTGCACTCAACAAGATGATTTTCTTGATAGGTGTTGATGTAAGTATCCATCGCTGCATCCAGGTTAGCGGTAACCGACTTCCCCGTTCCTGATGCGCTGATGACCATTCCAATGTAACGGGTAATGGGCAAAGGGTTGGTGGTCAGCCGCTTGTCTGGAAGCTTCTGCAACAGTCCCCGCTCCTGAAGTATTTGTAGCAGTTTGTCCATATTCATCAAGATTAAACAAAGAATATAATCTTTATTGCAACTGGTGTGATATTATCATACCAAGTAAAGAACGCCGCGCCTTGGGTGGTCCAGACCCAAAATGCGACTTTACCAGGCACACACATATGATCAAAAACTCCTGGGTCTGAAACCCCGTCCTTTTAGGAGGGCTTTTGTTGTTAAACAGGCTACCAGCCATTAGCGGGACAACACAGTTAAAAAGGGGAAAAGGGATTTGGGATTTGGGGGAAGGAAGAACAAGCCAAACCCCTTTTCCCCTTTTCCCCTTTCCCCCTTTCCCCTTCGAGAGAGGCCCAGAATGTCCCGTCTTAGATTGGTAGCCGTTAAACACAAAAGTGTGTAACATTGAAGGTGGTTACTAACCCACCAGAACGATGGAGACATAGAGCCTAACACCAAAGTTTGCATCATCATGCAACGGCGCAGAAAAATCGGTAGATCTGGAAAAGAGGATGGGGCAATGAGATACATCCCTTGAATCAACAAAACACATAAGAATTCCTTTTTGGACTTCGATACATATGGCTGCTGGGCTAGCAGTGTCAGTCTGTGGAGCGACCATAAGACCTAATCTCTTTAAGGGAACAGGCAGGTGCTATGAAGCAGAAACCAAAATCGTGAGGTTTTGGAATCTCGGTCTTTCTACGACGGAGAGGATGTCAAGTCAAAAAATAGTACCAAGCGGCGAGGCAAAACAGCCTCTTCGCCCAAACTGGCTGATAAAATTCCACTGAAAAGCTTTTTTTCCTGGGAAAACTCTGCATTGCCACAGGTCAATCCAGTAGCGGACAAGCTGCCAGATCCGCTAGATGAATCTGAACTGCTGAGACTTATTGCGATTGGATCTCGCAAAGTAGTCACTTCGACGATTCACACACTCCACCTGTTGAAGTTTGCTCATGTCAGCGAGTGGAGTCGGCTGCTACCTGCGCCCAATGCTGGGCAAGTGATGAGCATTCTCACCAAGCGAATCAGGAGCAATATGCCGACCGCAGGTTAGGCGATCGCAATCCTTAAGCAGTTCTAGGATAGCGACCTCCCATCGCCACAAAATTGCCAAATTGCAAGGCATTTCATCAAACATAAAACTAGGGTGGATATTTACCACTCTAGTTTTTTTTCAAGTGCCCGAATGCTAAAAACGAGCAAAACTTACAATTTTTTCATGGATATTCAATGAGCAGTGGAGTTTCAGGGACAAAATGAGGAGGATAAGAGGTTTTCTTATCACACCCTCGTAAAGACTTTATGGGGAATGGTTCGATCTGTTGTAAATCTCGGACTTCCCAATAAATCACCCAGGAATTTGACTTATCCGTTTCATAAGCTGTAGTTGGGCGAAATTTAGCTCCACCTGGGTGAGTACCGTTACGACGTGCCTCCACGTGTCCCACGTATACGCCTTGCCAAGATACCATCGATCCAATTGATTCTTCTGGCATGGAAGCGTAAATAAAAACATTTATTTCGTCTTTGCCTCTGGCTGTATCTATTTTGCGAAACAACTCAAACAACCGACTGCCAAAGGCAACTTTGCCTTGTTGATCGCAGACTTCTTTAGCTGAAATCAGCTCATTTTCTGGAACTGGTGCGAGAATAGCGAATGCGCGGTTTATTGACATGGATTTAACTGGATTGAGAGCGTGTTGCACTTTATTAGTTTATCTAAAATCTTGCTCTAGTAAGCCAACATTTTTTGCGGGTTTACCAGCCAAGATGGTGAGTTACACGACCTTAACGCACCCTACTTTTTCTTGATTTCGCACGCCTGCCAAGATTAGATTAATCGCCTCCTGTGTATATCGTTCGATCGTTTCGGGACTCATTCTATCTACATCTGGCGTTAGATGCTTGATATTTTCGTGAGCGTTGAAATAAAACGTACAAATTCCGGCAATTTGAAGGCTGGTCAAAAATGGATCGACTTGGCGAAACGTTCCCCCTGCCATTCCTCGTTCCAAAATATTGCTAAGGTACGCGAATGTTTCTTGCCAATTTCCCAATTTGAAATACTTTCCCTGATTTTGGTTGGCTTCTTGAAACCACAGCATCCCCCGTTGTGGGTGTGCTGCTTCGTAAGCAATCGCCTCTCGCACCGCTGTCTTCAATGCTTCCTCTGGCGGTAACTGCTCTAAGTTTAGCTGCTGAAACATATCGTGCATCTCCACCGCCGGACGTTGCAGTACTGTTTTATACAGTCCTTCTTTGTTCTGGAAGTAGTAATGGATCATCGCCGAGGTGACGCCTGCACGCAAGGCGATCGCTTCTATCCTCGCCCCGTTTAACCCACTCTTGGCAAATTCCTCCTCCGCTGCATCCAATATCTGCTTTTGCGTCGCCTCAGGATCTCTCTGCTGGCGACGCTTGTTAGATGAGCGTTGTGACTTTGTTGAATACCCCACAGTCCCCATCACCCTAACTGCCATCATATCTTAACTAAAAAATTGGTTAGTAGTTGACATTCAGCTTTTGTTAAGTCATACTAATTAAAAAATTAGTTAAATATTATGGCGCGTTTTCTCATAGGTACAATACCTGCGGTTGGACACGTCAATCCAGCCGTGCCAATAGCTCGCAAGCTAGTAGATCGCGGTCATCAAGTGTGGTGGTATACCGGGAAAAACTTCCAATCAAAGGTAGAAGCGACAGGCGCACGCCACATTCCCATACGCACGGGAGCGGATTTTTCCGATTTGAACACCCTGCCTGATGCTTGGTTAAAAACAAGAGATTCTTTAGCAGGATTGGCACTATTTAAATTTTACCTCAAGCACGCTTTTATTGACGGGGCTGTGGCGCAATTTAAAGACTTAAGCGGCATATTGGAGGAGTTTCCTGCCGATGCGATTTTAGCCGATTCTTATTTTCTAGGCGCTGCCTGGATATATGAAAAAGGAGCGCCACCTTGGGCAGCTTTTGGGATTAGTGGATTGGCTTTTAGCAGTCCTGATACAGCGCCTTTTGGATTGGGCATAGAACCTGATAACTCAACGCTTGGACGCTTGCGTAATAGTTGTTTAAACTGGTTGTTTCAGCGAGTTATATTCAACGATGTTACTGTTTACCTGGATCGCAAGCGAGGCAGCATTGGATTAATACCCGATTACAAAGATTTTTTTGATGCCACATTATCACCATTCCTCTATTTACAAGGAACCGTTCCCGCGTTTGAATATCCCCGCAGTACATTGCCACCCCAAGTACATTTTATCGGGCCAGTTTTACCAGAGCCACCTGCTGATTTCACGCCTCCTGTTTGGTGGGATGAATTGAAAAACGGCAAGCTAGTAATCCACGTTACCCAGGGAACTGTAGCGACTAAAGCAGATGATTTAATTGTTCCCACAATTAAGGCATTAACCGATGAAGATGTTCTAGTTGTGGTAACAACGGGTGGCGAGCCAATAGAAAGTATTAAACTCGATGCAATTCCCAAAAATGTCAGGATAGAACCGTTTATCCCTTATTCCCATCTTTTACCCCACGCTGATGTCATGGTGACCAACGGCGGGTACAACGGCGTGCAGATGGCTTTAGCAAATGGCGTACCCCTAGTTGCAGCAGGTCAAACTGAAGAAAAGCCAGAAGTATGTGCCAGAGTGCAGTGGTCTGGAGTGGGTATTAATCTTAAAACAAAGTCGCCTACGCCAACACAGATAAAAGACGCTGTGAAGCAAATTTTAGCCTCGCCACGCTATCGTCAGAAGGCACAACTTATTCAAGCTGAGATTGCCCGTCACGATGCACCGACTTTAGCTGTTACGCTATTGGAGGAGTTGGCAGCAACGAAACAGCCAGTTTTGAGAGCAGATTAATTAGTTATTTTGAGGGAACTTTAATCATGCAACCTTTGAATAATTCAAGCTCATGCTCATCTAATTTAAGTCATGCCTTGGTGATTGGCGGAAGTATCGGGGGACTATTGGCGGGGCGGGTATTAGCGAATCACTTCGACCAAGTAACTATTATCGAGCGCGACATCTATCCTGACGAACCTGTGCCGCGCAAAGGGGTTCCTCAGTCGCAACACCTGCACGCGCTGCTGACGCGGGGACAAATGGTACTGGAAGAGCTATTTCCCGGACTCAAGGACGAACTAATTGCTGCTGGTGCGCCTGTATTGGAAGTGGGGTCAGATTCTGCTTGGTATAGCCGTTTTGGCTGGGCAGTTCCGTTTAATTCTGGGATTAAGATGATCGCACTCAGTCGCGGATTGTTGGATTTCTGCGTGCATCGCCGAATGAATGCGATCGCTTCTGTGCGGTTTCTGGAGGGCACAACGGTAACCAAACTGCTGGCGAATGCTGATAATACAGGTATCGCTGGCGTATCTGTGCGTTGGCGAAATCCGTCAGATGGCAGCATCCGCGAAGAGGAGTTATTTGCAGATTTGGTAGTGGATGCCAGCGGCAAGACTTCCAAAGCACCAGAGTGGCTGAAAGAATTGGGATACATACCACCAAAAGAAACAGTTGTCAATCCATTTGTCGGCTATGCCAGTCGAATTTACCGACGCCCAGAAAACTTTCAGGCGGAGTGGCAATCGCTGTTTGTGCAAGCTGCGCCTCCGGAAGGTACGAGGAGCGGGGTGCTGTTTCCGATTGAAGGCGATCGCTGGATTGCCGGGATGGGGGGAATTAATCGCGACTACCCACCCACCGACGAAGCGGGGTTTTTGGAATTCGCCCGCAGTCTGCCAACTCCGGCAATCTACGAGGCGATTAAAGAAGCAGAACCCCTGACGCCGATTTATGGTTACAGAGACACAGAAAATCGCCTGCGTCACTACGATAGCCTCCCCCGCTACCCAGAAAACTTTTTGGTTGTGGGACATGCAGCTTGTGCGTTTAATCCAGTTTACGGGCAAGGCATCACCGTTGCGGCGCTAGAAGCACAGACACTAGACAAATGCTTGCATCAGCATTCCAACCGGAATTTTAAAGGTTTTGCGCGACAAGTTCAAAAGCAGCTGGCAACAGTTCATGCCGTCCCTTGGATGGCGGCGACAAGCGAGGATTACCGCAGTCCAGGAACTGAAGGCGGGAAACCAGATTTTGTCACTCGACTGATGCACCGATATATGGATGGGATATTGCAGCTGGCGATGAACAATACCGAAGTTTACCGCCGATTTCTAGAAGTGATGCACATGCTCAAACCATCGACTGCTTTGTTTCATCCCCGCATTGTTATTCAGGTGCTAGGACAAAGTATCAAATCGAACAGCTAACGAGAAACCCGGTTGCTTTATAGCAGATTGCACTCGGATGAGGTACACCGCTTCGTTTGTGTAGCGGCACCCGCGCATGGTGCCGCTACACAAACGAAGCGATAACGCTTTCCCTCACGCGGCTGCAAGCCGCTTTAAGCAACCGGGTTTCTCGGAAAAATCGTCGAGCAAGCAACTTGAGATTTACCCAGATTTAAGCAACCGGGTTTCTCGGAAAAATCGTCGAGCAAGCAACTTGAGATTTACCCAGATTTAAGCAACCGGGTTTCTCGGAAAAATCGTCGAGCAAGCAACTTGAGATTTACCCAGATTTAAGCAA
>NZ_BLAY01000291.1 GCF_020521235.1 Microseira wollei NIES-4236 | reverse complement strand
ATTAAAATTCTTGGTTTGGATCAAGATACTGGGAATGCTGTGCCCCTACTGGACGACAAATTAATTGCCATCAGCAGGATTAAAATTCTTGGTTTGGATCAAGATACTGGGAATGCTGTGCCCCTACATTCGTTAAATTTTTATGGGTGTAATTGCTGCGAGGGTATGGTATAAATCATTACCCTTGAATCAAACCCCATTGTGCCAAGAGAAAGGCATACTCGAAGGCAATTTCCCTGAGTCGTTCGTAGCGTCCCGATGCACCCCCGTGTCCTGCACCCATATTGGTTTTGAGCAGCAATAGATTATTATCCGTTTTCAATTCGCGGAGTTTGGCAGTCCATTTGGCGGGTTCCCAGTAGGCAACGCGGGGGTCGTTTAAACCAGCGGTGATTAGCATTGCTGGGTAATCTTTCGCCTCAACGTTGTCGTAGGGGGAATAGGACTTCATGTAGTCGTAGAAGGTTTTATCCTCTGGGTTACCCCATTCGTCCCATTCGATCGCAGTCAGGGGCAAGGATGCATCTAACATGGTGGTGACGACATCGACGAAGGGTACGTTGGCGACGACTGCTTTAAACAGATCGGGACGCATATTGACGACTGCACCCATCAACAGTCCGCCCGCACTACCGCCCTCGATCGCAAGATATTCTGGGGAAGTCCATTTTTGTTGAATTAAATGTTCGGCGCAGGCGATAAAGTCGGTGAAGGTATTCTTTTTGTTGAGAAATTTACCATCTTCGTACCACTTGCGTCCCATTTCCGCCCCGCCGCGAATGTGGGCGATCGCTACCACCACCCCCCGATTGAGCAGCGCCAGTCGAGTCGATGAAAAAGCATCCGGCTCTTCTATACCATAAGCACCGTATCCTGTCAATAGTAAAGGGTGAGCGCCGTTGGGTTCAATACCTTGTTTGTAGACAAGGGAGAGGGGAACAGGGGTGCCATCGGGGGCGATCGCATTGAGTCGTTGGCTGACATATTGGGTGCGATCGTATCCTCCCAAAACCGGAGTTTCCTTTTTTAACTCGCGTTCAGTGGTATCCATGTTGTAGTCAAACACCGAATTTGGAGTCACCAGCGAGGTATAGTTAAACCGCAAAATATTGGTATTGAATTCGGCATTTGCTCCTTCATAAACTTCGTAGGTTGGTTCGGCAAATGCGATGTAATGTTCCTTTCCGGTGGAAAGTTGGCGCCCGCGGACTTGAGGTAATCCAGACTCGCGTTCGTAGATAACCAAATGGTTGGAAAAAGCACTGACATCAGAGAGTAAAACGTCCTCGCGGTGGGGAATAACCGTTTCCCAGTTTTCCTTAGTAGGATTAGCCGTTGGAGTTCGCATCAATTTGAAATTGATCGCATCTTCGTTTGTGGTGATATAAAAGTAGTCGCCGTGGTGTTCTACCGAGTATTCAACGAGATGCGATCGCGCAGAAATAACCTGAAAAGATTCCCTCGGAATATTCGCATCGAGAAAGTGAACCTCTGAGGTGGAATGGCTTCCCAGATGCATCAAAATGTAAGCTTCGCTGCGGGTTTTATAAACCCTCAAATTAAAGGATTCGTCCGTTTCGTGGTAAACCAAAACATCCTCGGTTACCGGAGTCCCCAATTTATGGCGAAACAGCTTAAACGGGCGATGAGCTTCATCTACTTGGGTGTAAAATACGATTTGATTGTGGTTCCCCCAAGCGAGGGAATATTCGGTTTCCGGGATACTTTCTGGATAAAGTTCGCGGGTAACGAGATCGAGGAAATACAGGGTATATAATTCCGAACCATTGGTATCGACCGAATATGCCAAAAGTCGCTGATCCGGACTAATTGCAAATACCCCTAACTCGAAGTACTCTTCTCCTTCTGCGAGCAAGTTTTCATCGAGTAACACTTCTTCTGGTGCATCCAGACTACCTTGCTTGCGACAGTGAATCGGATATGCTTTCGCTTCTTCGGTGCGACTGTAGTAATAATAATCACCTTTGCGATAGGGAACCGATAGATCGGTTTCCTGGATGCGAGAAAGCATCTCGTTGTAGAGAGTCGCTTGCAGCGGTTCCGTATGCTGCATCATTGTTTTAGTGTAGGCGTTTTCCGCCTCCAGGTAGGCGATGACATCGGGGTTAGTGCGATCGCGCAACCAAAAATAATTATCGATGCGCGAGTCACCGTGTAGCGAAAGCACCTGCGGATGCTTGTGTGCGAGGGGAGGAGATACTTCAGACAAGGGAAGATGTTCTTGGTACTGCATTGAAACCGATTCCAATTGTACGAGGGTACGTGCTGCTGGTGAGACAGCGAAAGCGCATAGGGATTTCTAGATTATCGCTTCTAGTTATTTTTGCGACATTAAAACTTTGATTGCAGTCCCCGAATACCGACTTCTAAGCCGCGACAGACACCCGTGAGAAAATCTAAGTCGAGGGTGTCGATGCGATCGCTTGCCTGATGATAATGTGGATTTCGCAAAAACGCCGTATCCGTCACCATCATTGCTGGATAACCCCGATCCCAAAACGGCGCATGATCGCTTAGTCGCGTTTGGGGTACGATTAAACCGCGATTTGGTACGGGTAACAACTCGCAAGGCGTACCAGATTGGCGGATCTTACCCCGCAGTTGAATTAAGTCGCCAATCGTCGCTAAATTGCCAACCAAAGCGATAAAATTACCCGTATTCGGGTAAAAGCGTGACAAAGGAGCGGGGTAGCGTTGCGAACCGGGAGTAGAATTGCAATAACCCAGCATTTCTAATGACAGCATTAACCGCAGCGATTGTCGTTGTTGCTTTAAATCTTCCGCATATTGAGTGCTGCCTAATAAACCGTACTCTTCCATATCAAACGCTACGAGTCGCACGGGATATTTTCCCGGTTGTGCGGCAAATGCTCGTGCTAATTCCAACAATACGGCGACACCTGTAGCGTTGTCATCCGCACCGGGAGTTCCGGGGACGGCGTCGTAATGTGCGCCGATTAAAATAGGAGATCCCCCCTTGCCCCCCTCGTTTCCATGCTCTGCCTGGGAATGCTTGGGGGGTAAATTGAGGATGAGATTCCCCTCATTCCCATGCTCTGCCTGGGAATGACAGGGGGGTAAATTTAAGATTAAATTATCATGGGTTTTGCCGCCCACGGTGAATGAGTGGGTTTCTACATCTCCCCATTGTTGCATCTGTTCGCGGATGTATTGCTGGACGAAAAAATGTCCAGAGGCGGCGAAGTAGGGGTCGCGATCGCGTACTATTTTCTTCAGATGTTCGTGCAAGCGTTCTTTTAATTCCAGCATTTTAAATAGCGAGTAATCTAAACAGTTCTTCTTTTTTATCTTCTTGGTTTATTACTTCTTCCAAAATAAACCAGTAATTGACGACATTGCGGTTAGCGTTTAGAGCTTCTCTTGCTCGTGTAGTAACCGAAACACCTGGTAAAATAAGAATAGTTATTGATTCTGGATTAGCTTCTTTAGCTCGAATCAAACTCTTAAGCGTTGCTCCAAATCGCTCTAGAACAGCCGCTGTATCTATACCTCCCTTAATTTCTACAGCAGCTATAATTCTCTCGTTTCTGTAAACTCCGATGTCAGGTTCGCTGGCAAATACAATTCTTCGCCCATCTTTTAGTTGCATAGCTGTTTCATCAGTGTCAGATGCTTCGTTGTCAATCCAATTACCCTCCCTCAGCTTCAGTTGTACCATTGCTTTTATCAGTATCTCAACTTTACTCCCTTTCGCATTCTGCCAGGAACCCTGTGCTTGAGAACCCGCTGCCATTCCTCGCCATAAATCAAATTCACGGGCATCTATTTGTTCATCTGTTTCAACTAGATGGCTAATAATGTTGTTCAAGTGTTGCGTAATATCCCATGCTATCTGTTCGTTGGGGAAGGCTTTTCCTTGCTCGTAGCGATTGCTAGGCAATCCCACCTGCTGCATCGATTTTTGGGAAACCATTGCCAGCATTCTGTAATAGCCAACGGCACGAGATATACTCATTAAAATCTGAGGATGGGCAAAGACAATTACAGGTTTGATTCCCCGATGAATAACCTTATTCCAAGCCGTTGTGGAAATTCCTAGATCGTCGCAGTTCCAAGTTAGTGTTTCCCCTTTTACCTGTTCGATCAGATTAGCCGTTTCTAACATTCCCCATTCATGAAGTTTTTGGTGAAAGAATTCGCTTTTCGACAGCTGATCGAGTAACCAAGCTTCCCGTTTGTTAGATGATGCCATTGCTTGTACCTTATTGCTTTTGCCAGATAACGATGCTCTCGCGCACTGGCACACGTCCATACTTACCCATTTGTTGCGAACTGTTACCTTTGTAGCGAGCCACAATTACTTGCTCAATCTTGAAGCCAACTTCTTCTGCCATTTCAGAAAGTACCAGATCCACCGGCACCATCTCACCATCAAAGCGAACATTATCTACTACCATTGCTACTTTTCCACCTTTTGTTAGCACTTTCGCCCACTCGCCAATAACTTTACGCATATCGACAAAGTAGGCGGTTAACATATCAGGAATGCGGGGATTATTCAGTTTTCGCTGTCGGAGTATGTCTACGACTTCTTTAATAACTGGATGGGGAGGTTGATCGGTGGGATTGACTTTTGATTCGATGTGCGATCGCAAAATACCAAACCTCAGTGCTTTTAACTCTTCAAAGTTTTTGACAAAGTTAAAGCATAGTTCTAGCGAATAAGTGCGAGTGTAATCGTATCTATTTGCATAAGGCGGTGAAGTAATAATAGCAGTGGGTGGTTTCTCAAAATGAACATTACTCAGATCGCGAGCATCCCCCATCTGGACGACGGGCATATGAAGCGGTTTTTTATCTCCCCATAGATATCGCAAAGATAAAATATCTTTTTCTACTTCATAGACTTTTTGTTGCAGCATTTCATCGGGTTCAGCAATCAGCTTATCCCGGTTCAAGCGGAGGAATTGCCCATCTTTTGCCGTGTAACTGCAAGGTTCCAAAATTGCCAGGAATACCAGCATAAAAATATCTTTCATGGGCGATGGTAATTTTTCTATTTCACTTTTCCAGCATCGTAGAGCGAGAAGATTATCGCGATCAAATGCATCTTTCATTATTGCCACATCATCAGCAATTTCAGCAGGTTCAGCCTGATTTAACCCCGCTCTAATTGTTTGAAACGTTTCGCGTATTTCTTGTGGTTCTAACGAGTAGAAAAGAGGAAGTGTTTGGGCAATAAAAGTAGCAATGGGCAACCGATCTATACCTATTGCAGGTACATTATGTTGCATAGCAGTAAATAGAGTTGTCCCCATACCGCAAAAAGGATCGAACAAATAGTCGTCAGAGGAGAGACTAAAACGGTGAATAAATTCTTTAACAAATCCGAAGGCAAAAGCCTCTTTATATCTAAATAGACTTAGTAGAGGAATTGCTTTGTTGCCTCCGTAGGCAACCAGTTTACCTAATCGCAATTCTTCCCGCATAATTGGCGAAAACTTTTTCTCGATGCACCGTCGTTCGTGGCAATTTGTCGTTTCTACAGGTATAATCTGTGAGTCCGCTTCTGGGAAAAAGCTCAACTGTTTCACTTTCTCTTCTCTCCTGAGAGCAATCCTTGCTTACATTACTGCATCCGGATTATTCTATCTTATTATGCCGATCGCACTCAGGTTACTTAGACGCTAATTACTTCGTCAAGGTGCTTTGTCAATCAACCGCACCTCGATACTGCATAATTGTTACCGAAATGAAGGGCAAAACTTTAGCACCGAATTGAGTAATGCCAAACTTCCATTTCAGAGATGGCGGTAAATCTTTCCAAGTAACTGGCACAAACCCCAAACGGGTATAAAATTGCACCAGTTTTTCACCCAAACATTCTAAATAAAGCGGTTGGGTTGCTTGCTGGATTAAATACTTGGTTAAATAGCTGCCAAGACCGCGATCGCGCCAATTTTTTGCTACTACTAAACTCCCCAATTCTTGCGCCTCTTCAAACGCGCGCAACTGTCCGCAAGCGACTATTTTTCCCTCGCATTCAATCAGCCAAAATTGCGAATAGCGCAGCTGAGTCGGGTCAAGTTTGGCACTCAGTACCAAGAACCGAATTGTCCAAATATCTTCTTTTGTCGCTGGACGAAGAATGCATTCTGGTGGTAGGGTATTGTTCATTGGTAGGGTGTAGGGGCGGATTATACCAGCGATCTATGGGATATAGCTACAGCCTTAGATGGTACACCTTCGTTTGTATAGCGGCAGCATTAATGCTGCCGCTACACAAACGAAGCCATAAGGCTTTCCTTCACTAGCTGGCAATCCGCTGTAATCGAAATTTTATCCTGACGCGCCCCCCATTGTTTCAAAACCCTTTAAATCCACTTGCTGACAAGTAAACTTCATTCCAAGAGGGGGGTCGATAGTCGCGATTGAACGCTTGGTCAACATGTCCAACTAAGTTTGGCAGGTCATTCCCTCTGATATCGCCGCTGAAAAACATTTTCACTTTTTCTTGCCAACCTGACGGGTAGTCCCTGATGACTGGGTGCAGTACTACGACGGACTGATATTCGTTTTTCTGTTGGTCAACGATGATATCAAGACTGAGAATTCCCAAAGGACGAATGAAAACCCCAGTCGCTGCGATCGCAAAATCTGCATTGAGTCCTTTTTGTTTCAAGATTACTACGAAATGTCCTCCTTCTGGTATTTTATAAGGCACTTGGCTTCTATCTTCTACCGGCTTGACTTCGATGTTGTAACCTTTCGTTAGACCTGCTTCTAAGGTCATATCTTCATATTCTTGGTCGGGATGGGGAACGTAGATGGTAAATTGTTGCAACTCTAACCAAGGATTGTTCACAGCTTCCCCTGTCTCGTCTTTCCAAGCGTTGTATATCTTTAGCATCTCTTGACCCACATAGCTGTTTTGGTTACAAATATTAATCAAAGACATGTTGAGCGCGCACTGGTCAAATTTACTTGCTCCTAAAATTTGCATATATTTCTTACACCCTTTGTGGTTCACAGTCTATTGAACTATTTTCACCAGGGCGTTTTCTGTAAAATATGAACTACTTTTTTGCGCTCTTTTAAAACAGTCAATTTATAAAGAAAATCTAAAGCCGTTCTTACCTGTGGAATTGAATGTATGGGGTTGCAGGTTTGCGGGTAGGGGCAAGGCGTGTAATAACGTTTGGTATCAACCAAACATGGCAGAATGCCGTGCCCCGACAACCATCAATCAATGTAGGGAACATGAATAAATGTTGGTACAAACCAAAGATGGCAGAATGCCGTGCCCCGACAACCATCAATCAATGTAGGGGCACGGCGTCAATCACCTTTGGTATCAACCAAAGATGGCAGAATGCCGTGCCCCGACAACCATCAATCAATGTAGGGAACATGAATAAATGTTGGTACAAACCAAAGATGGCAGAATGCCGTGCCCCGACAACCATAAATCAATGTAGGGGCACGGCGTCAATCACCTTTGGTATCAACCAAAGATGGCAGAATGCCGTGCCCCGACAACCATAAATCAATGTAGGGGCACGGCGTCAATCACCTTTGGTATCCACCAAAGATGGCAGAATGCCGTGCCCCGACAACCATAAATCAATGTAGGG
>NZ_BLAY01000290.1 GCF_020521235.1 Microseira wollei NIES-4236 | reverse complement strand
CATAAACAAAGCCCGCCTGCGCGGGCTGTAGAATCTTGGTATCATATGATGTCAGCAAATCCTTAATCGATGAAATACCTAACGACTGAAGTCGCGGCTACATAAACAAAGCCCGCCTGCGCGGGCTGTAGAATCTTGGTATCATATGATGTCAGCAAATCCTTAATCGATGAAATACCTAACGACTGAAGTCGCGGCTACATAAACAAAGCCCGCCTGCGCGGGCTATAGAATCTTGGTATCATATGATGTCAGGTTTTTCACCCATAATTAAAACTCCCCGCGTCATTTCTAACACTGAGGTGATTCACAGAAAAATTAAAAAATCTCTGCTGGGTCTATTTTACGTAGTTTACGCACAGCAATTAGCCCAGAAATACAACACATCGATATTGCTAATAACGCAAGTTGCTAGTTATAAACTTTGGCGTTGCTAATTGCTAATTGCTAATTGCTAATATAGGATTTTTACCAATCTCGCCATTAGCCATTAGCCATTAGCCGCTCATCGAGAGATAACTAGCAACTTGAGTTAATATTAGGACAATTAAACAGCGGGTTAACGTCATTCCGATAGGTAAAAATGTAGCTTGTTTAGTTAAATCGTACAGACCAATGGTGAGAGCAAATCCTGGAATATAACCTAAAATACCTAGAATTATTCCTTCTTGTAGCACCACAATTTCTAAATATGAGTCTCTGTAACCCATTGCTTTTAAAGTTGCGTACTCTGCTGGGTGATCGGAAACATCCGCATAAAGAATTTGATAAACAATAACCGTACCCACAATGAAGCCCATACCTACACCTAAAGTAAAGATAAAACCAATTGATGTACTTGTTTTCCAGTAAGTTTTCTCAAATTATACGAAACCTTCATGAGTTAATACTCTAACGTCTTTAGGTAGGGGTGCTTGGATATTTTTAAGAACATTTTGAGGATTAACTTGAGGTTTAAGCTGAATAATCCCAATATCAATTTGTCCTACTTTACGATCGGTAAATAGGCGGAGGAAATTTAAATCGCTCAAGATTACATTTCCATCTGCCCCAAAAGAAGGCCCCAGTGTAAACAAACCAACAACCTTGACTCTTTTGTTGCCTAACTCAGTAATAATAGGTTTTCCCCGCTCAAATTATGTAGCAATAGAGCCATATTCTGAGCGAGAAGCTCTATCAAACAAAATACTTTCATTCAGTTTAAGTTCGTCGAGAGTGTCAGCTAGTTCAGGAAAGTTAAAAGCTGGATTTCCTAGCTGAAAGCCATAAACATATATAGCTCTAAAATTTCCAGTTTCAGGATTTTTCCAGTCTCTAAAGCCAACATATACAGGGCTAACAGATTTAACGCCATTAAAACCTAATATTTGATATAAACGACGCCAAGAAAAAGTCCTCATATAGCCCAGAGATTTGGAGCGAGTACTGATTAAAATTAAGTCTGCTTGTAAACTCTGATGGAATCGCGTAGCGCTATCGTAAAGAGCAGCTTGAAATCCTAATTGCATAAACATGAGAATAGCTGCAAAAGCGATTCCCGCTAAAGCAATCAACAGACGCAGTTTTTCTCTAGTTAGTTGCAGCCATGCTAAAGGTATAGAAAATATCATTTTCCCGCTCTCCCGACTGGTGGAACTTTGCTTAACTAGCTTGTTCAAGCAGGTTTTTGTCCAGGCAATTGGCATAGATTACCATGCTTTACTGCCTGAATTTATCAAGTAAAACTTTGCAGGTTAAGATTCACCAAAACGCCGATAATACAGTCGCGACAAAAGCAATCGTGCCCGCCGCACAACTGCTTATTTATGGCTTAGTCATTCATCCTATACTAGGATGCTAATTTAATTTCATCAAGTAGTCTTAGCTACTTTTTAGCTGGAAATTTTCCCACATCCGAAAACCACACTTTTGGAAAAAATATATATACCCAATGGCAGATGTACGCCGCTGTTTAAGGCTTTTATTTGTTTTTATATTTTTCATGTATCCATCAACACAGATATATTTCAATTGAGTATACCTTTAGAATGATTAGTGCAGATCCCCGCTGATTTATGTTGCATCTCTCTAGACAGTTTGATTAAAGGTGTGTTAACTTCCTCGTTAGCAAATTGCAATAAATATAGGTTTGGAAAAACTTTCGCATTCGGCTAGAGAGGAAAGAAAAATTTTCCTCGATTGGCGGTTGTTGAAAACTGCTGGAAGCCGACAATCTTAGGACTTTCTATTACGGGCTGTTTGGACAGTGCGTAAATTGTTGCATGGCAAATGTAAGTTCAACTAAATGGAGGTCAATATGAACGATCTTGTTTTATAGAATACAGTTTTTCAAAGAATTTTCCAACTATTTCAGGACTGACGCAATCTGAGAAACCGGGTTTCTGGCTTTTTCAGAGAAACAAAGGTGATTTGCCCGGGTTTCGACCGTCGTTCGCCCAGGGAAGGGAGGCATATCTCTGGTTGCCAAACCAAGGATTTTTCCTATCACCAAAGTTTCTTTGCGTAGAGAGTGTGAAGTTAAATCGGGTTATGTAGGGATTTGGAATTACTGAGCGTGGAGGATGAAATGATTGCGTATTTGAATGATGGGACGGATATCGGGGATGAAGTTGCGACTTTGGTAAGCTTGCTGAGGTACAGAGCGCAAAATCAGCCAGATAAAACGGCTTATACATTTTTGCAGGATGGGGAAATAGAAGCAGGGACGCTGACTTATCAAGAATTGGATCGAATTGCACGAGCGATCGCATATCATCTTCAAAGCGTATATGCGCCTGGTTGTCGTGCGATGCTGCTTTACCCGCCAGGTTTGGAGTTTATTGCGGCGTTCTTTGGGTGCTTGTACGCCAAAGTTATAGCCGTGCCTGCTTATCCACCGCGACCGAATCAGAATATGTCGAGGTTGCAAGCGATCGCAACATCTTCGGGAGCAACTTTAGCACTCACCACTACCTCCCTATCGGAAACCATCAAACAGCGCCTGCAAGAATCTGAATTAACCAACTTGCATTTGTTAACAACAGATAACATTCCCACCAACCTTGCAGAAGCATGGCGAGGATCAAGGGCCAAACTGGAATGAAAATACCCTGGCTTTTCTTCAGTACACATCGGGTTCTACGGGTACGCCCAAAGGTGTAATGGTGAGCCACCGCAACCTTTGGCACAATTGTGCGATTATCCATCAAAGTTTCGCCGACACACCCAAAAGTCAAGGAGTCAGTTGGTTGCCACCCTACCACGATATGGGATTAATTGGCGGAGTTTTGCAACCGCTTTATGTCGGTGCGCCGATGATTTTGATGCCAGCATTGGCATTTATGCAAAAGCCTTTTCGTTGGTTAGAGGCGATTTCCCGCTACAAAGTTACCACGAGCGGCGGCCCTAATTTTGCTTACGACCTTTGTATTAATAAAATCACCCCCGAACAAAGAGCTAGTCTCGATCTCAGTAGCTGGGAAGTCGCTTTCACCGGAGCCGAACCAGTTTGTGCCGAAACCCTGGAAATGTTTGCTCGTACTTTCGCCGATTGCGGCTTTCAAAAAGAGGCATTTCACCCCTGCTACGGCATGGCTGAAACAACGTTGATGGTTTCTGGAAGTAAGAGAAAAGTTGCACCGATTATTAGTCAAATAGATGGGGCAGCACTTGAACGCAACCAAGTGAAAAAAATGGTTCGACAACAGGAATCTACGCGGGCAATTGTAGGTGGCGGTCAAACTTTTTTAGACCTTAAAATTCTCATTGTTGACCCCGAAAACTTAACCGCTTGTCCGCCTGAGAAAGTGGGAGAAATTTGGGTATCGGGTGCGAGTGTAGCGCCCGGTTATTGGAATCGACCTGAAGAAACAGAACAGGCTTTTCATGCCTACCTAGCAGACACAGGTGAAGGGCCATTTCTGCGTACTGGCGACTTGGGATTTTTGCAAGAAGGCGAGTTATTTGTCACCGGGCGAATTAAAGATGTAATTATTATCCGGGGGCAAAACCACTATCCCCAGGATATTGAACTGACAGTGGAGAAAAGTCATCCAGCGTTGCGCCCTGGTTTTGGAGCCGCTTTTACGGTGGAAATAAAGGGCGAAGAACGATTGGTAATTGTTCAAGAAGTAGAGCGGACTTATCTGCGGAAACTGAATGTAAATGAAATAGTTGGAACGATTCGTCAAGCTGTGGCGGCGGAACACGCTTTACAGGTTTATGCGGCGGTACTGGTTAAAACTGGAAGTATTCCTAAGACTTCAAGCGGTAAGATTCAGCGCCATGCTTGTCGGGCTGGATTTATCACTGGCAGTTTAAATGTTGTCGAGGATTGGAGCGAAAATCCTCAAGGAAAAACTAAGTTTCGGCATCTAGAAGCTGAGGTGAATTCCTTGTTACATAAACTATCAATTGGCAAGCAGGTATAGCGATCCTATCTCGTTCCAAAGCTCTTGCCTTGGAATGGCATATGCAAGGCAGAGCCTCCCTTTTCAAGGAGGCTCTGCCTCCAAAAGTCAGCGTTTCCAGGTAGAACCTGGAAACGAGGGAAACTACCTCTTGTGGGGTGGGCATCTTGCCCGCCAAAACACAAAGGCTAGCAGGATGCCCACCCCACAAGATGGGAGCAATTATTTTTGGGAAATCCCTTAGTAATAGTGCGAATCGGAGGAGAAACAGTGAAAAAAATTCTGGTGATTGAAGCTCAAGCAGATACTCGGAATCTGTTTTTAGAAGGTATTAAAGCTGAAGGTTTCCATACTATCGGTGCTGAAAACGGTCGAATTGGCATCGAAGTGGCACAGCAAGAGTTACCCGATTTGATAATTAGCGAGATTGCCCTACCGAAACTCGACGGTTATGGTGTTTTGATTAAGTTGCGTCAGAACCCGGTTACGGCAATTATCCCGTTCATTTGTGTCACTGTTGAGGGAAAGCGAATTGAATACCGCAAAGCGATGGAGTTGGGAGCGAATGATTATATTACCAAGCCTTGCACGTTAGAGGAATTATTGAAAGCGATCGCAACCCAATTAGAAAAACAACGCCTCCTCACCCAGTGGTATGCTAAACAGTCCGAGTCAGTGCGAGAACCACCATCTATCGACACTGTAACGTCCTGGGCTAACCCTGAGCCAATTTTGCCATCTGACCCCCAATTGTGTGAAGTTTTCCGTTTTATTGAGGCTAATTATCACCGACAAATTGCTTTGGGGGATGTTGCCCAAGCAGTTGGTTATTCCCCTGCTTATTTAACCAACCTGATGCGACGCCAAACAGGACAAACAGTGCAACGCTGGATTATCCAACGTCGAATGGCAGCAGCAGGTTATTTGCTGCTAGAAACTGACCAGGTAGTAGGGCAGATTGCTGCTAAGGTAGGCTATCAGCATCAGGTTCATTTCTTCCGCCAATTTCGCCAACTTCATGGGACAACTCCCCAAGCTTGGAGAAGCGCCCATCGCAGCTAATTCAAATAGTGTAGGCGCTGGTTGAACGATTAACGCTGCCAAATCGAAAAATTTGTTAGTTTAATCAACAAATTGTTCATTGCCAGCGCATCTGACATCTTATAAACTTTATCAAAAAGCGAACCTCTGCGTCGCGTTTAAAAAGCGTAACGTCAAGCTGGGGATGAGAACGATAACAGAGCGATCGCTAAAACTCTAAAACTTTAAACAATGGAAACCAAAAATCCTCAAATCACAATATCCGCCGTTGCGGGTGCTAAATATGATACTGGCAAACAGCAGCCAACAGCAGCAGAAATTCAAGCATGGATAGTCTCCTATTTGGCTCAACTGCTGGAAATTAACCCGGATGAAGTTGATACCGCAATTCCCTTCGACCAATACGGTTTAGATTCTTCAGCAGCAGTCGGTATGACGGGCGACCTAGAGGATTGGATGGGAAGAAAAATCGCTCCAACCCTACTTTACGATTATCCCACAATTCAGGATTTGGCTCAGCATTTAGCTGAGGAATTCAAAGTCTAGGTGTAATTTTTCAGTTGCTAATGACTAATGACCAATCAACATCAGGTGAATCTCATGGTAAATACAGTTCAAGCATCGACTCAATCCTCAGCCAAGAAGCATATCAAACTCACAGAAATCAACTATAGACGCAACACAGAATCAGATTTAACCGAGAAAATAGAAGCAATGGATAGAAACTTCAAATACAGCAGCAACAGGGATTATTATTGGAGCGAACCGGAGCTTTCTTTGCTTTACGGAACTCCTGTTTACGAACAAGCTTCCCCTTCGCAAAAGAAAGCGCTGAATCATCTTTATTGGGCGACTCAGTACAATCAAACTGCTGCCACCGAAGCAAATGCCGTACTTTACAATCAGGTAACGGCTGGTGTTTTTGGCACCCTTGGCGGTTACGAAACACTCTGCCAAGAGTTAGATTTAGAAACGGCACAGGAACGTCACCACATTCATGCCTTCCACAGGATTGGTTACAAGACGAAACGAGATTTGTTAGGTGCAGCATTTAATGCTTCTATCCAGGGGAAATCCTACAAAAAAAACGATTCGCCTCGAAGATTAGCACCCGGACAGAAATCGCAATTGTTTAGCTTTAACTGGCAAAGTTCGCCGTCGGGATTTCAGGAATCCGCCTTGCGGTTTGTCACCAATAAAGTGCTGCTAAAGAACCAAGCACGCCACTATTCCCAATATTTGAGAGACTTGGAAGAAAAAGGCGAGTCAATTCCGGCTCAAACTACTGGTTTATTGGGGCATTTAGCACCCAAACCTTTGCTACAATTCTTTACTTTGAACTGCGGAACTTCGCCTTTTTTAGCCTGCGTGTTCTACGTCACGCGCTTTATGGCGAACATGCCGATCAAGAACTATGAATATCGCTATTCTCTGTATTACAGGGAATTAGAGAAACAAGGGGAATTTATTCCATCTCCCCTCGCTGTTTCCCATTTCCATCTGTTGGATGAAGCGTTCCACACGACAACATCTCAACTGATTGCTCAAGACTTGTACAAGGACTTCCCGAAACCAACAGCCTACGAGAAGTTTTTAGCGAATCTGACGATATATCGGGCGCAAAGTGTCGGGTTAAATGGCCTCTCTGGGGGTATGCCTGCCATATTCCGCAGCGATGAAAGTTTCATGCTTTCGTTTTACAGGTTGCTACAGTCTCCTGTGTTTAATATGTCTTCCCAAGAAGCTATTGAGTGGTTGGAGAAATGCTTGTGTCAAGAACATGATGGTTTCCATTTAACTTTGAAATACCATCAACGTCTGTTATCAGATTTGCGTCGGCTGTTTGACCCGATTGATTATTTATGGCGTGCGAATCGCGAAATGCAGGTTATGGCAAAAGGCGGTTCTATTAACCAGGCGATTCAAACTAACATCAAGGCATTTGAGCAGTTTTGTAGGTCGGTTGTTTAAACCAGTAGGGGCACGGCATCAGTAATATTTCCCTGTGGGGCCAAAAATATCTATGCCGTGCCCCTACATCCCACCCAACACCTGTATGGGCACGGCATCAGTAATATTTCCCTGTGGGGCCAAAAATATCTATGCCGTGCCCCTACATCCCACCCAACACCTGTATGGGCACGGCATCAGTAATATTTCGTTGTGGGGCCAAAAATATCTATGCCGTGCCCCTACATCCCACCCAACACCTGTATGGG
>NZ_BLAY01000289.1 GCF_020521235.1 Microseira wollei NIES-4236 | reverse complement strand
AAAATTGACTCTTGTGGGATGGGCATCCTGTTTGTCCATCTGAAAAATTGACTCTTGTGGGATGGGCATCCTGTTTGTCCATCTGAAAAATTGACTCTTGTGGGATGGGCATCCTGTTTGTCCATCTGAAAAATTGACTCTTGTGGGATGGGCATCCTGTTTGTCCATCTTATCTAATCTGGCGCTGTTATCGTTGACTTTGACCTGCTGCCCTTTGCAATACAGCAAAACTATTAGGACAGTAATTCCGGTATCTTGGCGTAAAACGCGCTATCCTCTCTCTTACCAATACTTCTTGAACCAGCATTCCATTAGCCAATCTTGCATCTGCTACGTAGCGCCCAAATCGATCTTGACCTGTAAAACTTAGTTGTACCCGCATATTTGCTTGCTCAAATATCTGTCTCAATCTATCCCTTGATCTCAACGCCTGCGGGGTTTGAGAATATCTCAGATCTTCACTATCTACACAAGCAAGACGAACCGTTATTTCATTACCACCTTTGATATTTGCTACTTTGATAGTGTCTCCATCACTAACGCTTTGTACGCGATATTCCCCATCAGCGGGGCGGGGTTCGTTAGCAGTTGCTGAATGGGCGCAGTTTACCGAAAGTGCAAAGCAAATAACGAGAATCGACAATTTTTTGTAAATTAGCATGTTTTAACCAACCAAGTATTTGTCCTTGCTTGTTAATTATAAACAATGCTTCCTAACTATAAGTAGGTACAAGTAAATAAAGTGAAAATAGTTATGAAAGTGTGGGGCGGGCGGGACGCCCACCCCACAAGAGTCTGAAATTATTGTGGGGTGGGCGTCCCGCCCGCCTTTTGTTCAATTTAGTAGAGACGTTACATGTAACGTCTCTACTCACCTACTTAATTGCAGCAACAATTTCAACACTGGTAATTGCTATGATAAATAAATCGTGATTCAAAGCCGGGTCAAATAATCCTAAAAACCAAGCTGAACCAGCTTCATTGACGTAGCATTTAACCAATGCACTACTGTCTAGGAATTAGACTGCCATCTAGCGGCGTTCCTCAATAATTGTCTCAGAAACAGGCTTACCCTCTACGTGAATTAACCGCCGCTGATTCAGCCTTTCTTGCGACGGTTTCTTAATCTGCCGCACTAAACCAGAAGTTAATAATGCTTGATGGAATGCACCCATCCGCTTAGCCGCATCTTCTTTAAGAGTAAGGTAATCTTGAATAGCTTGGTTAAGCTGCTGTAACTCCGCTAATTCAAGTGTTTTAAGTTGGTCTAGTAAGTAGGTGCAGCTAAATAAAGTGAAAATAGTTATATAAAGATAGGGCAGGCAGGATGCCCACCCCACAAAGCTTTCAACTCTCTTGTGGGATGGGCGTCTCGCCCGTCGGGTGTTCAGTTTATTTATACCTATCTACTTATTTGAGCGAGGATTACCTGTGCCATAAGCATCAACCTTTGATCAGCTAGGTTCTACTTTCTATTTTACATCAAATCAACCCGCCCCCGCGTAGGATGATGCTATTATCGGTCAGCACAATAATCAAGATTCAAATAGATATAAGGATATAAATTTTTAAACCATTTATCCCAAACTGTTCTAGCTGAACGACTGCCAATAAATCTATTAACTGCATTTTGCCATTGTCGATCGTTGGCAGGTAATACCATGCCATAGGCATCGCAAGTTAAAGGTTCTTCAGGGATTAAAGTATAGCGATTTAAAGGCAAATTTCCTCGCAATGCTGCGGAAATTAACAATATACCTTCGCTAGCCAAAGCATCAATATTTCCCCGCACTAAAGCCTCCATACCTCTGCCTAGTCCCCCTGGAGGTTCAAAATAAACTTGTCTTGCTTGTGGATATCGGCGTCGGATAAATTGCTCTGTAGTAGTTCTGCTTAACACCCCGACGCTGATATTCCTCAGATTGCCCGTCGGGTTAATTATATCTTTGTTATCTGTCGATACTAAAAAATGCGTTCCTGTAATAAAGAATGGAGTTGAAAACGCAACTCCAGGAATATCGGTTCTAATAGAATAAGGGCCGCAGGTCAGATGTACCTGGTCTTTTTGGACAATGGCAAACCGATTTTCTAGAGTTGCTTGCACGGTAATTTCTAGCTTGACTGGTGCGTTGAGTTGTTGCTGGAGATGTTGCGCCATTGCATTGAGGAAATCGACGCAATAACCAGTTCGCTGAACGTTAGAATCTTCATAACCCCAGGGAGAAGCATTGTTAACAACTCCAACTTTTAAAACACCCGTTCTTTTAATTTCTTCTAAAATAGGTAGGGTGCGGCTAGCTACAGGAGTTGTTGCTAATTTGGGGAAGATTGGTAATGGTGGCGTGCCGCCAAAAGCTTGTTCTAGTTGTGTTGGAGTGAGCGATCGCACAAAATTTACTTTGACAGGTTCTCTACCGATAAAATTAGCATAGGCCGAACTTAAATAAGCTCGATATTCTGCGCGATCGCCTAAATAAGTTTGCACAAAAGCCAAAGTCAATCCTTTAAGATATCCTTGCGCCAAACTTGGTTCTGGGCCAGCAAAAAACTGATTTAAATTGCTCAGGGGCGTTCCATCTCCCGCCGTTGTTGCGGTTGCATCGATAAATGTATGACCGCTATTAACCATTATGGCTAAATATTTTTCTTTTGTTTTCAACCACAGAAACGGATGTATTTGTTCGGGTACAATTGGTGTAATAACATCGCCGCTACCTCCCACTATCATAGTAGGAATTTGAATATTACCGATATTTTCGGGGCCAAGAACCGTGCTAGCAAATGGACTGACTGCGATCGCAGCTTTAATTCGCCCATCGTATAAGTTATAATTAAACGCTGGTAAGCGGTTGGCGAGGCATTGCAAAATGATAGAAACATTTAAAGTAGGGCGTTCATTTTGACATTCTTGTTGCAATCGTTCGTTATTCAATTCTGCCCCCGCCATTGCTAACGCTGCATAACCGCCTGTAGAATGCCCAAGTAAAACTACCCGTTGTGGATCGATTTTCCCTGCCAGATCGGAATTTGCTTCTAACTGATCTAAGGTATATTTAATATCCAGGGAGCGGTCGATAAATTCTACCGGGTTAATATCGCTTCTCACCAATCCTTCTAATAAAGCTTGTCTGCGTCTGGCGTTACTACCAATATGTTCTGGAACTACTACAGCAAACCCGTGGGATGCTATATGTTTTGCCAGATAAACAAACATCTTGCGATCTGCACCCAAACCATGGGACATCACTACAACGGGCGCTTTTTTGGATATTCCTTCAGGTAGGTAAAGATCGACTTCAAAACTACGACCAATTCTCCTACCAAATGCAGATTGACGGTTACGGTTGTTGGTTAAATCGAGGGTGCGTTGGGAAACCTGAAAGCTGCCCGGTTGACTAGGATCGGGTAATTTAGAGAAATCTATGGGAGAATCGGCGGCGATTTCTGCTTGCATTTGGTTGGCGATCGCTCCCGACAAAATGCTATTTTTATAATTAGTAAAAGCTGTAAGTTCCTGGTTTAACTCAAGCAGCAATTGAGCATTAATCCAAATTCCTTCTGAAGGGAATCGGCGCATTACATCGATTAAACTAAAGCCTTTTGTTTCTCGCGCTGCCGCAATTAAAGCTACTCGCAGATCGCTAAAACCATTTTGATTTTGTTTAGTTTGAACCACTTGCCCTAGTCGTTTTAGCAGCATTTCTCCTGATGGCGAGTGCGCTATCCGCGACACAGCATTTTGACCCAAATTCAAACGACGGTTCAATAACTCTCGCAATTGAGCTAAAATTTGGGCATTTAATAATTGGGCATAAGATTGCAGTTCGCTATTAACTTCACCTGTTTTGGCAAAGCTTTCTAAAGCATCAACCGACAGCGAAATCTGGAAAGGACCATAAGGGATATAAAGTTTTTCGGCGCTGATAGCTGGTGTTGGTTTTAACGCCGTTGGTAGGATGGCGATCGCTAAAACGCCAGCAGAGATACAGCGGATTGCAAGCGAGTGCAGTACAGCCTTGTGGCTTGGTTTGTGTAGAGGCAGTATTAATGCTGCCTCTACACAAACCAAGGTGTATCTCATCCGAGTGCAAATCGCTATAAAATTGAGCGAATGCTTTGGCTTTATTGGCGCTTTTTTTACTCGCTTGACCGGATAATAACCCTTAATGCGATCGCTTAAAATCATATCTGGCTAGCAGAATTAAAGGCTGTCATCCAGTAAACAACAAAATTAGATGTAAGAATGTTAAGAAATATACATTTGCTGCGATAGCGCTTCCTCACTTTTAAGTTTTTACTAGGTTTTTATTATTGCGTAAATTGAGCAGCAATTTACGCAAGCGCCAAACGAATACAATAGCAGCGATCGCAATCCCAATCGACTGTCCTATCCACAAACCAGTCCCGCCGAAACCCAGGGGAAATCCCAGTAAATAGCCACTCGTTAACCCAACTCCCCAAAATGCTGATAAACTCAGCAACATCGGGATGCGAGTATCTTGGAGTCCGTACAGCGCGCCTTGTGCAGTCTTTTGCAAACTATCCAAAATTTGCGCGATCGCAGCTACAGTAAGCATAGGCTTTGCCAGTTCTACCACGTTACCATTCTCTGGCTTGGCAATATCCAACTTAATGCGGCTTTCTTGTCACCCGTTATAGCGCTTCGCTTAACGGGTGGGGAATTGCCGCCAGCAAGTAAACGCGCAGCACGATTTAATTTGGTACTGATTGTTGTTCAACGTATTTTTTTAACTGTTCAATCGTAACGCCACCACAACTAGCTACAAAATACGAGCCAGTCCAGAACACAGGTTTATAGTAGAAATTGCTGAGATGTTCCGAAAATTCTTTGCGGATTAACCGACTAGATACAGTCTTAAGATTACCGATTAATTTACTCAACTGAACTTGTGGCGGATATTGAATCAGAAGATGCACATGGTCTGAAGAACCATTAAACTCGATAATACTTGATTCCCACTTGTCACAGGTATCCTTAAAGATTTGCTCTAGTCTATGCAGCAAATCTTTCGTAATCACCTTACGCCGATACTTAGTGACAAAAACTGCATGAGCGTTAAGTAAGTAAACAGACCTACAGCCTTTTTCGTATAAAGATGTTGACATAATGCGTTAAACGATTTAGGATACTGACATGATGATAACGTACCAGTACCGAATTAAGCCTAACTCCGAACAAATTGCCATCATGGACAATTGGTTAGAGTTGTTGCGTCGGCACTGGAATTATGCGTTAGGGCAAAGGTTGGACTGGCTGCATCGTACTCGTTGCCTGATTGACCGATGCTCAATTATCTCGGAGCCAATTGGCGAAATACCTGAAACCGTCAATTATTACACTCAGCAATCAGCACTCAAGGAAACCAAAAAATTATTTCCTGAGTACAAAGATATTTATGCTGAAGTTCAGCAAATTAATATTCAAAGATTAGAAAAAGCTTGGTGGCGTTGGTTAACACCGGATAAAACCCTTAAACGTGCTGGTAGACCACGCTTTAAAAAGAAAGGTGAATTACGTTCGTTTTGTTTTTCTAGAGTCAATCACCCAAAAGCAGCTTGTTTTTTAACAGGAACTAAATTACGAATTCCCCGAATAGGAGAAATACCAGTAATTGTACATCGTCTTATTCCTAACGGATTTACACTTCATACGGCAACCATTGTTAAAAAAGCCGATGGTTGGTATGTTTGCTTAAGCATAGAAGATGGCAGTGTACCGGCACTAATGCCAATAGATACTATAAAAACAGCAGTTGGCATTGATGTCGGTTTAGAGAAATTCTTAGCCACATCAGACGGTAAAATTGTCCCGATTCAACAAACCTATAGAAAAGCTCAAAATCATTTAGGTAGACAACAAAGGAAGTTGGCTCATCAACAAAAAGGCTCCGCTAACTATCAAAAGCAAGCTAATAAGGTCGCCAAAATTCATCAACGAATTCAAAGACAGCGAAAAGATTTTCATTATAAAACAGCACAGTTCCTGGTAAGACAATATGACTTAATTGCAGTTGAAGACCTGAATATAAAAGGACTTGCTCGTACTCACTGGGGTAAATCAATTTTAGATGCAGCTTGGGGAAGTTTCATTACGATACTGGAAGCAGTGGCGGTAATACGCGGCGTTCGTGTGAAGAAAGTTAACCCGAATAATACATCTCAAGATTGCTCAGGGTGTGGAGTTAAAGTTAAAAAAGATTTATCAATTAGGTGGCATTCTTGCCCTCATTGCCATACTGAATTAGACCGTGATATTAATGCGGCAATAAATATTTTAAAGAGAGCAATTGAGGATTTTAAAGCGGTGGGACTCATCGTTTCTGCTTGTGGAGGCTTAGAGATTACTCGGCCATTGAAACAAGAAGCAAAGGAAATGTTAGCTGGGTTTCAGTTAGCATAATTCTTTTGAAGCCCCCGTTATACCGCTTCGGTTAACGGGGGAGAACGTCACATATAAGCCAATAACTTGCTGAGGAAACATCAACAGCGCCATCGTCATTAGCGTCATAAATCCCATCCCAACAAACATACTCACATATCCGGCGCGGGTTGCACCTTCCAGGTTTTGCTGTCCAAACCACTGTCCGACGCGCGCAGTTGTAGCGAAGGACATTCCCAGGGGTATCATGAAGATAACTACGATGGTTTGAAATACAATTTGATGCGCCGCCAACACATCGGTTCCCAAAATTCCCATCAAATAGGTAACAACGGTAAACAATCCAACTTCTAACGCCGAAGATACCCCAATCGGCAAACCAATGCGGATTAAATCCCCAATAATTTGAGGTTTAATTTGATGTAAATCTTGAAAAAAACAATACTTTTTCAGTTGTTTATGTCTCAATATGTAGACAACAAGCGCCAAAAATATGCCCCAAAGACTGATGACACTTGCGACAGCAAGTCCGGCAATTCCCATTTGAGGAAATCCCAATTTACCAAAACCCAAAACATAGTTACCCGCGATATTAAATAGCGTCCCAGCAATGACAATTGCCATTATTGGACGCGCTTCTTGCAGCGCCGCCACCACGCCTCTAAGCACAGAAAATGCCACCGCCGGGAAAAATCCCCAAAGCATTATATCCAGGTAAGTATTTGCCAGGGTTACCGTTGTTGCTGCTTGTCCAAGCTGACTCATGATAGTATCCATCTGTCCAATTAGCAGCATCATCGGGATTGTCAAAACCAGCGATAACCACAATCCCTGGCGCGCAATCAAAGCGATTTGACTTGGGCGATTTGCGCCGTAAGCTTCTGCCACAAGTGGGGTGACTCCCATGACAAATCCATTCGTGGTGACTAATACCGCGCCAAAAGTCAGCGCCGCCAATCCTCCTGCGGCGAGGGTTTCTTGTCCTAACCTGCCCATCATGACGCTATCGGCGAATCCGGTGATAGATTGGGTAAGTTGCGCGATCGCTAACGGAATCGCCAGTCTTATAAACTCCCTAATTTCTGTTGTGATATTCGATTGAGCAAATATTAGTGACATAATTTAGCTGTAGAATGCTATCCCTAAAAAGGTAGATTTTTTGGTTTTTAACCTGCCAATTTTATCTGATAATGATCCCTGGTATTTTATCATATATCTGCCTAACGACTAAAGTCGCGGCTACACAAACAAAGTCTGCCTACGCAGACTTTAAAATCGGCGGAATTTATAACACATTTAAGCCGGAAAATAAAGCTCAATAAAGCCTGCGTAGGCAGGCTTAGTTTGTGTAGCCCCACCCTT
>NZ_BLAY01000288.1 GCF_020521235.1 Microseira wollei NIES-4236 | reverse complement strand
TAACCGAGATATTTATCTTGCCGTCCCCTGGGAGAGCGGGTAACTTCTTAACTTGCGTCCAAAACTAGCGATCTGGCGCTCGAATAGCGGAAAAAATCCGCTCAAAGTCAATCATAAAATTATTAAATATTTTAATTGGTGCGCTCCCTCGCTCCCAAGCAGGAACAATCCGTTAATTCCGGATTAAAGTTTAAAATTTGTAACGGCAAAAATTTTGGATCAAAACTTCCGGTAATCTAATATTCGTGTTTTAAATAAACCAGGCTCAAACATATTTGAACTTAAATGCCCGATGTAAAAGCTATACCGGGAATCAAACAATTGTGGGAGAAAACCTCTGGCGAATCCGAAATTTGCGTTGCGGTTCTAGATGGGTTAGTTGACCAAAATCACGCTTGTTTTGCCGGAGCAAATCTCACCCGACTGCCTACTTTGGTACAGGGAGACGCAACACCCCAAGGGGATATGTCCACCCACGGCACCCACGTCACCAGCATCATTTTTGGTCAGCATGGTTCCTCAGTACCAGGAATTGCACCCCGATGTCGGGGATTGATTATTCCAGTATTTAGCGATGGAGGACGCAAGTTATCCCAACTCGATTTATCCCGCGCCATCGAACAAGCCGTCAGTGCCGGAGCGCACATTATTAATATCAGCGGCGGAAAATAGACCGATTTTGGCGCAGCCGAAGACTGGCTCGCCAGAGCGGTGCGTCTGTGCAAAGACAACAATATTTTGCTCGTGGCAGCGGCGGGAAACGACGGTTGCTTTTGCTTGCACGTTCCGGCATCCCTGCCAGCAGTTTTGGCAGTGGGAGCAATGGATGAACAAGGGAATCCCATCGACTTTAGCAACTGGGGCGAAACCTACCAAAATCAGGGCATTCTGGCTCCTGGGTCGAACATTCTGGGCGCGCAACCCGGAGGCGGTACGGTACGGCTGAGCGGTACCAGCTTTGCCACGCCGATTGTTTCTGGGGTAGCAGCTTTGTTGCTGAGTCTGCAAGTCCAGCAAGGGGTTTCACCCAATCCCCAAAAAGTACGCACCGCCCTATTACAGAGTGCCTTACCTTGCGATGCTGCCGATACAAACAGCAACCGCTGTCTGGTTGGCAAGTTGAATATTTTGGGTGCTTTGAATTTACTTACAGGAGAAACAATGTCAGAAGAATTGGAAGCCGTTACTGCTTCTGGATGTGGCTGTGGGGGAACTCTGGCGAGCAATCAGCCGGAGGCTCTGCCTCCCGCCATTCGTTCCCAGGCTGAGCCTGGGAACGAGGAGATGGAGGCTCTGCCTCTGGTCGAAATTACTGCTTCTAGTCTGACGGCAAGTCCAGAAATTGTCCCAGCAGAAGCGACTGCGCCAACAATTGCTTCAACCCAAACAATCTCAACTCGTCCATCTATTGCAACAACTTCAACCATGTCTAATCGCAGCTCAAATTATGTCACCGCTAGCCAATCTGACGCATCTACCGGCGGTATAGTTTATGCCTTGGGTACTTTAGGCTATGACTTTGGTACCGAAGCAAGGCGCGATACATTTAAACAACTCATGCCTGGGGTGGCGGTGGATAACACTACCGTTCCTGCCAATCCTTACGATGCGCGTCAGATGGTCGATTATTTGGCAGAAAGTCTTTCCGAAGCGAAGGCATTGATTTGGACGCTGAATATCGAATTGACTCCAGTTTATGCCATCGAACCCGTCGGTCCCTTTGCGCGGGAAGTGTATGCAGTGTTGCAGGAATTGCTCTCCGGACAAATTCAGGCAGAAGATAGCGCCGATTATGTCGAACGAGTCAGTATTCCTGGACGCCTTACTGGCAAAACGGTGAAGCTATTTTCTGGGCAAGTGGTGCCAGTAATTGAGCCGGAAAATACGCGGGGAATGTATGGTTGGAAAGTCAACAATTTAGTCACTGCGGCGATTGAAACAGTCCGTGCAACTACGGAACAAGTCAACGAAGCGGGGATGCAACGCACCCTGGATAGTTTCCTCAACCGCATCTATTACGACTTGCGGAATTTGGGTACAACTTCTCAAGACCGGGCGCGAGGGTTTTGCCGCGACGAATGCGTTTCAAGCCGCTTCTACCTTTGCTTTTGCGGTGGCGCAAGGAATGGAACTCGATAGTATTACCGTGGAGAAAAGTCCTTTCTGTCGGATTGATAGCGATTGTTGGGATGTGAAACTGAAGTTTTTTGACCCAGAAAATAGTCGCCGTGCCAAGAAAGTGTTCCGGTTCACGATTGATGTCAGCGATGTGATTCCGGTGACATTGGGCGAGGTGCGTTCTTGGTCTACGCCCTATTAATCTGTCCGCTGGAATGGTATTAACGCAAGTTGCTAGCTATCTTTTTAGAACTGCTAACAGCTAATGGCTAATCGTTAATGGCTAATAGTAGAACTGAAAAATATTCCCATGAGCAATTAGCAATTAGCAATTAGCTTCTGCTGTGCAACCCATGATAGTTATAACTAGCAACTTCTGTGTAGCGCGATCGCATAATATCATGCCCGTTTGAGCGCTTGTACAGCGGCTTGCAGCCCTTGTGAGGGAAAGCGTTATCGCAACAGCTGTGTGCGGGCACCCGCGCATGGTGCCCGCACACAGCTGTTGGTGTACCTCACTTTGATTGCAATCCGCTGTAATTCTCGTAGGGGCACGGCATCTTTAATATTACTCGGTTTGTTAAGAGATTTTGGACGCCGTGCCCCTACCCCAAATTATGCGCGATCAACCGGACATGATATAACTCACCATCTCTCGGCTGAGCACCTGGAAATAAATTTCAGCTCTTATAGCTAAAACCCCTTAAAACAAGTTAAAAATATTTACCATTCCGTTGCAACTGACAGTAGCTCTGATCCGGAATTTTAATTCAAGGCTGACTGAATACAAACAGGTTAGCTGCTTCAATCATCCGCCAATAAATCATCGATTTACGGGCTTTCCTGTTTAAGATTTGGAAATAAATGGGTCTCGCCAACTTTTTCTTGTTTGTTTGCGATTCGCACCTTGATTTGCTGCAAGCAAACCTCAAAGTTAACTGGATAAATAGAAAGCTAAAATAGCCGAAAAATTAGCCAAAAAAGCTTGACAATTTTGCCAGGAATTTATAGGATGATAAACAAGCAATAAGAGATCGCCTCCAAAAAGCGTACGCACACCAAATCCGGTACGCCCTTCCTGACAAGCGTACGCACTCCAAAAAAACCAGGCTACCCGCGAGGCTCCAGCCAAATATTCTTCACCAAAGAAGAAAGCGTACGCACCCCCAACAGTCTTCTTCACTAACTGAAGAAGGGGTCAAACATAGACCCGACCAAACCAAAACTACGTACAATGGAGTACGAACTATGAAAACCAAAAAATCTGTTAAACCCCAATTAGTAGCCCCCGTTGAACGGACGACAACCACCAGCCGCAACAATGCAGGCAGCTCTAGTGGGTTGTCCGCCTCGGATTTTTCGTGGACCTTAGTTTGGGATACGCCTTTTTCCGGGGATGACGGGTCGTAATCCCTTCAATTCTATCAGTAACATCTTGCAAAGGTCATTCATTCTTTTCTCTGTGGCGGCGGCGCACGATTTGCCTCAATGAATTGACGCGCCACCTCTGATACCATCGGGCTTTCCTACCTTAGGTACGCGGGAAACTCGTTGCGGTTCTTACGAGAACCCCTACTACGGGATTGACCAGAGGACTTACTGATACTCATGCCAGCTAGTAACTTGCTACCCCAGTAAGACTTGCTGGCAACTTTCCCCTTGGGTTTATAGCGCTGACAAAACCCCCGATATTTTTGGGCGCATTCCTCCTTTGCTATTGCCCAATTTGAGAAACGCCTTCTGCCACTGCGTCAACCCATCAAAAGTTAACCGCTCATAACTGCCATAGTTAACTCAAGTTGCTAGTTATAACTATTGTGGGTTGCTCTGATTGCTAATCGCTAATTGTTCATTGCTGATGGGAAGATTTTTTGCCTCTACCATTAGCCATTAGCTATTAGCCATTAGCCTGTCTTCAGAGCAATGACACAGCCAACAGAGTCCATGCTTACTATCAAACCCAACCCTTCAAAGGAGCAATTATCGGGTTACAAGAGCGGGAAATTCTAGCCAGTTCAATTGGGAATATAAATTTATATTACCAGATGACCAACTCTTCTTGACATTTAACCTTCTTGCCCATTTCACTTGTAAACATTTCACCCGTAAAACCATGAGATTACCCAAACTATCAACCCCCGTCAAAAGACCCGATATCATTTACCCCCATCGCGCCGTCGATGTCATTCACGGCAGAGTTGAAGATTTAGTTTCCATCCGTATGGACTTACTCCACGGCGCCAACTACAACGACCCCGCCGCCTTTCAAGCGCGAGGCTATCAGCAAATCAAATCTTCCTGCGGCTAGTGAAACTGCAATTCTAGATTTTAGATTCGCCTCGTTACCAGGCTCTTGCCTGGTAACGCATATCTAGAGGCTCTGCCTCTGGTAAGCACAGAAAGCAATCACCACTTCCTTTAGCGGCACGTGATTGATTATTTGAAATTACAAGTAGCCGTACCGATAACCAATAAAAAGGAGTTAGAAATGCCAGCCAACAAAAAACAACAACCAGAACAACCACAATCTGAACCCACCAAAACCAAAGAGGAACAAGCGAAAGAAAAGCTGTTACGCTCAACAGGTTTAGAAGACTATTCTTACTGGTGGAAAGAAATGGCTAAAAACCACGACCCGGACAAAGACCCACCCTTCCGTCGCGGTCGGATTTGGTGTTAATGAAGCAAAGAAACCGGGTTGATCTGAAAAATCGGAAACCCGGTTTCTCAGATGCCTGACTGTGTTACTAACAAGAGTGATATGATGTCCTTTGAATTGCCCATCATAAAAAAACCTTACCCCGTCGTTGCGTAGGGACACGGCATCAGAGATATCTCGGACAAACAAATAACGTTAATCGTGCCGTGTCCCGGCTTCTAATTATGGGTAATCGACCAAACATGATATGAAACATTTTTCCCATCCCTATGAACCAGAAAAACCTTTTCCCAATTTTGACAATTCCAGTAGAGCGTTCTTGGATAAAATCTGGTGGGCATAATACCAAAACCTGTGGTATTATTCCCCAGAGTTGCCAGGAAAAAGGCACTCTTAATTGCTGCCCATTTTGGTCAGAAGCCTCAAGTTAGTTAGTATTGACCCCGACCTACTGCTTGTGGTTAGAATTGCTTGATTGCTCAACTCCTACTGCAAACCCAGTAAATTGCCTCACAAAAGGCGAGCGATAACCCAACACAATATCACTCTTGGGAACCCCTGCGTCAACCAATTGTTGAGCAATCCCCGACTGGGTGCCATCTCGCGCCAATCCAAATCCGATTGCCTTTGATATCAATATGAATCAAACTCCCATAAACCACCGACTTCATCCCGCCAACCAACAAACATCACCAGATAATGTCCCCTAACTCCATCAGCAATAACTTCAACTTCCGTGCCTTCGCCAACCGCGCTCTTTGCATATTGCGGGAGGATTTTGTCAACTAAATCATGATAATTTAATGTCGTGATAACATAAACAGTCATCTAAATAAACAAGAGATTGGCTGTAAAATAGCTCAATTATCAATCATTAATCTAGTATAATGCCCGACCTGATCGCCATCCCCGGAATCCCCGAACTTTGGACCCATACCAAAGGCGACCCCCGCATTACTATTGCCATTCTCGATGGTTCTGCCGATATCTTCCGCGCCTGCTTTCAAGGAGCAAACCTCACCCGACTGCAACCCTACTGGCAAGAAGAACCCGCCCCCATCGAACCGCAATATGTAGAATTATTCTGGCAAATAGAAGCCCTAGAAAAGCAAAAAGCAGACCTAAAAAAAGAGCTAAAAAATAATAGCGACGATACAGATAGTGAAGAATTAGACGAACACCCAGCCGTGCAAGCGCTGAAACAAGAAGTAGAAGCCCTGCAAAAACAGATTCCAGAACCCATCCTGAAGCGCCTGCAATGTGACTTCCACGCTACGCACATTATTAGCACCATTGTCGGTCAGCACGGCTCTCGGGCCCCCGGTATCGCCCCCAACTGTCGCGCCTTCAACATTCCCATCGACACCAGCGGCGTCGGCGACGAATTCATCTCTCCCCTCAACCTGTCCCGCGCCTTCAACCTAGCGCTGGACTTGGGAGCGAACATCATCCACTGTGCAGCTTGTCATCCCACCCAAACGGGAATCGCCCACGACCTGATTGCTCGCGCTGTGCGTCAGTGCCAGGATAATAATATTCTGGTGGTTGCCCCTGGCGGTAACGACAAAGGGGAATGTTGGTGCATTCCCGCCGTGCTTGGGGGCGTCCTGACGGTGGGCGCGATGCGAGACGACGAACAGCCGTTTAAATTTAGCAATTACGGCGGCAATTATGAGTCTGAGGGCGTGCTAGCTTTCGGAGAAAACATCCTGGGGGCACAACCAGGCACCGACGAACCTGCACGCAAAAAAGGTACCAGTTGTGCGGCACCGATTGTAACGGGTACGGCGGCTTTGTTGATGAGCGTGCAATTGCAACGGGGCGAAAAACCGAATGCGGAAGCGATTCGCACGGCGATTTTAAATAGTGCCATTCCTTGCAACCCGGAAGAAGTGGAAGAACCGGAACGGTGTTTGCGCGGCAAGTTGAATATTCCGGGTGCGTTTGGGTTACTAACTGGGGAGTTATTAACTAGGATAAATCAACCGGAAATTAATCCTGTCGTAGTTTCTGGTATCACCCGCGCTGCAATAAATTTAGCTACAAGCGTTACTCCTAGCGACACAAACCGCGCTGCAATAAATTTAGCTACAAGCGTTACCCCTGCCAACACAACCCGCCCGGCAATCAATTTCCACTTGAGCTATAGCGAAAGTCCTCTCAAGAGGACTGAAAACATCACTGAGAGTCGGTTTGAACCGACTTTAGCTATGAGCGGATTTGCATCCAAAGCGGACTCTACCGATACAAACCAACCAGACAATTTAGAACTATCTGCCATGCCTAGCTACATTACCGCCGATGGCGTTACTCCTAGCCAAAAATCAAACTTAGTTTATGCTTTGGGAACCTTGGGCTACGACTTTGGCACCGAGGCGAGGCGCGATACTTTCAAACAATTAATGCCAGGGGTAAATATCGATGGCACGCTCATTCCTGCCAATCCTTACGATGCGCGTCAGATGGTGGATTATTTGGGCGAAAATCTTTCAGAAGCGAAAGCTTTAATTTGGACGCTGAATATTGAATTAACCCCGGTTTATGCGATTGAACCTGTGGGTGCATTTGCGGCAGATATCTACGAAACTTTGCAGCTAATTTTAGCCGGACAGGTGCAACCGGAAGACAGGGAAGATTACATCGAACGGGCGAGCATTCCTGGAAAGTTGACAGATAGAACGGTTAAACTTTTTTCTGGGCAAGTCGTGCCGGTAATTTCGGTGCAAAATACGCGGGGAATGTACGGTTGGAAAGTGAATACGCTGGTGAATTCTGCTTTACAAACGGTGCGTTCTGAAGCGGGAGAGGCGAATGAAGAAGGAATGCGACGTTCTTTGGGTAGTTTCCTGAAGCGCATCTATTTCGATTTGCGGAATTTGGGACAAACTTCTAGAGATAGGGCGCGAGGGTTTTGCGGCTACGAATGCGTTTCAAGCAGCTTCTACCTTTGCCTTTGCGGTGGCTAGGGGGATGGAACTCGACAGCATTGAAGTGGAAAAAAGCCCGTTCTGTCGCGTCGATAGCGATTGTTGGGATGTGAAATTGAAGTTTTTTGACCCGGAAAATGGTCGCAGGGCGAAGAAGGTATTCCGGTTTACGATTGATGTCAGAGATCCGATGCCGGTTACTTTGGGTGAGGTGCGTTCTTGGTCTGTGCCGAAATA
>NZ_BLAY01000287.1 GCF_020521235.1 Microseira wollei NIES-4236 | reverse complement strand
TCTTGATATATCATCGCCGCCACAGGGATGGTCCCGACACGGCAGACAAAAATCTTCGCTTTGGTCAAACAGCTTCTCTTGCCTTGTCCCTACAACCGATGATCTTGATATATCATCGCCGCCACAGGGATGGTCCCGACAGGGCGTGCCACAATCTTCGCTTTGGTTAAACAGCTTCTCTTGCCTTGTCCCTACAACCGATTATCTTGATATATCATCGCCGCCACAGCGATGGTCCCGACACGGCAGACAAAAATCTTCGCTTTGGTTAAACAGCTTCTCTTGCCTTGTCCCTACAACCGATTATCTTGATATATCATCGCCGCCACAGGGATGGTCCCGACAGGGCGTGCCACAATCTTCGCTTTGGTTAAACAGCTTCTCTTGCCTTGTCCCTACAATTCATCGTTTATATCTATCTTCGCCGCCACAGGGATGGTCCCGACACGGCAGACAAAAATCTTCGCTTTGGTCAAACAGCTTCTCTTGCCTTGTCCCTACAATTCATCGTTTATATCTATCATCGCCGCCACAGGGATGGTCCCGACAGGGCGTGCCACAATCTTCGCTTTGGTTAAACAGCTTCTCTTGCCTTGTCCCTACAATTCATCGTTTATATCTATCTTCGCCGCCACAGCGATTGTCGGGACACGGCGTGCCACAATCTTCGCTTTGGTTAAACAGCTTCTCTTGCCTTGTCCCTACTATTCATCGTTTATATCTATCTTCGCCGCCACAGCGATTGTCGGGACACGGCGTGCCACAATCTTCGCTTTGGTTAAACAGCTTCTCTTGCCTTGTCCCTACAATTCATCGTTTATATCTATCTTCGCCGCCACAGGGATGGTCCCGACAGGGCGTGCCACAATCTTCGCTTTGGTCAAACAGCTTCTCTTGCCTTGTCCCTACAATTCATCGTTTATATCTATCTTCGCCGCCACAGGGATGGTCCCGACAGGGCAGACAAAAATCTTCGCTTTGGTTAAACAGCTTTTATCAAATCCGTTGGCATCGGAATAACTAACCTCTCTTCTCTTTCTGGAGCGGAATTTCGCGCCTTTTGCGGTTTATTCATTCAGACATAACCGGAAACGATATTACTCATTTCCCTACTGATGTGGACTCCAGCAATTTAACGCTGGCGTAGATGGCGTTGATATGGGGTGTCGGGATTTGGGTCAATCTACCTAATTCTGCTACTGCACCCACGATCGCATCAACTTCTGTGGGACGATTTGCTTCAATGTCTTGCAGCATTGAGGTTTTGTGCGCGCCAACTTTTTCGGCGCCGTTAATTCGTTGCTCTAAAGTTATACCAAAATCAATTCCCAGTTTTTCCGCTATCGCTTGCGCTTCGCTCATCATTTGTCGTGCCAGTTCGCGTGTCATATGATACTTGCAAATCGCATCTAGCGTGGCGCGAGTTAGGGCGCTTATGGGGTTGAATGCGAGATTTCCCCATAGTTTTACCCAGATATCTGTGCGAATTTGATTCCGTATGGGGGCTTTAAAACCTGCCTGTTTTAATACCTGCGCTAATGTTTGGATGCGTTCGGTTTTTGACCCGTCAATCTCGCCCAGTGTGAAGCGATCGCCTTCTATGTGCTTGATTACACCCGGTTCTACAATTTCTGCCGCTGGATAGATGACGCATCCGATGGCGCGATCTGCTCCGATGTTGGCTTCCACAATGCCATCGGGATCGACGGAATGAATGCGAGTGCCTTCATATTCGCCCCCATGCTGGCGGAAATACCACCAAGGTATGCCATTCTGGGCAGTCACAACGATTGTGTCAGGATGATAGAGTGCGGGGAGCGAGGGAGCGATCGCGGGTAAGCTCTGAGCTTTGACTGTCAAAATTACAACATCTTGCGGGCCAGCTGCCTCTAGACTATTGGTTGCTAGTTTTGGGATTGCCACTTGGCTGGAACCGTCTGCCATTATTAGCTTTAGTCCTTGGGAGCGAATTGCTTCCAGATGCGCGCCACGGGCAATTAGGGTCACCTCTGCTCCTGAAGACGCTAGTTTTGCTCCCAGGTATCCACCAATCGCACCCGCACCAACTATGCAAATTTTCATGGGATGAGCTTCAGTAATTTCGCCATACTCAAACGTTGCAATTTACCTGTGGCACCACGAGGTAGTTGATCCAAAATGTGAATTTGTTTGGGAAGCTTGAAATCTGCCAAAACATTGGCGCAATAAGCTTTGAGGTCTGTTTCAGTGGCAACGTCTTTGAGGACAACAGCGGCATGGATATCCTCGCCCAGAGACTTATGGGGAACCGCAAACGCCAGCGCTTCGGCAACGGCGGGATGGCGCAATAGTACGTTATCTACTTCTAGGGGAGAAATCTTTTCACCGCCACGGTTAATCAGTTCTTTGATTCGTCCAGTCAGATGGAGATAGCCGTCTTCATCTAGCTTGCCTTGATCGCCTGTGCGAAACCAACCGTTGACAAAGGCTTTGGCGTTGGCTTCTGGATTGTTTTCGTAACCATCGATCGCATTGGCTCCTTTGATCGCTACTTCGCCTAAACTACCCTGGGGGAGCAAGTTGCCTACCTCGTCCATAATCGTGACTTCTACGCCAAAACCGTAACCGACGCTGCCTGGTTTGCGTAAATTTGGCGGTAGGGGATTGGTGGTCATCATGTGAGCGGCTTCTGTCATGCTGTAAGATTCCAGCACGGGAGCGTTTAGCGTTGCCTCGATTTGCTTGATGATGACGAGAGGCAGGGGGGCGCTGCTAGAACGAATGAAACGGAAAGGATTCGCTTTGACAATCTCTTGATTGCGCGTCGCACGTGCCAAAATCATCTGGTGCATCGTGGGTACTGCCGAGTACCAAGTGGGTTTGAAGCTATCCACTAGCTGCCAAAATTCTAGGGCGTTAAAACCATTGGGACAGACTACAGTACCGCCAGATGCCAAGGTTGACAGCATAGATCCCACGAGTCCGTGAATGTGAAACAAGGGCATGAGGCAGAGTGTGGTATCTTCCCTAGTCAGGTTGTAGGCAGTGATGATGTTTTTGGCAGAGGCAATTAGATTGCGGTGGCGCAGGGGTACGCGCTTCGGGCGACTCGTGGTGCCGCTGGTGTGTAATATCATGGCGATGCTGTCGGCATCGGGTGCGGAGGATGGAGTTGGTAAATTGCGATCGCATTTCTCTCCCCCAATCAGTTCAAAACTAAGAGTGCCATCGGCTTCCTGATGGGCGTGGATTAGCTTCATTGCAGGAGTAATGGCGGACTTCGCTTCTGCTACAGTTCCCGGTAATACAATCAATGCTTGGGCTTGCGTGTCTTCGTAGTAGAAGGCAAACTCTTCTTGCTTGTACTTGGGATTTAATGGACATGCTGTGCCGCATAGGGTAGCCGCCAGGAATGCGATCGCCATTGGGGTACCATTGGGCATTGCGATCGCAATTCTGTCCCCCTGTCCTAAACCAAAGCTGTGGAGTTGAGACACTAACCGAGCGATATTCTCGCGCAGTTGCTTGTAGGATAGGGGCGGTTGCTCTGGAGCAATCAGCGCCGGATGAGTATCGTCTGCAAACAAGTCAAGGATGTTCATTTGGAGTTTGGTCAAGCAGTTTTAGCATCACTGTGAAACCTTTTGAGATTTCAGATTTTGAATTCTTCAATTCAAAATCTGAAATTTACAACTTACGCAAAAAAACCGGGTTTCTAGGTCGAGTTTCCCCGCGGAGCGAGCGTCCCCCCGTCAGAGCGTCCTCTTCAATTGGGCGCAGAAATTTCCAAAGATCGATTCCCAGGTTCTACATTGGTTGCTTTAGATAAGGTTTCGGTTTCAGGCTGATCTTGGCTTAATGCCGCATACAAGCTCTGGGCGATACTGTTGATACAACCAGCAATTGGCACGGCAATTAACAAACCCAGCAATCCTCCAACTTTGGCACCTAGCAACAAAGAAACTAAAACCCAAACGGGATTTAGACCGATAATTTCTCCTAAAATTCGGGGCGCAATAATATTGCCAATCGCCTGGTCAATTAGAGTGGCGACGAACAGAACCTTAAGCCCCAGCCAAAAGTTTTGGAAAGCCATGAGTAAACTGACGGTGCTAATACCAGTTGCGCCACCAAAAGGAATCAACGTCATCAATCCCACTCCCAAACCAAAAAGTAGGCCAAAGGGAACTTTGAGGATGGAAAATGCCACGGTCAAGGAAACGCCCATCAGGGTGGCTAATGTGGCTTGACCGATAAAATAGTTGTGAAAATTCTGCCGTAACGATTGCCGGATCTGCGAACCGATGCTGGAGGGAAACCACTGAAAAATTCCGTCCCAGAGTCGCTCTCCGTGCAACAACAGGTAGAAAGTCAAGACAATTGTCAAGATGACGTTGATGACGCTACCCAGGGTATCGAGAACAAATTTGATGCTTTGCCCCGTCAGGGACTGCAATTGACTCGACACGCGCCCAATCGTTTGGCTGGCCAACTCCAGTAGATTTATCGGCAGGTTTCGCTCTGCGGCCCAGTCGCGAAAGGCTTGGAGTTGCTGGGTGCCAGAAGCAATCCAACTCGGAAGGCGCACGATCAGTCCGTTAAGCTGATCGATGAGCAGGGGCGCTAAGGTGAGGCCAAAAGCACCCAAAATTAATAAAGTGAACAGGACAACCAACAAAACGGCACGGGTTCGTTCCATTCCTCGCTGCCGGAGAAACACAACTGGATAGTCCAACAAGAAAGATAAAATGGTGGCGATGACCAAGATGCCGATGATCGATTGGAAATAATGAAACACCAACAGCCCTAGCCAGCCGTTGAGAACGATTAAGGGAAACGCCAACCCTACAAATATCCATCGAGGCAGTTTACTTGCTGATTTGAGCATAATGACTTAAGCGCGGCAGGGTACCGATACCCAGCGTTTGCTGGAAATTCCACAAAACTGCGACACCTCTGTAACAAGCATGTCATATTCAGTTCTTATCTTTAAAAGTGTGAGGCTTCACCTATCCGACTGCGTATTCTCAGGCGGGTAAACCCCTATCAGGCGCTACTACTCAATTTCTATCCTTAGACAAGCCAGAGTTTTCAGTTACTTATACAAGGTGTTAAAAATGCACTCCTTACACCCAGTCAAATCTTCCGACCTCAAGCCCTCTAGCCCCAAAGGTTTTTCATTGGCAACGCCAATCAAATATCTATCCCTGATGCTGCTGGGAGCCGGTGTGACTTTCGCTGGCAGCTATTTTACTTCGATGCGAAGTCCTGCGGATCTATCCGGTTCTCAACTCACTCAAGCCCCGCTTCCTCCCACGGTTAACTCCCCGCCCATCAGATTCCCAGGCGGGACCAATACCAATTTCATCACCAATGTAGTTGACAAAGTTGGGCCAGCCGTGGTCACTATTAACGCTTCCCGCACGGTGAGAAATCCCATGGCTGAGGAATTCGAGGAAGACCCTATGGAGGAGTTCTTTGGTTCCCAAAGGCCACAACAACCCAGGCGGCGGGTTGAAAGCGGTACGGGGTCGGGTTTTATTATTAGTGCCAACGGTCAAATCCTCACCAACGCCCACGTTGTGGATGGTGCGGAGCGGGTGAATGTCACCCTCAAGGATGGTCGCAGCTTCCAAGGTAGGGTTGTAGGTACGGATCGGGTGACCGATGTGGCGGTGGTGAAAATAGAAGCGAATGGACTACCAACGGCTAGTTTGGGCAATTCCGACCAGCTGAGACCGGGTGAGTGGGCGATCGCCATCGGCAACCCCCTGGGTCTGGATAATACCGTCACCACCGGCATTATCAGCGGTACGGGTCGATCTGGCTCCCAAGTGGGCGTACCCGATAAGCGGGTGAGGTTTATCCAAACCGATGCGGCGATTAATCCAGGCAATTCTGGCGGTCCATTGCTCAACGCTGCGGGTCAGGTAATCGGGATTAATACCGCTATTATCCAAGGGGCGCAAGGTTTGGGTTTTGCCATTCCCATCAATACCGCACAAAACATCGCCAATCAGTTAATCTCCAAAGGTCGGGTGGAACATCCTTACTTGGGAATTCAAATGGTGACCCTCACCCCAGAAGTTAAACAAAACATTAACAGCAGTCGCGACAGCAATTTGAGCATCGATGAAGATCGCGGCGTTTTGATCGCTCGCGTCATGCCCAATTCACCCGCTGCGCGTGCTGGACTGCGTTCTGGTGATGTCCTGACTCAAATCAACGGTCAATCCGTTAAAGACGCCGACGCCGTCCAACGAGCCGTTGAAAATACCAAGGTGGGCGATAATCTCCAAGTGGGGCTGCGTCGCAGCGGACAAAGCCTCAACCTGACTGTACAAACAGGTGCTTTCCCCGCCAATTCGCCTCAATAGGACAAGCGAGTCGGGCACGGCGTAGAATAATTTTTGGTTTAGATAAAAACACGATCTAATGCCGTGCCCCTACTGTAAAATCTTGTCTGATATCGAACTCAGGTTACTTATGATTGCGGGATAGGCTTTTAGCCTATCCCGTTTGCACTCTTGGGCTAAAATTTGTACTATCTTGCGATTTGATCGGGAAGTTAGCCGTGCGTCTTACCAAATACCTAGAAAATCAGTCCAAGTTTGTTTTGATAGCTTTAGGACTTTTATTGCTTTTATTAATCGGAGGGATTGATGCCCTCATTTCTCCCGATGTTTCTTTATCAATATTTTATTTAATTCCCATTTCTTTTACAACTTGGTACGCGGGCGAAGCGGCGGGAATATGGATATCTATTGCCAGCGCGATCGCCTGGTTTATCGCCAATGAAGTAATCGGACAATCAACCCATTCTCATCCAGGTATTCCTTATTGGAACGCCGCCGTTCGATTCGGCTTTTATTTAGTAACTACCTATCTTTTATCCGAATTGCGAAGTTCCCGCGAGCGCGAAAAAAAACTCGCTCGTACTGACTCGATAACCGGCATCGCTAATCAAAGATTATTTGATGAATTAACCAACCTGGAAATTCAAAGATCCTCTAGGTATGGACATCCGATCACCTTGGCTTTGATAGATATTGATAATTTTAAAGGTGTCAACGATAAGTTAGGGCACAAAATTGGTGACAAGCTTTTACAAGAAGTGGCTCAAACTATTTACGGGAATATTAGAGCAACCGATATAATTGCCAGACTAGGTGGAGATGAATTTGCCCTCCTACTGCCAGGAACGGGGTACGAACCATCGCAAATTGTAGTTGAAAGAGTGCAAAAAAAACTTGTGGAAACTGTAGAATATCATCAATGGCCTGTTTCGTTTAGTATCGTTGCGATTACGTTTATGAGCGTGCCAAAATCCGTAGACGAAATGATAGAAAAAGTGGATTTTTTAATGTATAGGCTCAAGAATAGCGGCAAGAAGGGGATCGAGCATAACATTGAGTAGTGAGCAGATGCTATTCTTGGGAATCGTAGAAGGGAAATAGGTAAGCGATCGCTGCTAACCCAAATAAAGTTAACAGGCTAATCAAAGATAAACATAAGAAAACTGGTGACATAGTCGGACTGCAAGCATGTTACTGGGCTGATGCTCTCAAAGTAACACCAAATTATGACAGTCTTGCGAACAATTTGTGTCAATTGTATTAAACGGAAATTACAAGTAATATCATTTCCGGTCAATTACCCATAATTAGGAGTAGGGAACATTATTAACGTTATTTGTTTGTCCGAGATATCTATTATGTTCCCTACGGAACGACGCGGTGAGGTTTGATTATGGGCAATTCAACGAACATGATATAAAAAGTAGGGAGGGGAAAAAACTTTCCCTCTCCCACTTTCTAGATGGCTGTATCCGCTAGCCACAGCGCCACGTTACGCACGTAAGTTTGAATATCTTCCAAGGCGCGGGGTTCGTTTTTCATCCCGTTTCCTGCCGGTTCGTCTACAAAGCTGGGACAACCTTTGTCGAGATCCCAGTTGTAATCGACAAAATGATGGAAGCTGGCGTGAGCAACTGTGCGTCCCAGCAGATTCTTTTGTTCGTCTTTGTAATGTTGACACTCTCCGGTCTAAAGACACGGAGATTCTAAGTTCGTCGTCGAAACTTGCTCTACCAGGCTTTCACCAAGTAGCGTAGTGGTTTCAACTCCCTTAGCGTTTCTTCGGGACTGCCCGTCCCTA
>NZ_BLAY01000286.1 GCF_020521235.1 Microseira wollei NIES-4236 | reverse complement strand
AGTCATCCCTGAATATTATTATTCATTTCGACTAAACGAATCGCACTCGGAGCTTTGCAGCGAGATACTCGAGCTTTAAAATTAACTCATTCCAAGCGGCATCCGAGATAGAGCGATTTAATCCTTTCTTTTTTGAGTTTATTCCCTAAAAACCTCCCATTTATATCATCTTTCTTCACTTGGCAACGTCGTAACATTCCCACGACGTTCAGATCTTCTATCGCGATGGCATCTACTCGCCGGGACAAGATAGACTTGGCTAAATACCACTGAGCGAGCTTGACGCTCGCTCAGCGCTCTTTTTATGCAAGCGTCCAACATTCTTGGATGGTTTTTTGCATTTATTGCTGCCTCTGATTTTACGATTAACTCGACGCTGCCTAACTTTAAGAAGATGCTTGGTCTTTCTGCTAGTGGCAAATTTAGGATTTTCAAATTGATAGCCATCTGAGAGATGCACCAATTTGGTGATGCCCAAGTCGCAGCCAATAATCGACTTGACTTCTGCTAAAGGTTTGGCAACATAATCGGGTACGGTTTTATCCTCAATCCTGAGCGACATATACCAACCATCTTGGGGTTGCCGGACAGTAACGGATTTAATTGTGAACTCGTTTGGCACAGATCTAGAGTTATGGAATCCCATCGGGATCAGCTTGGGTAGGTAGACTTTGCAACATTTAATTTTTACACAGGTCGCGTATGTAAAGGAGGTAAAATTACTGGGATTTTTGCACTTGGGGAATCCCCTACCTTCAAAAAAGTTCTTGTAGGGGACATCCAACCGTTTTACGTTCTGTTGCAGTACGGTTGAATCAATCTCCCCATACCAAGGTCTGGCTAGTTTTAGCTGTGGTAACGCTGTAATTTGAATGTCACGACTCGCTGCGACGGGGATTTTTGGCATTCCCCTCAAAGTCTACTTTGGTGTCCTTCCAAGGTTCAAGAGAAGCACCGTTCTTGCTGACCAGAACAGGACTTACGCACGACCTTGCCATCACCTTTGTTTATTCGTAGATCTCCAGTTCCAAAACCAAGATTTTTCAGAGAAACTTTGGTGTTTGCGTAAGTCCTGATGATATTACCTGACGGGACTTAAAAGTCCCGCTCCCCCCAATCCCCCCTCTTAGAGGGGGTTTTGCGCTTCTCTTCTTGGCTGATAAATTGCCCAGATTGTCATACCTCGCAGGTAAGAACTGGCACGGAAAGTACCGGCGGCGGTGATAGCTTCTGGAGTGCGGAATTGCAGACCATTATTGTAGATTTGTTGTACTACCGCTTCTGCAAGTTGAAACGCCTCCGGTTTCATTCCCATTTGCAACATAAACGCAGCTAGACCAAAATTAATCCCCGTCCAAACTTCTAAGGGATGGGTAGCGTTGGGGTTTTCGGGGGAACCATCGGGTTTGACCCCGTTGGCAGCACCGATGGGATTTTGGATGGAGATATAGTTATTGAACTGAATAAAGCAGGCGTCGTAGATATTTTTAAGCGCGGTGTTGGTGCAATCAACTGGTACGATATCGGGTAATCCCAGCCAGCGGGCGTAAAATTGACCGCAGAGTTGGTCTGCCATCACCACATCGGAACCACTTTCGCTATCGAGGCGGTAGTATTGACCATTCCAGAGTTTTTCTTGATAAACTTGTCGGGATTGTTCCAACCAGGTTTGCCAATTTTGGATTTCAGATTGTAGATTTTGGCTGGAAGACTGGTCAATTACGTCAGATAATTCAAAATCGGGTGGGTTTTCCAGCAGGATATTGCCGATGGCGATCGCCGCCTCTAATGCCGCCAACCACAACCCGCCGCAGTAAGCACTTATACCTTGCAATCGCCAATCATCAAACGTCTGATCTGGCGCACCGGAGTTTTCCGGAATCCCATCTCCATCGAGATCGAAGGTTTTTAAGTACGTAAGAGTTTCTACTATACTCTTCCAACATTCCCGTAAAAATGCGGTATCCGTAGAACCACTTAAGAGAAAATACCGATAAACCTGCAACACAAAATCACAAGGTAAATCCTTCCACAAGTTGCAATCTTGATAGCTGGTGTAATTCGTTTTTTCCCAAGGATGCTCGTTTGGCGCACCTAAATCGTGGGGAGTGGCATTGGCAACTTTGCGAACCGCTTGTGCTTGGTTATACCCAATAGTCCGGGGCGTATCGTCGCTGGTGGGAATGGCGCGGGCAAACGCTGCCAGCACGGCTCTTTCTAGTCTAGGCCAAAGCATCGCCAGTCCGAAACCGCCGTAAAGCCGCACGTCCAAACTTTCGTACCAGCGATAGTCCAAGCATTCCAAAGTGGCAAACTGACCCACCGGGGCGATTTCATCAGCTGCCGTCCAGAGACTACCGCCGCTGGTGAGGTGGTACAGTTCGTTAAATAGCGCCATTTTGAACCAATCGGGCAAATCTTCCCTGGTCAAAATTGGTTCTTGCCACGCACAGATGCGTTCGTACCAAGTCTCGTAATGTTTCAGCGCCGTGCGAACGATCGACCAAACATTTTTGCCGTTGCGTCCGAAGAAATCCGTATATCGCCGGTAATATTTAATGCCAGATGCAAATTCTGTGATGGGGAAATCCCAAGCGAGGATGAAGGGAATTTGCTTGGTTTTACCGGGTCTGACGGTAAAGCGGACAGCGATCGCCGCCCCAATTTGTTCCCCAGCTGCGGCAGGTGTCTCGTTATTGCGGTCGGGCAAAGAACCATCAGCGGCAAAGGTTTTCCAGATATCCGCGCCATCGCCTACTGGATTCCAACCTGTATGATAAAACACTTCCAAACTGGGGTTACTGAGAGTGGCAATGCACATTTGCCCTTCCCCTTCTTGGACGGTATCATCGTCAAGCCTGACGCGGTCGAGGAGACAGCCGACGCGAAATTGATCTTGAATCCATTGATTGTAATTTCCGGTACTGTCGCCGAGTCGCGGTTGATACTCATATACCGGACTGCCATCATCCCGCACGCGGACTTGTGGCGAGGCGATCGCATTAGTAAACCAACCGACTATATTTTGCCAGGTGAGCATAATGCTGAGAGTAATCGGCGCATCGGTAGGATTATGAACAGTCCAGAGAAAAATCGCCACCGGATAACTTGTTTCCTGGTAATTTTTCGCCCAAATGGGCGAAAATTGCTGGCAAGTTAACTCGGCTTGATACACTCCTGAGTAAGCAAACCAACTGCGGGGATAAAGGGCATGATAAGTTCCAGATGTTACTTGCTCACCTGCTCTGGAACTCACCTGCTCCTCTGCACCTCTGCCTTCTGTGGGATACCACTGCCAACTAGAAAGCGTGCCATCTTCTGGCGCTGCCGTACACAAAGCATAAGCTTGGGTTTGATTTCCGGCTTGCTCAAAAACGCTAAACTGACAACCTGGGATAGTTTGGAATACATGTTCGCCGCCATCCAGGTGCCAGAGGTTAAAATCTCCTCGCGACGAACGACCGATGCACCCAGCACCAAAACCCCCCAGGGGCATTCCGTGCCAGGGGCCATCATCGAGATTGCTTTTGTAGCGTACAGTATAGGGGCGATCCCACCCTAGACCGATGGGGCGTTGCCAAGTACAGCTAGGGATTTTGATCTTGTCAGTCATTGGTAATTGCAGATTGCAGATTGGAGATTGGAGATTGGAGATTGGAGATTGGAGATTGGAGATTTCAGATTGGAGATTGCAGATTGGAGATTGGAGATTGGAGATTGCAGATTGGAGATTGCAGATTGGAGATTGCAGATTGCCGATTTTAGATTGGAGATTGCAGATTTTAGATTTTAGATAAGCGCATCAAATCTAAAATCTAAAATCTAAAATCTAAAATTCCCAATTATCCATTGTCGAAATTGCCGACTGCGTCCTGATCTATGGTGCGATCGCGCCGCACTTGGGAGTAATAATGGTCATAGGCATCGTTAGCGCGAGTCGTGTACTGTTTAAGTCCATTGGCAACGATGCCTAAAAAAGGCGTATTGGACATTCTAATGCCATCTAATGCTTGCATTAACGGGTAACGGTCTGTTTTTCCCAGCGCTACAACTAACACCAGTCCATCTGTAGGAGGCGCTAGCAGGTTAGCATCTGCGAAACCGACAAGGGGAGGCGTGTCGTAAATTACTAAATTAAAAGCCGAACGCAATTCTACCATCAGATTCTGCATTTTTTCCGAAGAAAGAAGCCTGGTGGGATCGGGTGGAATTTGACCCGCCGTTAATATGTATAGATTATCGTCTTGATCGGATTTTTGAATCACATCGTTGAAGTCTAAATCTTCCGAGGCAATCAAATTGCTCAATCCCCGCATATTCGGTAAACCCAATCTGACGTGAACTTGAGGACGACGCAGATCTGCATCCACTAATAACACCCGTTTTCCCATAGCCGCCGCCGCCTGTGCCAGGTGTATAGCGACGATGGTTTTCCCCTCTGCTGGCGTCGCCGAACTGATAACTAAAGAGCGGATTGGCATATCCGAAGCAAGCAGGCGGATATTGGTATAAAGCGAGCGAAAAGCTTCTAAAAAAGGAGAAGCATTGTAGCGCTGCAATTTTTCCACAAAACTGACAGGAATGGTCGAGGTTTCCCCTTGAGGTAAACTTGCCGTTGCCTGGGTCCCCATCAGTTTTTTGACACCTTTATTAAAAGGAATAATTCCCAGCAGCGGGATGCCCGTTTTATCTTTAAGTTCGTCAGGGGAATGAAACACGCTGTCGAGCATTTCTACAATCCAAGCTGCGCCTACACCTAATAGCAACCCGGCGAATACTCCTAGCGCCAGATTGCGATAGGTATGGGGAGGAATCGGAACGGCTGCTTCTGGTGCAGCAATCAGTTCCCAGGGAACGGCTTTTTGAGCGGCTTCAATTTGCAAAGATTCCCGCGTTGACAAAAAGCGGGTTAAACTTTCGGTAGCGACCTTTAATTCCCGCTGCAAATCGGTGTATTCCCGCGCCCGGATGGGCATTTGTTTAAATTGTTGAATTAAGTTTGTTTCCGCTTGTTCCAAAGCTTTACTGCGAACTTCTATCACCCGTATTTGGTTAGATGCCTCAACAAATTGCTGCGTTAAAGCTAAGCGAACCGAATTTTGATAGGTAAGTTTGTTTGGTTCTACTTTAGCGTTTGACAAGTTGTTGCCAATAATCTTTTGAGCTTCTATGCGAATTAAAGGCAGTAATTTTTCGCGGGTTTCTTGCAATGATTGCAATATGGGGTTAGCTGGGGTGAATCGCACTGATTCCGTGGCAATTTTCGTTTCTACATCTTGGAGTTCATTTAACAACTTTTGGTAGCGAGGCGATTCGCTCAAAGCGGCTGCTACAATTGCTTGACTTGGGTCTAGTCCCAACTGGTTTTGCAACGTTGCATATAATAATTTTACTTCATTGATTTTGGTTTGAATTTCCAGGCGCTGTTGGCTAATCGAGCTAATTTGACTCGACAATTGTTGCGCTTGGGCTTCGGGTTCAATAAAGTTGTATTGCTGGCGAAACTTTTGCAACTTAGCTTGCAGCGTATCAACTTTTAGCCGCAACTGCGGTAACTGGTCTTCTACAAATTTAATTCCTTCTAAAACATCGCTTTGGCGCTGTAACCGACTATAATTTAAATATCCTTGAGCGAGTTTATCCAAAATATCCTTAACTTTTTTCTGCTCGCTTTCTTGGTATCTAACTTGGAGAATTTTAGTATCTGTTAGTCGGGTAATTGTTAATTTATCCATCAGGATGTCATAGGTTATATCGGGATATTTAACCCGAATCTGTTCCAGAATGGAAGCCGTGACGGTGGGACTGCGTAAAACCTCAATTTGAGTGTTGTAATCAAAAGCCGTAGATATGACATCGCCGACAGTTTGAGCCACTTTGGTTTCAGCGGTGATCGGTTCGACTAACAGCCGAAACTGACCTGCATAGAGTGGCGGACGATTTAAGGTGCGATAACCGATAGCCGTGGCGACGGAGATTGCTACGGTCACAACAACGAGGGAACGACGGCGTAAGATTGTTAAAAGCTGACGCAAATTTACTTGGTCAGAATCATTGTTGTGCAGCGGTTCAGGATAAATGGCAGTGGCACCAGTCTGGGATTGATTGTTTCGATCGGGCCACAATGGTTGGGAATAGGGTTGGATTTTCATCAGAAAAATGGGTTTGAAACCCCGTCCTTATAGGACGGCTTTACGTTTTGGGTGCTGGATTTTAAGTGCATATAAGCCGAGATCCAGCTTGCCTCGTTTAAGTCCCTTAGAGCAACACAGCTAAGATAGCTTGGCTTAACCCAACGCCTTGACCAATCAGGCTTACAGATAGTCCGAACTAGGGAAGGATTCGGAAGTGTGTACCAAGCTGTGTCTACTTGCGGTAGTCGCTGCTTACGTCGTCCGAATTGGTTTGGACAAGCCCCGTGCCTAAAGGCCGGGGTCAGTGACGTTTTCCTGTTTGGCGATAATGGTACTTTATCAAATACGCTGCCAGGGTTCCTATGGCACTGTAACTCCGAATAATTTCATAAAGTCTCTAAAAAAGTTGAGGAACGAGAATCCCTGACCCACAGGGCTTAAAATCAAGCCGAGACTATCGGTAGTTCGGGCTAAGCCAGATCGAGCGACTAAAATCACGTCGTTAGGGCGGAGGGTGGGGTTGGTTTGTTCGTTGGTGCCTTTGTCGAGATCGACCTCGATGGTGCGCCGAGAAACAGTACCGTTGGGGTTGAGGCGCAACAGTTCTACCGTCGCTTTTCTCGCCCTCGTATTAAACCCGCCTGCGGCGAGGATGGCTTGATTGAGGGGGGTATTAGGCCGGACTTGTGTGATACCGGGTCGGGTGACTTCTCCCACCACGTTGACTGGAATGGTGGCGGGAGAAAAACTAGCATCTGCTAACAATGCGGCTTCTGCGGGGTCAATATTGACGGCTGTAGGTACAAAAATTGTATCGCCTTGTTGCAGGACGACATCTTGCGAGCGATCGCCCGACACCAACAGCTGCCAAAAATTAACCGAGATTCTTTGTTCCACCCCCGCTTGGGTGAAGCGGCGGACCTCGATGCGGCGGATATCGGCAGATTGAGTAATTCCCCCGGCAAGTTGAATTGCCTGGGTCACCGTCGGTAACCCGGCGACGCTGGGTAATGCACTGACAATCACCGTCGGAGGTTGTGCTGGTTGGATCACGTAGCTACCGGGACGCTGCACTTCGCCGGTGATGGCAACGTTTAAAGGTTGCGCCCCGGTGGCAGAAACGCTGCTAGATGCTAGCGCCAAAGAGTCAGCCGCAGTGGGAGAAACCGAAGCTGGCACAAATATCGTATCCCCTTGTTGCAAGATGATATCCTGAGAGCGATCGCCGGTTGCCAAGAGTTGGGAAAAATTCACGGTGAAGGTTTGTTGTCTACCTCCCCGCACGAGTCTAATAATCTGAATTTGGGTAATATCCGCCGTTTGTCTGATTCCCCCTGCTACTTGCAACGCCCGCGCCAGGGTGGGGACGGCACCCGTCCCTTCCGGTTGCACCACATAAGGTCCAGGACGAGTAACTTCCCCCACAACTACAACATTAAGCGGTTGATTTGTGGCGGGGGCGAAGCTGGAAGCGGCTAAATCGAGTGCCTGGGTGGCATTGACGCTGGTAGCAGGCGGTACAAATACGGTATCGCCCTGTTGCAAAATGACATCTTGAGCGCGATCGCCATTATCCAACAATTGGGAAAGATCGACGTTCAAGGTTTGTTGTGCGCCACTCCGCGTCGATCGAATCACCTGGATGCGAGTAATATCGGCAGATTGGCGGATGCCCCCAGCGATTTGTAGCGCCCGCGACACGGTGGGGACGGCACCGGATTGATCTGGCTGGACGACTTGTGGACCGGGACGAGTCACTTCCCCCACAACGGCGACATTTATCGGTTGATTCGTGGTGGGGGCGAAGCTGGCGGCGGCTAAATCGAGGGCTTGGGCTGGATTGACCGAAGTTGCAGTAGGAACAAATACAGTATCGCCCTGTTGCAAGATTAAATCTTGAGAGCGATCGCCAGCACGCAACAGCTGTTGTAGATTGACGTTAAAGACTTGTTGTCCGCCGCCCCGCGTCGGTCGAAGTACCTGGATGCGACTAATATCGGCAGATTGGCGAATACCCCCAGCGA
>NZ_BLAY01000285.1 GCF_020521235.1 Microseira wollei NIES-4236 | reverse complement strand
TCCAACAACTCTTGTGGGATAGGCGTCTCGCCTGTCAAAGAGTTTGTTTTTTGCAAAGGTCTAATAGAATTCTCCAACAACTCTTGTGGGATAGGCGTCTCGCCTGTCAAAGAGTTTGTTTTTTGCAAAGGTCTAATAGAATTCTCCAACAACTCTTGTGGGATAGGCGTCTCGCCTGTCAAAGAGTTTGTTTTTTGCATAGATATAATAGATTCTCGTACCTCTTCGTGCGACGCTCGCAAACTAGCATCAATATCCTTTACAGAGTACTGCGTTGGGGCAAAAGTTGACAACTCTGTGGCGACGGGACGACCTTCTGAAATCCATTTCTGATATCCACCATTGAGGACGCGCACGTTGTCGTGTCCAAACAGTTTTAACAGCCAGAATATCCAGCCTCCAGTTGCTGGATAACTGCCGTAGGGAACTACTGTTGTTTCGTTTGTTATACCAGACTGCGACAGCAGTTTTTCTACAGCGATGCGATCGCAATTAATACTCAGATCTGGCAATAGCAGATCGGTAAAAATATTCCAGAAAACTGCACCGGGGATGCGTGCATTTTTACACGAATCTGGACTGATATCGACTTCTACGACGCGGATGTTGGCACGATCTAGATGTTCCTCCAACCATTGGGTATCGACAAGCACTTCGGGATGGGCGTATTGAGACATGGTTTTCTCCTGGAATGGCACTAAAGCTAAGATAGGGTGATGTTGGGTTTGCGCCTAGTCCTCGATCGGGTACACTTTGATGAATTTTGTCAATGGAGTAATGGCAGAATCTTTGCAGTCGTTGTTTGAAGCAATTAGCCAAGTGCGGGATGAAGAAAGTTTGCGATCGCGCATTATGGTGCGAGTCGGTAACTATTTTGCTGCCAAACGTTGGAGTCTTTTTTTCTATGAAGAACTTCCACCTGTTCCAATGCAAAATTCCAGCCTTTTCAAATTGGCATTGTCTTTAGAACACAATCCTGTTTTGCGTTATTTAGTTGAACGCCATGCTCCCGTTCATGAAGAATTGTTGTTACCGCCGGGACTCTGGGAAACAATTTGTCCGCTGGCAGATCACGGGCATGTTATGGCTGGGCCGATTGTCAGTCAGGGTCGTTTAGTAGGAGCAATTGGCTTAACTCGCGAGCGGGGAACTGCGGCATTTGACGCTCATAATTTGAACGATTTAAGCGCAATTTGCCTGCATTTATCAACTAGGTTAGTTACTATAAAGTATTTAGGATCTCAATTCAATTCACCCAAGATTAATCGTTTAACTCCGCGCGAACTTCAAATTGCCTCCCTCGTGGCAAAAGGACTAACCAATGCCCAAATTGGTGCTGAACTTTGGATTACAGAAAACTCGGTTAAACAGGCTTTAAAAAGAATGTTTCGGAAACTTGAGGTTTCCTCTCGCTCTGAGATGGTTGCACAGCTATGCTCTCATTGATCGGTTTAAAATATGCTTAGGATTAGATATTAGCCTTGATTGACGTTATTTCTATGTCCCTACAGCAGCTAAAAGAGCAAGCCTGCCAACTCTCTGTGAGCGATCGCCTCACACTGGTGGGCGCTATCATTCAATCCCTACAAGATACTCCCCAAACTGAAGACTGGCAATATTTAGTCGCTCGCCCTCACCCTTGGCGCAAACAGCTTTACATCAAAGGGCGTAAACTGCTTGCTTCAACAGTTTGGCAGGATGCGCGCACCAATCAAATGTCGCCAGAGCAGGCAGCCGAAAATTGGGATTTGCCAGTATCTGCTATCTACGAGGCAATTCATTATTGTGAAAGCCACCAGGAACTACTGAAACTAGAAGCTGAAGAGGAACGCTATCGTTTAGAAGAAAAAGGAGCCTCAATTGAGTCTACGAATGCTGCTTGACGAAGATTCTCAAGCTAAATATTTGGTCAATCTTCTTCAGGCAGCGGGTCATGATGTAATTACAGTTAATACAGCAGGCTTAATGAATCGTTCAGATTCAGTTGTACTGGATTATGCCAGACAAGATCTGCGCTCGCTGCTCACCCGCAACTGTAATGATTTTCAAGAACTACATCAAGCCAACCCGGTACACCCAGGAATTCTAGCAGTTTATCAGGACTCAGACCCATCCAAAAACATGAGTTATCAAGCAATTGTAAAGGCAATTGCAAATCTAGAGGCAGCAGAATATCCTATTGGAAATCAATTTGTGATTCTCAATAATTGGAATTATTGACCGATCAATTTATTTCCGGTGTGACATGCAGCAGCGACTCGCTCAACAAATCCAGTTCATTCTTGAAATCGACAAGCTCAAGCAAGTGCTGCGGCAAACTTTGCTGACTGATGCTTCTAGACGCGAAAACAGCGCCGAACATTCTTGGCATCTGGCGGTCATGGCAATGCTATTGATTGAATATGCTCCCGTTCCTGTCGATGTGCTGCGGGTGATGAAGATGGTGCTGATTCACGATTTAGTTGAGATCGATGCAGGTGATACTTTTTGCTATGACATGCAAGCCAACCAGCTGAAGGCGGCGCGAGAACTTCAGGCAGCGGATCGCATTTTTGGACTGTTACCCTTGGCGCAGGGTGCAGAAATGCGATCGCTTTGGGAGGAATTTGAGGCGCAGCAAACCCCAGAGGCTCAGTTTGCCAACGCACTCGATCGCCTGCAACCTTTTTTGCATAACCAGCAAACCCAAGGCAGCACCGGGCGCATTCACCATATTACTCGCGATCAGGTAATGCAGCGAATGCAGCCGATTGCTACTGCAATGCCAGAAATTTCGGCATTTGTGGAACAAGCGATCGAGGCGTGCGTCGCAGCAGGCTATCTCAACATTGAGGCAACTTCCGTTTAATCTTTGATTTGGAACAGAGGAACGCGATCGCTTAGAAGAAAAAGGAGTCTCAATTGAGCCTACGAATGCTGCTTAATATCAAGTCCGATACTACCGGACTCGTATAGTTAATGGTGTTGTAGGGGCGGGTTTTACCAGATACCTTTGATTAAAAGAGAATTATATTGATAAACCCGCCCCCCGCGCGATGCCAAAGCCTTGCAGACATGATATAAAGAAGATTCTCAAGCTAAGTTTTTGAATCAAAAATGGTGCGTTACACTAACGTTAACGCACCCTACTGTTACTTGTGCATCAATCCACATGTCCAGTCAGTATTAGCACTAATAGAGTCAACCACCTAACGAATGGTCTCACCAGTGCTAGTGTGCCGAGACTCAAGATTGTCGCCCACAAAACAGATACTCGGCTCAACTCCAACCATATCCCCACGCTAATCAAAATTGACACCACCCAAGTCACAATTGGTTCTATATTGCTCCAATCGATCTCAGAGATATTTCCGAAGATATTAGCTAAAGGGTTTGTTAGCAACAGCCACCATCGATCGGACTCTGTTAAATCCAAAGAGTTCTCCATATAGAGATCGACTTGACCTGTTTTATGACGATAGTCGTTAAAACCTTTGCATGTAAAAACGCGCCCGTCGTATTTGATGTTACAGGTTTCTGGGCCGGCGAGCGGTCTATTTAAGGTAAATTCAACCTCAAGTGATTTACGCTTCAGTAAGGTTCTACATCGGGTAACATTATATCGAGAATGTTGCCAATCGCATAAAAACTGATGTCCGGACAAAATAATACTTCGATCGCCCTCTCCAATCCTCAACTCGGCAATCGCTCCTCCAACAGAAATCGGCCCTCCCCAATACATCACAGCTATAGCGATGACCAGGCAGTAGGCTAAAATACTCCAATATGAGTGCTGAAACAATCTTTGTCTATTCATAAATCAATTAATTGCGTAGGCTCTCTTCGACAGCGTAACGCACCAACAACTCCAACTATGAAACCGAAACAGGAGTTTTTGCTAATTTCCGTTCCCCAGTCACAACCATTCGCATTCCTGCTGGTGCCGCTAATGTTAAACCGCGACGCACGGGTTTTACGGGACGTTTGTTAACTAAAGATAGTTCAAACCGCGACAAAATTGTTGCCAGTACCAGCTTCATTTCATACTGAGCAAATGCCATCCCGATACAGCGACGATTCCCACCGCCAAAAGGTAAGTATTCGTATTGGGAATATTGCCGTTCTAAGAAACGTTCTGGTTTAAATTGTTTGGCTTCGGGATAGACTTCTTCTCGATGGTGGGCTAAATAAATACTGGGAATTACTACTGCGCCAACTGGTAATTTATAACCCATAATCTCCAGGGGTGCTTTGACTGTCCGGATGAAGGCGCTGATAGCAATTGGATAGATGCGGAGGGTTTCAGAGCAAACGGCGGTGAGATAGGGCAGTTTGGCAATGGCACTCGGTTCTTCATCCGCACTTGCCAATTCTTTGAGCAATTTTTCCCGCACTTCTGGCGAACGATCTAGCCAATAAAATGCCCAAGTTAATGCAGAAGCAGTCGTTTCGTGTCCCGCTATTAATAATGTCATTAACTCATCGCGCAATTCTGACTCTGATAACTGGCTCCCGTCTTCGTAGCGCGCCGCTAACATTAAACTGAGGATATCTTGCCGATTTGAGTTTGATTCTGCCCGACGTTCTCGAATTAATTCAAAGATTAATTCGTCAACTTGTTGCTTTTGACGTAATATTTTTCCCCAAGGACTCCAAGCACCCCAATCTTGTTGTAAAAATGGAAAAAAGAAGGAGCTTGACATTAACGGCGAACTTGTTATTTCTAGTAGCGAATTAATTAATTGCCGCAATTGTTGGAATTTTTCGCCTTCATCAACGCCAAATACTAATCGCAAGATAACCCGCAAGGAAATTTCTTGCATCGACTGGCGGATATTGAAGGGTTTGCCGATTTTCCAATTATCGCTGACTTCACGGCTAATTTCGCAGATGGTTTGACCGTAGGCGCGCATTCTCTCCCCGTGGAAGGGTGGGGTGAGGAGTTGGCGATCGCGTTGGTGGCGATCGCCATCTAGCAAGACGAGGGAATTATCACCGAGTAAAAATTTTAACCCTTGGTTTCCCCGTCCTGCGTCTAATTTGCTGGCATCGGCATTAAAAATCTGCTGTAGGGCTTGGGGTTGACTAAAGTATACAATCGGCGTGTTTTGGCGACCCCATACGGTGAAGGTGTCACCGTAGGTTTGCGCGAAGTCGTCTAAGTATGAAATGGGTTGCGTAATGAACTTGATTAATCGTAAAAATACGGGCATGTTTGGCCCATTGGGGAGGCTGTTGGTAGGTGTCATAGCTTGTGATGTGGAGGTAGCGCTAAAGAAATCTTAAGCTGCAAGTCCCTGATAAAGCGATATATTCTTTTTATAACGAACCGCACCAGGGGCAGACAGAGGCATCGACGGCAAGATATACAGGTAGGCTGAGGTATGCGATCGCCTCATTGATGTACTTTATAAGGGGATTGGGAGGAAATTATGGCTCGAAAAAATATTAAGGATAATTCCAACGATGCTGTTCAACCATCTCACACAATCGATGTTTCAGCTTCGACTGTGGTAGAAAAGGATACAAATATCGTTGAACCGGAAATAGAAGTTACAGAAGAATTGCAGGAACATGCTGATGTTCAAGCGCAAAGTAATGGCTTTAATCAAGCTGCTTTAGAAGCAACGATCGCAGAATTAAGAGCGGCTTTGGAAAAAGCTAATCAACGAGAAGAAGCAACAGTCGCTGAGTTGAGATCGGCTTTAGAAAAGGCTCATCAACGAGAAGAATCGACAGTCGCCGAGTTGAGAGCAGGTTTGGAAAAAGCTCATAAACGAGAATATGAGCTTCAAGAAAATGTTTATCAGTTAAAGTCCGAGCTTTACGAGCAAAAAAGTTTGGTTCAAAAGCTTGATCAAGAGATCGTTCAAGCAAATTTGAAAATCAAAAATGAGCTAGAGCAAGCTAAGAAAACGGCGTTGGAACTGGCAGAAGCTAATGGCAAGCTGATTGAAGAAATTCAAGGATTGAAAAAAGATAAGCAAGAAAAGCCAACCCCGCAAGCTATTGTGCCTAAAAAACAGATTACCGTCCCTAAAAAATCAATTCCGATAATCGAAAAGCTCCCGCCAGAAAAACCAGGGGAGCCTGCTAAAACTTCTTCGCCGATGTGGTTATTGGATTAAAGGATTTCAGATTTCAGGTTTTAGATTTAGGATTAAATAAATCTAAAATCTGAAATTCTCTATGCGAGTTTTGCTTGTGCTTGTCTTTGCAGCAGGTTGATAATTGAAGTTTTTTCTAGCATTCCTACTAGCACTCCGTTTTCGCGCACAACGGGGATTTCATAAACCTGCTTTTGTTCGATCAGGGTTACTACGTCTAGTAAGGATTGATCGGCTTTGATTGTTGTGCTTGGATCGACGGGTTGTACGAGTTCTTTGACTAAAGTATGAGGCCAAAGATCGACGGGGATGGTTTTTAAAGCGTCTACTGCGATCGCACCCACTAAATATCCGCTTTCATCAGTTACCAAAAACTTGCGCCAGGTGTCTTTGCCAATTACGTACTCGTTGGCAAATTCTCTCAAAGTCAGCGATTCTAAGATGATCGGACTATTAGGAACAACCGCATCAAGAGCCGTCAAGCTTGAGAGTTTATCTTGCACTTTAGCAGATTGGGCAAACTGAGTGGCATTTTGCAGCAAGAACCAACCGATTAATAGCGTCCAAAAGTTGGGAAAACTGCCGAATAGTACAGGAAGCAATCCAGATATAATTGCTATCCAACCAAAGATTTGACCGACGCGACCTGCAAATACAATACCTTTATATTGATTGCCGGTGATTTTCCAAACGATCGCTTTGAGGATATTTCCACCATCGAGAGGTAAGCCGGGAATCAGGTTGAATAAGGCTAACATCAAGTTGAGCGATGCTAGCAGTCCTACAATTGCTGCCACTGGCCCGGAAATGGTAAGGTTAGTGCCAACGACGGTAAACAGACCGAACAGCAGCAGGCTGACCACTGGCCCCGCGATCGCAACCCAAAATGCTTCCGCTGGCGTCTTGGACTCTTTCTCCAAGCTAGCTAACCCGCCAAACAGAAATAAATTAATCGATTTGACTTCAATTCCCTGACTTTTGGCAACGAAACTGTGTCCCAATTCGTGCGCCAAAACAGAGGCAAACAACAGCAAAGCAGTCATCAATCCCAGTATCCACGGGATTCCCGCACCGAGTCCGGGAAACAAAACCGCCAATTGATTGCTATATGTCCAAGTGAATAAGGTTAAAACAAAGAACCAGGACGGATGGACGTAAAATGGTATACCAAATAGGTTGCCAACGCGAATAGTGCCGTTCATCTGGCCTCCTGCGATTTATCTATGTTTCCAGTGTAACGAAATGTAAAAAGGGTTTTAATCTTTCTGCTATAGCGGTATCCGTCCGTTGAGGTACGGTTTTCTGGTGGGAGACTTCCCATAAGCTATCGTATAAGTAGGTTGGGTTGAGGTAACGAAACCCAACCGACAGATTTGTAATATATGTGACCGCTTGAGAAAAAAATTTATTGCAATCTACGCCGATCATGCAAACCGACAACAGCAAGATTACCCGCGTCTATAGCCAAGAAGAGATCCAGCAAATTCTGCACCTGGCGATTTCCCGTCAAAATTATGAAGGGGAATTTAGCCGCGATCAGCTGGTGGAAATTGCCGCCGAGTTAGAAATTTCCCCGGAAAACCTACTAGCAGCAGAACGGGAGTGGTTGTCCCAACAAGGCGAGTTGCAAAAGCGGCAAGCGTTTAATACCTATCGACTTGGGAGATTAAAAAAGCGCTTCGGTAATTATGCGATCGTTAATACTTTTTTGGTTCTGCTTAATCTAGTCGGTGCTGGAACGCTAACTTGGTCCCTGTACATTCTATTATTTTGGGGGCTAGGTCTTGGCCTCAATGCTTGGAATACTTTTCAATCCGACGGCGAGGACTACGAACGAGATTTTCAAAAGTGGAATCGTCAAAACCAGTTGCGACAATCGATTAATAGCTTTTTTAATAATTTCTTGAAAGCTTGGTAAGACATAGAATTTCTATACAACAACCAAATAAACGCCCACATGCTAAAGCATGGGGCTACACAAACAAAGCCTGCCAGAGCAGGCTCAAATCCTTACAGCCCTTGTCTTGCGGGCTTTGTTTGTATAGCCACACCCTTAAGGGTGTCGGCTAAAGCATGGGGCTACACA
>NZ_BLAY01000284.1 GCF_020521235.1 Microseira wollei NIES-4236 | reverse complement strand
AACTATTCTCAGCCTGCGTAGGCAGGCTTAGTTTGTCTAGCCTCTATACAAACTTTGACCGCCTGCGCGGTCTAAAATACAAAAACTATTCTCAGCCTGCGTAGGCAGGCTTAGTTTGTCTAGCCACAGACTTCAGTCTGTGGGAGTCTAAACATAAGTCCCACAGTGATGCAAACTCATCGAATTCACTCCAATCTACTACCCATTCTATCGCCGCTGATAGCCATTGCCCTCGCCCTACTCGTCGGCGCTATCCTCATTCTGCTAGCAAAAGCAAACCCCATCACCGCTTACAGCATTCTGATTCAAGAATCCCTCACCAACTACTACGGTTTTGGCAATATGCTAACCAAAACCGCACCTTTATTGTTATCCAGTTTAGGCGTATTGCTGGCATTAAAAGCAGGGTTATTTAATATCGGCGCAGAAGGACAAATTTACATGGGTGGACTCGGTAGCGCTTTGGTGGGATTATACCTGCAAGGAATACCGGGATTGATTCACGTACCCCTAGCATTATTGGGAGGATTTATTTTAGGTGCAATTTGGGGATTAATTCCCGGATATCTCAAAGCAATGCGAGGCGTAAATGAAGTAATAACTACCCTATTACTCAACTACATAGCGCTAAATTTTATTGGATATTTAGCCAACAATCCTTTAAAAGAACCCGGTGCGCCGAGTGCTTATTCTTCGCTGATTTCTGAATCTGCTAGATTGCCGATTATTATGTCTCAAACCCAAGCTCATGCGGGGATTTTTGTTGGGTTATTGGCGACAATAATATTGTGGGTAATCTTGGCGCGATCGCCTCTAGGATACCAAATCGAAGCCGTCGGTTTAAACCCAATTGCCGCGCGTTATGCAGGCATGTCCTTCGAAGGCACTATAATTGCTGTGATGGCGATAGCGGGAGGATTGGCGGGATTGGCTGGTGCGGGTGAGGTAATGGGGCTAAAATATCGCTTATTCGACCGCTTTTCCCCCGGATATGGATTTGATGCCATTGCGATCGCGCTCCTGGGTCGCGGTAACATTGGCGGTATCCTCCTCACCTCCGTCTTTTTCGCCATCCTCCGCAGCGGTGCAAATGTCATGCAACGCAGTGCAGGTGTTCCCGTCACCGTCGTTTACGCCATTCAGGGATTAACCGTATTATTCATTGCCATTAGTTTTGCCATCGAACGACGGATAAATCCCTTGTAATTGCAGATTTCAGATTTCAGATTTCAGATTTAATTCAACTGCAAATCTAAAATCTAATATCTAAAATCTAAAATTACCAATTATTGATTAAAAAGAATACCCCCTAGACTCGAACATCTCCTCGCAACAGACTGGAGTAATATCTTTAAATCCCAAACTTTCCAGGTGCGATATCCATTCAGAGGGAGTATCTTCTTCAAATTCTAATGCCCCTAATAATCTTGCCACATCAACAACTTCTGGCACCGTCCAAAGCATATAACCTTGCCAATTAACCCCCAAACAAAGCCACCCCGGCACATTACCATTGTTCAACCTATTTGCACCTTCACAACTAGCTCTGAAGCAGTAGATTTGACCTTTTGACATAGTGCGTTTTTTGCTCAATTTTGTTGCTCAAATTATGTGACTTACAACAGCGATGCTCGTGTCAGGGTATGTTGACATACCCAACGGCAGCAAGCGTCGCATATTCCTATAAAATTTAAAACAGCATTTCGTTTACCCTCTAAAAACTATTGAATTTCTTTAACAAGTTAGCGCCATCTATCCGGGGGAAGAAGAGCGTTCGCGAAGTGTGCCGGAGGCATATCGCACACCCCCATCCAAAGCAAAATCGATCTAAAATCTAAAATCAATTAATGACTAACTTCCTAACTGACTATCTAGTTGCCAGCTTGCGCCTTTCTGTCCCTTTAGCTTTTGCTGCACTTGGGGGACTGTTATCAGAACGATCTGGCGTGTTAAATATTGCTTTAGAAGGAATGTTACTATCCGGCGCATTTGCTAGTGCTGTCGGAGCTTTTTTTACCGGCAATAGTTGGATAGGAATTTTATTAGCAATCTTCATCGGCGGATTGGTGGGAATTCTCCACGCCTATCTTTGCGTCACCTTACGAGTCGATCAATTAGTCTCCGGACTGGCGATTAATCTTACCGCAGCGGGATTGACTTCTTTCTGGGCGCGTATTTTGTTCAACAGCGGACAAGCGCAGTCATTACCAAGCATTAATATTATCGGCATTCCCGGCTTAAAAAATATCCCGATTATTGGAGATATTCTTTTTAACGAAGACCCTCTAGTTTACCTGTTATTTTTATTAATTCCTCTTCTAACGTATATTTTATTTTGCACCAGTATCGGTTTATCCTTGCGAGCGGTTGGAGAATACCCACGCGCCGCCGATACAGCCGGAATTTCTGTTAAATTAATGCGTTATGTAGCCGTGACTCTCAGCGGTTGTCTTGCCGGATTAGGAGGTGCTTATCTCGCCTTAGTACACGTCAAATTTTTCGTAGAAGATATGAGTGCAGGCAAAGGTTTTATTGCCCTAGCTGCCTTAATTTTTGGCAGGTGGCATCCCGTCAGTACATTTTTTGCTTGCCTGTTATTTGGGGCAACAGAAGCTTTGCAGCTGCGAATTCAAGCCTTTAACTTAAATATTCCCTATCAATTTTTAGTCATGTTGCCTTATCTTATTGCCCTATTCGCCTTAGTGGGATTAGCCGGAAAGTCTACCCCGCCCGCTTCCCTGGGGATTCCTTATATTCCAGAAAGTCGAGATCGCTGAGTGCAGTCATGCATGTAAAAGCGATCGCTCAAATTAACCTACGACCAAATCTAGCTTTCTTGACAAAAGCAAATTATGAATGCTACTATAGTAAAAGATATTTTTTGATACGTAAAAACTGAATTAAGCTAGACAAGCAGAGTGGCAACGTCATGAGTAAACCAACACCAAAAGTTTTACTTGTCATTGAACAATGCAATCCAGATTGGGCTTCTGTTCCCCTCGTAGGATATAATTACTATAAGGAAATTAGCAAGTTAGTCGATGCAACGCTTGTCACCCATGAAAGAAATAAGCAGGCGATTCAAAATCAAAAAAAGCATGAAAAAGTTGTTTATACACGCGAGAGTAAATTCAGCAAAATCTACCATAATTTTGTCGCAAATATTGCAAATAGGGGACGATTCAATTGGCCTCTTTACAACGCATTGAATTACCTAATCTATGCCGAATTTAATCACCAGGTATACGAACAATTCAAAGATCAAGTATTTCGGGGAGACTATGACTTAGTTCATGCAATTACTCCGATGATGCCTCGATATGCGGTTAAAATAGTTAAAGCATGTAAAAAGACTCCTTTTCTTATAGGGCCAGTTAATGGCGGTGTTCCTTTTCCAGCAGGTTTCCAAGATATAGCCAAACAAGAATTTGCTTACTTGAATTTTTTAAGGGCAGTTGGTCGATTCTTGATCCCAGGCTATAGAGAAACTTATAAGAAAGCAGACAAAATATTAGCAGGCTCGACTTTTACATTAAATATGTTGAAAGAACTGTTTTCACTCCCTGACGACAAAATTAGCTTGTTTTATGAAAATGGCATTTCAAGTAGTTTTTTAGATGCCCAGCCAACCCCCAAAGACAACAACAAGGTTAACTTACTTTTTGTTGGCAGGTTAGTACCTTATAAAGGTGCAGACATGTTGATTGAAGCGATCGGTAAACTTGAAGGTTCAATCAAGGAAAAAATCTTGGTAAAAATTGTGGGAGATGGTTCGGAAAAAGGCAGCTTAGAAGCTAAAGTACAAAAGTTAAATTTAGGCGAAATTGTCAAATTTACAGGCTGGGTTAACCAAGAAGAGACACTTGTCTATTATCGAAAATCAGATATATTTTGCTTCCCTTCAATTCGAGAATTTGGGGGAGCAGTGGTACTGGAAGCGATGGCTTGTGGACTTCCCTGCATTGTGGCGAACAATGGTGGAATTGGGGAATATGTAACTGAAGAAACCGGATTTAAAATCGAACCCATTTCTAGAGACTATTTAACGCAAGAGTTAACCCAAAAAATCCATATTCTGGTTGAAAACGAAGAACTAAGGCAAAAAATGTCTGCCAAATCAATTGAAAGAGTTCGAGAATTTACCTGGTCAGAAAAAGCCAAAAAAATCGTCGAAATCTACCATTTAATGATTAATAATTAACGCGATCGCCATCCGAAATACCCCTTGCCTTATTTGGTGCCATACATGCGATCGCCTGCATCCCCAAGTCCAGGAATGATATAACCGTTTTCGTCCAAATACTCATCAATAGCAGCCGTATAGATAGGCACATCCGGATGTTGCGCGTGGAAATGGGTGATGCCTTCGGGTGCTGCTAACAAGCACAAAAATTTAATTGATTTCGGGTTAACTTCTTTAAGTCTATCCACCGCTGCAACTGCTGAATTACCCGTTGCTAGCATCGGATCGACTACTAACACATCTCGCTGATCGATATCGTAGGGAACTTTAAAATAATATTCAACTGCTACGTGGGTGATCGGGTCGCGGTACAATCCAATATGTCCGACCCTTGCTGAAGGAATTAATTCTAAAATTCCGTCTAAAAGTCCTTGCCCTGCCCGCATAATCGAGACAATTACCATTTTTTTGTCCGCCGCAAGCATAGGAGCAAACATCGGGGCAAGCGGCGTTTTAATTTCTTCGTATTTCAGCGGTAAATCTCGCGTTACTTCGTAGGCTAATAGAATGCCAATTTCGTGCAAAAGTTGACGAAATTTTCCCGTACTGGTTTCAGCTTGACGCATCAGCGTCAACTTGTGTTGAACTAATGGATGCTCAATTACAGTAACTTCGGCTTTCATTTCTTCTTACTTATTTAATTAATCTGAAATTAAAACACCGTTCCATCGCTTTCTATTTGAATTGGCGGCACCCCACCTGGTCTTAATTGTGCGGCAATTTTTCTTCCAGCATTCCAAGTTCCTCCTTGTAAAATTTTGACTAGAGGTAATTGGGATTCGTTCAGGTTCAACTTTTCTCGAATCGCTGCGGCAATTTGATCTAAAAGAATCACGGTTAATGCCCGCCATTCAACAATGACCTCAGATCCAGGCAAGTGACTTTCCTGAAGCATATCCTCGCCCACGACTTCCAGCAATCCCATGTCCAGACATAATCCACCATTGCGATATTCTGGCAATCCCGTCATCACCTCTAGTCCGGTAATTTCTACGCCGAGTTCTTGGAGGGGTTCTAGCAGCGAGTAGGTTAACCACTGGGATAGTTTGTGGAATGGGATATAGCGATCGCTCTCCTTCTCCCCCCCTAAAGCTGGATGAATCCAGACATCCCCTAAGTTTACTCCTGTAATGGTCAAACGCCCAGGCCATATTTCGCCAATTCCCTCTAAAACGGCAGTTAGTACCAAAGATGCAGGCAGGTGGGTAGAGGGGCGGGTGGGCAGGTGAGTACATGTACTTATTTTATTTTGGAGCAGGTAATCTACTAAGTTGCCGGGGCGTGAGTTTTCTGCGCCAAAAAATATCGGATTTTGAGTTAGTATCTCTCCTAAGCGTTGCAGCAATTTAACTCGCCCCTCTAACCCTACTAACGGGTTTTCTGAACTTACTTGAAATCCTTGAGCTAGCTTTTCTATTGTTATTGCTTTCAGTGCTTTTGCATCTGCTTGTAAAGGTTGTTCTGGGTTACTAGAAAAAGCACCTTGACAAAACATCCTCAAACTCGCTACTGCCAACCCTTCGGAACGGCGAAATACCTGTCCCGTCTCTTGTTCGTAATATTGCCAATCTGCACCCGCACCCGCATCTAGTAAAACGCTGATGATGGCTAGATCGAATTTTACTTTCGCTGTTTCAATTGGTGTTAAATCTCGCTCTAATTCGTCAAGGCGCGAACTATCCCCCACCTCGAAATGTCGCCAGCGACTGTGAAAAGGAATGTCTAAATCGGGATAATTTTCCCGCATCACGTCGATGACGTAATCTGCTGTTTTGTCTAATTTGGATAAGTCGCAGCGAAAGTAGTTGAGTTGGCGATCGCACGCTAATTTAAACATGCGATCGCACCTCTGGCGAATCGCCGCCGGGGTTCTCAAGTATGCGATCGTTTCTTGGTCATTCATCATGTTCTGGAGTTTACCATCCCTGACCACTTGACATTCTCCCCTTATTTTGATATTTATATAACTATGGAAAAAGCAACTACCCCTCTAGATCCCACCTCAGTCGAGAAAATCGCTGAAACCTTCGCCGCCCTGGGGCAGATTTCGCGGCTCCAAATCGTGCGCCTGTTGCTTTCTGCCTACCCAAAAGGACTTCCAGCAGGCGAAATTCAGCAAAACTTGGGGATTTCTGCCCCTACCCTGTCTCACCACCTCGACAAGCTGCGTCAGGTGGGACTGCTCAATATGGAGAAGGACAGACAGTGGATTTGGTACAGCATCCGCCCTGAGACACTCAAGCTGTTAATCGATTTTTTCTACGCAGAGTGTTGCACTCGCAATCAAGTTGTGGAGTTGGAACCAGGGGAATTGCCAACCAAGTCCAGCCAGAAAGGCTGTTGCTAATGGTTCGATAGCAGGGGTAGTGTTTTTTTACCGTTTACTTCGATAGTTGTAAAAATACCAAAGGAAAAGGCCATGTCTGCTGTCAAAACCCACGTTGCGCTGAATGTTACTGACATTGAAAAGTCTGTCGCCTTCTACCGGGCAATGTTTGGCGTTACCCCAGTCAAGCACAAACCCGACTACGCCAAATTCGACCTAGAAAACCCTGCGCTTAATTTCACTCTCAACCTAACCGAGAAAGTACAATCCCACGGCGCACTATCCCATTTGGGCATCCAAGTTAACAGTACCGCAGAGGTGAAAGCTGCAATTGAGCGTTTTGCCCAAGCTGGTTTAAGTTTATTTGAAGAACAGAACACCAACTGTTGCTATGCCCTCCAAGACAAAGTATGGGTGAGTGACCCGGATGGTAACCGCTGGGAAATCTTTGTGGTCAAGGTGGGAGATACTGCACCAGAGCAAAATGTTGGTGCAGTCGCCGCAGTGGAAATGAAGGATAAAAAACCCTGCTGTGCCTAGTAGGACTTAGACATTTTTCAGCCCCTTAAGGGGCTGAAAGCTTCTCTGGGACAGCTACTCTAGGTGCTTATCAGATTTGATCGAAGACCAATCAGATGTTGCGATTGAGCGGGATTTGCTTAGTAACAATACTCATGAATTCCCCATTGGGAGCAGGCATGAGAAAACTCCATTCGCTAACCTGGGCGAACTGGAGCTTGTAAAGCCAACGAATTGTGTAGTTGACCGCGTAGCTCGAGCCAAAAATCATCACCCTGACAAGCTCGCGATCGCCCCTCGGAGCTGGTAGGGTATCAAGAGCAGGAATAACCGAAGGTAAAGTGTCGCCACCCCCAGGCACGAAGCCTAGAGTTTGGCTGTAGACTAATTGCGGCGGGAAACTTAGTATCGTTCCCCACCCGATGCTAAACTTTGTCATGATAATTGAGCCTCCTAGTGCTTTTAGGGGGAAAGTCGTCGTGTAGGGGATGGATCAGATCCTCTACGCGGCGCACAAACGCTTTCCCATTACTGTACCACAATCATCCAGAAATGGATGATTTTTGGATGATATTTTGATTGAAAAAAGAGTAAAGCAGTATGGCTCAAATTACAGTAACAATTCCCGACGATATAGCAGAGGTGATTGCTGCCATCGTCGCGGAGACAGGGCGATCGCAGTCTAGCTTATGCGCCTCCTATATAGAGGAAGGCGTCTACAAACATATTGAGCAACTCAACAAAGTTGAAGCCTGGAAGTCAACGATCAAACGGAAGAACATAACTGATCGCCCACCAACCCAATAAAAAAAGCCGCCCCACCCCAGGGGTGGCGTAGCTTTATCCAAAAATCATCACCCTCACAAGCTCGCGATCGCCCCTCGGAGCTGGTAGGGTGTCAAGAGCAGGAACCACTGAGGGCAAAGTGTCGCCACCCCCAGGCACGAAGCCCACAGTTTGCGCGTAAACCATTTGCGGCGGGGAACTTAGTACTGTTCCCCACCCGAAGATTAAAGTCGGCGACTCCCTTACAAGAGCCGCTGCTCTCCAGAACGGAACGTGATACTTTCGCATCATTCCGCTCCTCATTTGTCCGCTTCCATGACATTGGAGCAAGCCAAGACTGACATCATTGC
>NZ_BLAY01000283.1 GCF_020521235.1 Microseira wollei NIES-4236 | reverse complement strand
GGGCGTAGGGAACATCAGTAAGTTTTGTCGCCAGCTCAAAGTTTTTCTTTAGCCTTAGCCCCTACAATGTGTCCCAACTTCACCCAGCAACAAGAAACCCGGTTTGTTTGCAAAATAATCAACGGGGGTAGGGAACATCATGAAGTTTTTTTCCTTTTCCCTACTACAATGTCGCGTCACTTTCCCGCCAGAAGATTACCTATATTCCTTTATTCTTTCTTCTTTCTTGGCGTTCTACTCTTCGAGAAGACGCTACCCTTGTCTATGGCTTCTTGGCGGTTCAATAAATAGATATTCTTCAGGTGGGAAAGGACTAATATCGATGGTTGAATCAAATCTGATTTCAGCAATTCTAGTTGCTCAAGGACCCGAATATAAGGCTGTTTGTCGCGGATTAAGCCGCGTTAGCACTCCTACGCCGCCAGTTTTACCCGTTCCCATGGGACCATTACCGTTGACTCAATATCTAGAAAATCTGCAAAATACCGGACATTTTTTTCATCCCCAGTCAAGAATTTTGCTGATGGGTCTATGCGGGAGTTTAACTCCTTCCCACAAAGTTGGAGATGTGGTGCTGTATAAAAGTTGCGTCAAAAGGTGGGATGAAGTCAGGGATGAAAAAGATTTGCCATTGATTCCCCCTACACTACCACAGCCGTTAAACTGCGATCGCTACCTCACCAGCCAAATTCACCGCAAATTATCACAAAAAGCCGCAATAGTCAAGGCGCTTACTAGCGATCGCTTTGTTGGTGCTGCCGCTAGTAAGCGCCTTCTAAGTCAAATTTATCAAGCTGATGTTATCGATATGGAGGGATTCGCCGCCTTAGAAATGCTCTCTCAAGCTGGAATCGCCGTAGCTATGGTCAGAGTTATCAGCGATGACTGCGATCGAGATATGCCCGATCTTAGCAGTGCTTTGAGTCCTAACGGTTCGCTTCAACTTTTACCCTTAGCAATAGGTATGATCCGACAACCCTTCGCCGCCAAAAGACTGATTCAGGGATCGTTACGGGGACTGCGCGTGTTACAGGAAGTGACAGCAGGTTTGTTTGCTAATTGCTAATTGCTAATTGCTAATTGCTAATTGCTAATTGCTAATTGCTAATTGCTAATTGCTAATTGCTAATTGCTAATTGCTTTTTTTACCCTCGTTCCCACGGATCTGCCTGGGAACGCCATTAGCCATTAGCCATTAGCCATTTTTCAAGATGCCATCTTCCATGTAAGCGATGTTGTCGGCTAAGTCCATAATCCGGGGATCGTGGGTTACCATCAACACCGTGCAGCCTCTTTCTTTTGCCAATTCGCGCAGTAATGCCATTACCGCATGACCGTTTTGGGAGTCAAGCGCGGCGGTGGGTTCGTCTGCCATAATTAGCTGGGGATTTCCGGCTAAAGCACGGGCGATCGCTACCCGCTGTTGTTGTCCCCCAGACAAACTCGACGGCTTCAAATTTGCTTTGTCTTTTAAGCCTACCTGTTCTAGCAAACGTTGAGCTTCCTGTTTGGCTGCTTTTCCTTTAATGCCTTTGAGGTTCAGCGCCACTTCTATATTTTCAGCCGCCGTTAATGCGGGAAACAGGTTGAAATCTTGGAATATAAAGCCAATATTTTGCAAGCGAAACTGGGCTAGCTGCTCCCGCGACATTTTGGTAATGTCTTGTCCCAGCAAGTAAACGTTACCAGCGGTGGGGGTTAGCAGTCCTGCTAACACTGACAGCAGGGTGGTTTTCCCAGATCCCGACGGCCCCATCAACAGTTCGACGCTGCCTTTTTGGATACGCCAATCAATTCCTTTCAAGATGCGAGCTATTTCTCGTCCGGATTTGATCGTCATTTCCAGCCCCTTAACAACAATTGATTCTGTTTCGGGACGATGCAACCCTGTTGCAGGCGCGACGGTCTGACTTCCCCCGCGAGTCCACTCCTTAAATTTAAGTTCCAAATTGTTAAAGGCAGTCATCCGTTCTACTCTCTTTTAATTACAGTTTTGGCGTTGTGAGGCTGTTACTTATTGCGTTTAGATCGAACTAATAATCACAATTTGATTATTATATCTCTCCTTAATTATACCTATTTCTGTTGCTTTTTGTCGCAATTTTTCTTGTTTTTTTTATGAGTTTTTGGAGTTGTTTTGTGAAGAAACGATGAAGACGGTAAGGGTTAATCGATTCATTATTTAATAACTAATTAATTTCCCAAAAGCGATTACCCTTTAAACACAATAGCCGGATCGACCCGCGTCACTTTTTGGATGGCAAAACCGGCGCTAGCGACACACATGGCGACGGTAATGCCGAAGACAGCGATCGCAGACCCAGGTGTAATTAAAATTAAAATTCCTTGCGTCGCGGCTGTCCAAGTTGCCACTCCCCAACACAGCGCCATTCCTGGTATATATCCCAACACCGCCATCCACAAAGCTTGCTCTACAATCACGCCGTAGATTACTAAATCTGACGATCCCATCGCCTTCAAAGTTCCATATTCCTTCAAGCGATCCGACACCGAGGAATAAAGAATTTGACTGACAATCACCGCCCCAACAACGACACCTACAACGGCTCCAATACCGAGAACAAAACCAATTCCAGACCGCCTCGCCCAATAATCTTGAGTTAGCTTGGACATTTCAGCCTTGGTATAAGCACGGGTATTGGGCAAAGCTTCTTCTAGTTTTTGCTGGAGAGATTCTATGCTCGCACCCGGTTTAGCTTTTACTAGGATAAAAGACAGCGGCTCGATAGTTTGACCGGGTCTTACCCGACCCGACAAAATCGCAAAGGGGTCGTTAGAAGATAAAGCTTGAGGTTCGGGAGGAAAATTGCCATTTGTTAAAGCACAATCGACATTTTGGTCGGCGAGGTCGCAGGGGATTTTTGCTGTTATTGGGGAATTTACATAAGTGTAAGCCGTCTCCAAAGATGCAAACATTAAATCGCCCAACACAAGGGATTTAGTTCCTCGCGTTATACCGACGATATGCGCTGGAAGCGAACCAACAACCCCGACATCGCCCCTTCGTTCCGCGTGCAAAGCAGACAAGCTATTCTCGTCTACCATGACCGTGTAAGGAATCTTTAAAGTGCTTATAGTTCCTTGAGTGATATTCCAAGGTTGAAATAATTGTCCATCTGGCTCAAAACCAACTAGCGTCACCGAACTTAATTGATTTTGAGAATTCCGCCACGCCGCACCCCGAATCATTAAACCTTCAGCTGTCTCGACGCCTTCCACATTTTGAGCAGCAGCAACGAGGTCGTAGGACATCGGTACTGTCAGACCCAGGTGTACCATGTTTCTGGAAGACACCCAGATATCTGCTTTGGAATTGTCAATTAACTGGGATGTGGAACGAGTGAACCCAGCTTGAATGCCGGTTTGAATCGTCACCAGGCTAACCGCAAACATAATCCCAGCTTGCGCTACGAGGAAGCGAGGAATATCTTCTAGCAGGTTTTTACGAGCAAGTGACGGCATAAGGTTAAAGGGGTGATGGGTGATGGGTGATGGGGAATTAGGACTGGTTAGTTCCTAGTTTCCTTCTGACGGATAGTACGATCCTGTTTCAAGGGTTGGATCTTGTGACTATTGCCTCCTAATCTTTAATATGTCTGGCAACCGATGACTTATGCAGTTCGACCTCCTGTAGTATTGATCTGGGCGATCGCAAATATACTTGTTCAAAGCGAGCCGTTGCGTGCCTCTTGTGCAACTTTGAGTTCTGACCTAAGTCTTTCCGACAACTACAAGGGAATACACATCTATTCCCTAAGGGTTGTTGATAAATTTTTTCAGCGGCTGCACTATTGTTAAGGTACGAGGTGACGCGCCGTCGTAGCTTCGCCCTGTTGACTCATCCAGTTGGGTGATGGGAAAACGGACGGGCAAGATGCCCATGCCACAAGAAGCCAAAAATTTTTGGTCGCGACGGGCAAGATGCCCATGCCACAAGAAGCCAAAAATTTTTGGTCGCGACGGGCAGGATGCCCATGCCACAAGAAGCCAAAAATTTTTGGTCGCGACGGGCAGGATGCCCATGCCACAAGAAGCCAAACATGTTTTGTCGCGACGGGCAGGATGCCCATGCCACAAGAAGCCAAAAATGTTTTGTCGGGTGGGCGACGGGCAGGATGCCCATGCCACAAGAAGCCAAACATGTTTTGTCGGGTGGGCGACGGGCAGGATGCCCATGCCACAAGAAGCCAAACATGTTTTGTCGGGTGGGCGAAGGGCAGGATGCCCATGCCACAAGAAGCCAAACATGTTTTGTCGGGTGGGCGACGGGCAGGATGCCCATGCCACAAGAAGCCAAAAATGTTTTCTGGGGTGGGCGTCGGTGCCTGCCCTTTCTATTGGTGCAAGATCTGACGCCAGGAAGACGAGTGATATGCCGCGGCACGCTTCACGAACGCATCATATCGTTTCCTTAGGCATCGGAATTACGACCTGTAGGGGCAAGCGAGCAATTAGCAATTAGCAATTAGCATGAAATCATATTAAGCCGCAGTAGCCGGTTTCTTTGAGTCGAAAAGCGGTTAGCCTGACTGTGCCGTTGGGTGGATAATGCGCTTTGACTTTTTGCATCAATTCCTCGAATTTAGGAGCGAGCAAGTAATTACCCGTTTCTGCATCAATCGCGATCAACCAGTTGTAATGAGTTGACATCAATTGCGGGCGAATTTGCTCGAATATTTGGCGACAGCGCTTGCCTAATTCTTGCCTTTGGGCAGTTTGTTGAGCAATCTGTTCTGGAGTACTCCGACCTTGCGGAAAAATCCGACCTCGACGAACTTGGCGTTTCTTAGTTGATTCCATCATTTTGGTTTGGGGCGCGTGGGTTCTGAGATAGTTTTATGGTATCTTTTATGCAGCGGGATAAACTCGTCCTTTCCATGCGCCGCCTTTACCTTGCCAGTGACGCAAAGCGGAGTCTATTGTCATCAAGGTATAGAGGAATGCGATCGCAGGCAATGCAAACGCCAGCCAGCGCGAACAGCGATACAATTTGATAGTGGGTAAGTAAGCTATAGCCATGAGTAACCAGGTGGTAAAACCAGCGATCGCTGCTAACCAATTCCCCGTTAATCCACCCCAAATTCCCCCCACAGGTGGAACAATATAAACTAGGGTCATTGCGATTAGCGTTCCCAATAACAGCCAAGGGGAATAATTTAATTGAGTAAAAGCTGTCCGCGCCACCATATCCCAAATTGTCGCTAAAGAATCATAAGCACGCTTGCTGCGAGTTTGATGGCTAAGTCCTAACCAAATTCCATTTTTACTGGTAGATTTTACTGCTTGACCCAAAGTGCAATCGTCAATTAAAGCATCGCGCAATGTTTCAATCCCGCCTATTCTGGTTAATGCTTCGCGGCGAATTAAAATACAACCTCCAGCAGCAGCGGCGGTAGAGTATTTGGGATTGTTTACCCAGCGGAAAGGATAGAGTTTTTGAAAGAAGAATACGAAGGCGGGACTTAACAGTTTTTCCCAAAAACTTTGACACCGCAGCAGCACCATTAAGGAAACTAAATCTAAATCGTGTTGCTGCGCTTTGGCAACTAACCGACTGAGATTATTAACATCGTGTTCGATATCCGCATCTGTTAGTAAAAAATAATCGGGGAGGGGTGTTAGGGTTTCTGCCTTTTCAATCCCTTGCGCCATTGCCCATAGTTTACCAGTCCAACCGGATGGTAAAGCTTCAGCGGCGATAACTTGTAACCTGTGGCGTTTTAAGAGTGCTTCCGCCATTCCTTGAGCAAACTCTGCCGTACCATCGCTGCTGTGGTCGTCTACCAAGACGATGGTGAACTCGCCGGGGTAGGATTGTGTCAGGAGCGATCGCAGCGTCATGGGTAGCATCTCTGCCTCGTTACGCGCCGGAATCACCGCACACACCGATGGATACTCGTCCCCTTTGAGTTGGGGTGACTCCCTTTGTCCATTTTCCAGTCGTTGATCGCAACGCCAAAACTGTCCCCGAAAACAAAGCAATCCGATCCATATTCCCAAGGATAGCGATGTCAGACCTAATCCAATTGCACCGATCATGTTAGAACTTTATCCACCCTAGGAAAAACATTCTACATTGAGCTTCGCCTCGTTTTACAGGGAAGGTAGAATTACTTTTGGTATAAACCTTTCATATCCCGGTTGCATCGGAATGATCGGCCTTTCTTGGTAATTGCTAATTGCTAATTGCTAATTGCTAATTGCTAATTGCTAATTGCCCCTACAGGTCATTTTGATTGGTGTAGGCGCGGGTTTTACAAATAACTTCTGCTGACAACAGATATGTTAAATAAACCCGCCCCGGTAGGGTTTCGTCACTTCCAGAGCCAATTATAAAGTGCCTTGTTAGTTTGCTAACAAGGCACTATGGGATTTATCTCGACGTACTAAAACAGTATTGAAATGTGGGAAAATTCAGCATTCAGCATGAATTTTCAGTTCAAAAGTTTGGCGTATACCAGCTTGCTAAGATTTGGCAGATTAATAGGCTCTGCGATGCATCATATGCCAAATCCAGATAGCAATCAATGCTCCTATGACGGCAACAAAAAGTCCGGGAAGGCTAAAAGAAGCACTCGCAATGTATAATCTTCCTGTTGTCAACAGGGTTGCTAAGGTTCCACCGATAAAAGCGCCTACAATTCCTAGCACCATTGTGGAAAGAATGCCGCCACCTTGTTGACACTCCCCGACCTGAAGGTACGGGGATTCTTAAGATATGAAGATCTTAATATCCCTATTACTAGGGTTCTCAGGCTCACCGCCTTTGCCACAAGGGCGCGGTGATACGCCAGTTGCTCCACTTGGGGAAACCCCAAGACCGCACTGGCTCTTCTCCTTACAGTATTTTGAGCGTTTAGCGGTTTTAGCCGCAGGTTTCGTCGAGTCCCGGCGTACCATGTCTAATGCTCTATCTCTGATGTTTTTCGCTTGCCGTAATATCAGCATGGGCAAAGAACCCACAAGCCGAACAGATGAATTTTTCACCGTCGCGGTTACTGCGGTCTATATGCCCGCAATTTCTGCATTCAGTGCTGGAATGTTTAGGATTAATCTTGATTGCGATCTTTCCTTGCTTTGCAGCGAGATACTCAATCTTCAAGATCAATTCATTCCAAGCGGCATCGGAGATAGCGCGATTCAATCCTTTCTTTCTGGATTGTCCATTCGGTAAATAGCCCCCGGTTGTATCGTCTTTCTTTATCCGACAGCGGCGCAACATGCCAGAGATGTTCAAGTCCTCCAAAGCAATAGCATCTACTCGTCGGGAAACAATAGTTTTTGCCACCCACCATTGATAAGCTTGTCGCTTATCGCCGATTTTCTTATGCAGGCGTCCAAAAAAGTTGGACGCCTTTTTTCGGTTATTACTGCCTTTAACTTTTCGACTAACCCGTCGCTGTCTAATCTTCAGTAAATGTTTGGTTTTCTTGTTGTTTCCAAACTTAGGATTGGGAAATTGGTAGCCATCGGAAAGATGTACCAGCTTGGTAATTCCCAGGTCGCATCCAATAACGGATCTAATCTCGGTTAAAGATTTCGCAACCAGGTCTGGTACAGTTTTATCCTCAATTCTGATCGCAATGTACCACGCATCTTGTCGTTGCCGGATTGTTGCCGCTTTGATAGCAAACCCATCTGGTACAGGTCTAGACTTATAGAATCGCATCCAACCTAATTTGGGCAGATAAATTTTGCTCCCTTGGGCTTTTACTCCCATTGCATAAGTAAAGGAGGTAAAGTTACTGCAATTCTTGAACTTGGGAAATCCCCGGCCTTCAAAGAAATTCTTGTATGCGTTGTCCAGACGTTTGACATTCTGTTGCAGCACCGTTGAGTCGATTCCGGCATACCAAGGTCTGGCTGCTTTTAGCTGCGGTAACGCTGTGATTTGAATATCACGACTCGCTGCGCCGTGGGTTTTTAGTGTTTCCATCTTTGTCTACTTTGGCATCTTTCCAGGGTTCAAGAGAAGCACCGTTCTTGCTGACAAAGCACGTTAAAGGACAAGCTAGAGCCTTTGTCCTAATATCGCAGTAATCCCCTTGGATAAACTGCTGGTTGTACTGGGTTATCCTATCGTTTAGTTAGAGTCGATAGAAGCCTTGCGACTTTTACCTCTCCTTCAGAACGGTACGTGATACTTTCGCATCATTCCGCTCCTTGATAATTCCATCCTTGTTATGGATACGATTCAAGACTAACTATCGGG
>NZ_BLAY01000282.1 GCF_020521235.1 Microseira wollei NIES-4236 | reverse complement strand
AGAGCAGAAGGCTGGCGTTCACCAACTGGTGTCATGACTCAAAAATCGTAGCTTTCGCTTAGTCTGCACGTTCTGACAGGTTGCAAATTCTAGGAATGCCTAGCTTTGCATAGGTTTTTCAGAACGGTTAATTCGTAGGGCTAAGTTGTAATCCTCAATAGCTGCTTGATAATCTTGTAAGGCGTGGCGGACAAGCCCCCTGTTGTTGTAGATATTGGCATTTTTGGGATCGATCCGCATTGCTTGGTTAAATTCCTCAATTGCTCCTTGCTTGTCTTCCAGCTTAGCGCGGGCAGAACCACGACAAATGTAGTCTTCTGAATTTTTTGGAGTAAGCTGGAGAACCTGGTTGTAATCCCCCGTTGCTCCTGGATTATCTCCCAAAGCAGCGCGAACAAAACCTCGGTTGAGGTAGGCTTTAGCATAGTTGGGATTAATCCGAATCGCTTGGCTGTAATCTTCTATCGCTCCTTGATAATCTCCCAAGCTTGCACGCACATATCCCCGACGGTTGTAGGCATCGACATAATTGGGATTGAGACGGAGAGCTTGGTCACAATCCTGTATTGCCCCCTGATAGTTTCCTGTATCAAACCTTTTTTCACTTCGGTTATAGAAATTTTATGCACTAATTTCAACCGAAGGCATTGGCGGTGACTGTAAAGATTTGTCATCAACAGGTTGATTCTGATTGGCTAAATTTAATTACTTCCGATCCAGGTCAGAAGAAGACTTTGCCTGCGCTTGATTACCTGATGAAACAATACCTTCGTTCTTTTGCTCATTTTCGTTATTCATGTGTGCCAGCTCTGCTTCGAGTATCTTATTTTATAACTCATTGAAGGTTTTGAGCATGAACCCCCGTCAGTGAGCGTGCGGGATGCTGACGCTCTTGGGGCATTTTCGTCCGGATGATATCAAGCCCAGTACGTAGCGCGATCGCTTGTTAAGCCAGAAAGGTACTGTGCTGGTTAAGTTAATACTAAGATATCTAACTTCTTAGAGAATTCGGGGATCTTAGGGTGTTGCGATCGCGCTTAAACCAAGGTGCAAGAGCGATCGCATAATTCACTTTTGGAGAAAGAAGAAAGCGATCGCATACACGATCAACTATTCTCCCGATGCTTCCGTCTCCAGCACTTCCTGTAGTTGTGGCACCAATGAAGGTAAATCGTCTTGAATCGTTTGCCAAACTCTACTCAAATTAACTTGAAAATATTCGTGACTGACAACATTTCGCATCCCTCCCATCAAACGCCAAGGTATGAGAGGATAGCGGGACTGTATTTCATTGGATACATTTCTAGTAGCTTCTCCAATAATTACAAAATCCTAGAGAACAGCCTTGACAATAGTTTGATTCCTTTCAAATTCCTCAAACGTTATCCCGCTTGTACGCTGCTCTATTTCAGCGATAGATTGCAAAATATCTTGAATGCGAAGCCGCCAATCTCTAGAAGGCACAAATGACATCCTTTAGTACAGGTTCTCGTAAATGTTCTCTCAAAGCATCCTGAGTTCCCAAATCTACAGAAGACCCCAGAATATCTTCTAAATAATACTGCACTTGCAAAAGTTGAAACAACCCACCAGGTCGATTAAACTCTACTAAAAAGTCTACATCGCTATCTGGACGAGCTTCATCTCTTGCCACTGAACCAAACAAATTAAGAGATTTTACTCCCATTTCCTGCAACTGTTCTCGGTGTGCCGCTATAATTGCCAATACTTCATCCCGTTTCATGGTTTATTTCCAGAAATTAATTTAATATTAACGTAGCAGTTTCTATACTTTACAGTTGAACCAGAGCGATCGCACAATCCTATTTTACTTCCTAGCTCAAATTTGCTTCAAGCGATCGCGAACGCGATCGCTTGACTGCACTCAATCCAACCGCTCGGGATCTATCCCCAACTCTCGCAATCGCTCAGCTAATTGTTCCACTCTTTGTTGAGCTTGTAGCGCCTGTTGTTGAGCTTGTAGCGATCGTTGTGATTCCTGCTTCACTTGTTCTTCAGGGGTTAAATAACGCTTTCCAAGCGCGTCGTACCAATATAACCACTCCCGCGTTACCCCAGAATAATTTCCCCTTTCATAACCAATTCCCAAACCAATTTCCGGCATCCACACTGGATTTCCCGACTGTAATTCATACTTACCATTGACTAACTTATGGACTTCCAAACGCGGTTTGCGGCGACGACGGGAAGAATAAATGACGTAATAAAGTATGCCTAAAGCTTCATAGTCAGCTAATTTGTCTGTGTATTCCTTCCGATAGGTTTGAGAAACAACTTCCAGCACAAGACTTGGGACAACATTTTCATCCCACAATACATAACTGGGGCGCAATTCTTCATCGTAAAACCGTTCCACTCCTAAACTTAAGAAACCATCTGGAACAATGGCAGGTTCGTCTGGGTGATAATAAATAGCCATATCGATGCCAAAAAACCAGTCCATGCGATCTGCCCAAAGTATGAGCAATATTGACTTCAGCAACCCTGGTATTAATTCTTCCAGTTCGTTATCCACAGGTGTTTCATCAGAGTCGGGTAGTTCTTCGGCGGAGGGTAAGTACCTGGGCAGGTTGTACTTTAACATGGCGGCTTTCCCCAAAACTCACTTAAATTATAGCAGTGAGGATAAATTTTACAGTATAAAAAGAGCGGTTGTAAATTTGGTAGCAGCTTATGACTCAAATGAATCCCGATGGAATTACTGGAACAATTTCGATTGCAGTGTTTCCTCAAGATAATCGACAGTATGTTTGCGAGATTTCGCCATCTTTGAGCGTTCGCACTAAGGATTGCACCCGTTTTTACGGACAAACGAAAGAACATGCGCTCGCTTGCGCTTTAGAAAGTTTAGCTGATGAATATCGTCAGAAAGCTGAAAAAAAGCAAAATATAGATTCGCTCGCGGTGGAAATAGCGGACTCTGGAGAACCAATTCAAAAGCATTACCACGTGATTTTGCACTATGAAGAAATTGCTGAAGCCGAATCTAAGTTTGAGGCAAGGCACAATACAATTCTAGGAAATACGGTGGTTGAGAATGCCAAGATATCAGTAATCGAGATTTCGCCTGCTCTGCAAATCGAGCCGTTAGAGCGAGGTTGGAATTGAGCGATCGCATTTCCATAAAACCAGAAACCCGACTTTTTAGAAAAGTCGGGTTTCTCGCGATGATATAGCGACAAATTACGAGTTTTGCTTTTGAGGAAACACTTTGGTTAAATCAAGGGATAAATCGGGAAAACAGGGAAGCGCAATGCTCTGATTTGGCAAAACCAGACGCTTATTTAGATAATCAAATCTTCCTTGACTCAATTCGGATGGTTCGCTACACACTTCCAGCCAATTATCGATTAAGTTGAAAATCCAATAATCGGGAATACCGGCTTCAGCATACAGAGGCTTTTTAACATTTTGGTCGTAATCTAAAGAAGAATCTGAAATTTCAATCACCAACAATATATCAGCCGGAATCGGGTGAGCCGATACATATTCATCGGAGCGATTTTGTACAATTGTAACATCCGGTTCTGGTTCGCTGGTGGATGGCAATATAATGGGGTCTTGGATTCGCAGTGTAGCGCGTTCTCCTATCAGCTTGGATAACTCGCGATTTAACAAGGTGGTGCAAACAGAGTGTAGTGTTCCTTTTGCTGACATCTGTACAATTTCTCCGCGAATCAGTTCAATTCGGTCATCTTCATGGAAAAAGCCGATTTCTCCTAGCCGATGGTATTCTTCCAAGGTGAAGCGTTTAGCTTGAATTAGAGTCATAATTTTAACGGCTTCGCTGACGCAGTTATTCTGATTCTAGGTCAACTGAGCGCTCAAGGTGGACAAGGTGTTATAGATAGCACCCAGATCCCCGACTTCTCTAAGAAGTCGGGGATCTAGCAGCTAACAAATTTGCTTAATCTTTGTTAATCTTTAACTGTGCGAACAAATCCAGGAGTCGCTTATGCAACGCATAACTGTTTGGCAGCAGGGTAGTACAAACCAGGAGAATCCGAATAACTTTGCCATTATCAAACAATGGTTTGCCAGTCTCAACGGTCAGGAAATTACTTGGCGACAGCGACTGATTCCACCCACCGCCGATGTGCGGGAAATCGACTGGGAACCTCAGCGATTTGATGAATTGTTTCTGATATCTAACCCGGAAATTCGCGGGATTACTCTTTATTGGCGCAAACCTGATTCTCAGCAAGAACGCAGTACCACGCCGCATAAACTCGAATTGGACATGCTTCGCCAACAATTGTATATTTATCCCCAGTCGCAAAGAGAGATTGTCATCCGGGTGGGTTTAAAAGAAGCGATTTATCAGAAATTTGAGTTAAACAATCCCCAAGTAGAATACAGCCAAGAAGGTGATGGTTGCATTCTGACGCTGCGGGATAACAACCAACTGCTGGAGGTGAAAGTGAATCTCAGTCCAGAAAATTTACACCAGTTCAAGCAACTAATGCTATAATTAAGAAAGGGGTGTATATGTTGAAAAGACGGCGGCTTGTCCGCAAATTTGCTTTTGCTCGTCTAGTACATTCCAGAGCGTGCCGTTTTCGATCAAAAAGCGCTGCCCTTTACTAGAAATGCGGACGCCGCGATAATTGTTAACAAAGCCTTGGATTTTGGTTTGAGTGAGAATGCGCTCGCGCTCCTCTCTCGCTAAAGGTTCAGCCGTATATCGTGAAGGCATTGGGGTAAGTTCTTCCCAGCTTAATTCCCACAAATCGAGGGCTTTTTGATTGCCGTAATTAAAAATAGGATCGGGTTCGGTGCCGTGGGAAACTAGGACAAAGGGCGCTAAAAATAGCTCGCGGGCAATTTCTGCTGCTGCATCGCTGCTATTTTCAAGTAAAGTTTTGCCCGTCCAATGCTGAAAACTGTGCCACAGACGCAAACTGTGCCGGATAACAGGTTCCTGTTGCTAAGGAAGTTGTTCCATAATTTTACGAAGAACCAATGTCAGGTAGCAACGGTTGTGTAACTGCTAATAGCTAATCGCTAATCGCTGCTCTGGAGGCAATTGAAAAGCTCGCAATTAGCAAGCGAGCAATTACCCATCCATACACTACCGAAGCCATCTGGGATTAGTCGCTGGAATAATCGATGAAATAGGGATAGTAGAAATCATTAATCAACTCGTTACACCATCTCAAGCGAGCCAGGAGGCATGGCGACGGTAGTTGTCTGTTTCATGACTCAAGCCTTAATGTGAAATGTTTGCCATGCCTGGATTATACCTTTATTGCTTCTCGATTTTCGTTTAACTCCCGTTAGGGGTTTTGCCTCATCGGAGATTCCTCACAATTTTTCTAATTTCCAGAGAGACAGAGTGCCCTCAAAAACTGGCTCTATCTTGACTTTATGCTCTTTTTTTATTCCATCTTGCAATTTTTTTGAAGGACAGAATAAAAATACATCGCTGAAACCATCAGGAATTCTTGAGATATTTTGTTCAACTACTAACTGAAGTCGAACTTTAGGTTCTAGAAAATCAATAATAGACCATACATGAGTCTTAGACGACCAATTATAATCATCAACAACGATCGCAAGTGGATATTTAGCTTGATTCACAATCCTAGCTATTGGAATACTCTCGGAGCTGTAATACTTGTTCCACCAAGTTTCTGCTGGAGAAATAATCGCGCATGAGAGAACTCCACATGAAATTAGGGCAATCAGAGCAATCTGCCACAGCTTCTGTTGCCAAAACTTAGCAGATGCTGATGTTATTTTAGTGGCAAATAGATAAGCTACAGCTAAATGAATACCTAGATAAAACGCGATTAAATACCGATTATTAAGCGAGCGGATCCCACCAAAAATTAGGTCTGTGAGTACTAGAGGGAGTGCTGAAACACCAATTAAGGTGAAGATAAACAACCCAATCCGTCTTGAACTATAACGCCAAAGAAAATAGATTGAGTATCCAACCATAATTAAGATAACTCTTATGAGATAAATAGACCAGGTATTTTTAAAACTACTGAAGTCGGTGTCAGTAGGGTAAGTAGGTATTAAATCAATAAAAATCCGGCTCAAGTTTATTCCCCATGCCACCAAAGAAGGCGGTATCGTCTGATTTTGCCATTCTACTGATTTTGAAACTCGGTCATAGTTAGCCAAAATCACAAAAAACCAGGGCAGGAAAGTTAGCAACCCTACCGACGCAGCGATTAGATAAGCAACCAATACTTTACTCAGTCGAACACCTGCAATTGCAACCACATAGATACCATGTGCTATTGCGACGAATACAGACAGCAGGTGTGTATAGATTGATAGGGACAAACTTGCTGCATAAAGTCCCCAACCAAGCGCTGTGTTGACACGAATGGCTCGTAGCAACACAGCGCAAGATAACAAGATCGTGACTGTCTGCAAACTATACATCCGTGCTTCCTGAGCGTATAGAACATGAAATGGTGATACAGCTATCAGTGCTACTGCTACCCAACCCACTAGCGATGATTGAAATAATTCTAGACAAAGCCAATAGAGGCAAGGGAATACTAGCAAGCCAATCAAGGCAGACAAACTTCTCATCACCGCTACTGAACTGCCAAACCATTGGGCCCAAAATCTCGCTATCACGAAATATAGAGGCCCGTGTTTAGAATCCCATGTCGCTAATTCTTTTACGATATCAATGACACTCATTTTAGGGTCGGGGCGCTGATACTTGCGTAAATCAGAGATGGTAATTATTTGACCATTGAATGCTCTTTTATAATCTGTGTAACCATAAATCTTATATATCGTCGCAATCTCATCATTCCAGAAGACTTTTCGGTCAAGGTTGACGAAGCGGAAAAATATGCCCAGTACTAGCAGGATAATTATAAAAAAATGCAACCAAGGTGGGCTGATTGTTCCGTTTCGAGTCATCTTGACTTTCCTCAACTGTGGATGTTTATTCAATCCAATTTCTTCAGCTATAATTCATTCTTGCTTGGAGTAAAGATAGCAGCGTTCCTTCATAGGATGCTCTCGAGGCAATTGAAAAGCTCGCAATTAGCAAGCGAGCAATTACCCATCCATACACTACCGAAGTCATCTGGGATTAGTCGCTGGAATAATCGATGAAATAGGGATAGTAGAAATCATTAATCAACTCGTTACACCATCTCAAGCGAGCAAGGAGGCATGGCGACGGTAGTTGTCTGTTTCATGACTCAAGCCTTAATGTGAAATGTTTGCCATGCCTGGATTATACCTTTATTGCTTCTCGATTTTCGTTTAACTCCCGTTAGGGGTTTTGCCTCATCGGAGATTCCTCACAATTTTTCTAATTTCCAGAGAGACAGAGTGCCCTCAAAAACTGGATCTATCTTGACTTTATGCTCTTTTTTTATTCCATCTTGCAATTCCTTGGAAGGAATGAATAAAAATACATCGCTGAAACCATCAGGAATTCTTGAGATATTTTGTTCAACTACTAACTGAAGTCTAACTTTAGGTTCTAGAAAATTAATCATAGACCAGACATTATTCTTCGACGACCAATTATAATCATCAACGAGCACAAGTGGATAGTTAGCTTGATTCACAGTCCTAGCTATTTGAATAATCTCCGATCCGTAATACTTGTTCCACCAAGTTTCTGCTGGAGAAATAATCGCGCCTGAGAGAACTCCACATGAAATTAGGGCAATCAGAGCAATCTGCCACAGCTTCTGTTGCCAAAACTTAGCAGATGCTGATGTTATTTTAGTGGCAAATAGATAAGCTACAGCTAAATGAATACCTAGATAAAACGCGATTAAATACCGATTATTATATGAGCGGATCCCACCAAAAATTAAGTCTTGGAGTACTAGAGGGAGTGCTGAAACACCAATTAAGGTAAAGATAAACAACCCAATCCTTCTTGAACTATAACGCCAAAGAAAATAGATTGAGTATCCAACCATAATTAAGAGAACTGTTATGAGAGAAATAGACCAGGTATTTTTAAAGCTACTGAAGTCGGTGTCAGTACGGTAAGTAGGTATTAAATCTAGAAAAATCCGGCTCAAGTTTATTCCCCAATATGCCACCAAAGAAGGCAGTGGTATCGTCTTATTTTGCCATGCTATTGATCCTGAAACTCGGTCATAGTTAGCCAAAATCACAAAAAACCAGGGCAGGAAAGTTAGCAACCCTACCGACACAGCAATTAGATAAGCAACCAATACTTTACTCAGTCGAACACCTGCAATTGCAACCACATAGATACCATGTGCTATTGCGACGAATACAGACAGCAGGTGTGTATAGATTGATAGGGACAAACTTGCTGCAT
>NZ_BLAY01000281.1 GCF_020521235.1 Microseira wollei NIES-4236 | reverse complement strand
ATCGCAACGGTAAACCAGAAATAATTACGCGCCGGGGAAGAAAGTCGGGCAAACCTACCAAGCGCTATTTATCAGAGCGTAGATTTATGCGTAGTCTTGGGGTTGCCCCAGGTAAAGAAGCATCGGGCGATCAAGACTTAGACCGGGTAGGGGGATCGGATTTGTGCCCCATGGCGCTGTGGCAGTGGGTGTTTACTCGCATTGAACCCAAGCTCACGCGTCCCAAGAACAACATCGGCGAAGGATTGGGTCACGTCCTCGATGCCGAAAAATTCTCAGGTCGCCCAATTAAACTGGTACGTACTAAGCTGGCTGCACTAGCTACGAGGCTATTGTTCAAACTGCTAGTTCTGGGCCTAAAAAGTGACTAGAGTGAATGTTAAAATTCTCATTTAGCCTCCCGACTGGTTTTGACAGTTTGGGGGGTAATGCTTTCCATTGCTGTTTCAGCGGCTTTGGGTAGCGGAACTAGATTTTTCGGGACAGGCTGCTGCCTTGGCAAGCAATGCAACCGTTAAAAGATGAGCCTACAGCATTGTGGTGCAGCCGTCAAGCGTGGGTTGGGCTGAGACTGGTTTAATTTTTGTAGCGAGCGCCGTTACTTCTGTTGCATCAAAGCTACGATAGTAGTTGCCAACACGTCAATTTGATCCAGGTTTTTTTCCATAAAAGAACGGGTATATTTGCCTGGTGTGCTAGAGTCTTGAATTCCTCAACCAAAACGTGAGGTGAGCCAATGAACAATACTCAAACAACCTCAGCTAAGATCGGTCATCGTTGGGTTAGTATTACAGAAGTTTTACTAATTGTTAGTTCTCTTGGTACTTCGGTAGCTGCTGTCATATTGCAACAATCTCTGCTGGCAACGCTAGCATCTGTTCCGCTCTCGCTTGCCGTGGGACTAAATTCATGGGAAAAAAACCGTCTCTCTCAAGCTTATCAAGAGAGTCAGGCGAGCATTATTCGTTTAGAGCAGCAGCTAGAAGCTTGGCAATCTTCAAATACCATTTTAAACTTAATTGAAGCCGAATCTCACCACGAAAGCTCAATAGAAGAAATTTCAAAATACCTGCAAGTTTTGCAAAATAAAATATATTGGCTTGACCAAAATATTCAGCATAGACAGCCCATAGCATTTAAAAATATAGTCAGCCGTAAGGATATCAAGGAATTAGAAGGAGAAATAAAGGAGGTAGATAGTCGCATTGATAACTTCCGTATTCCCGATATTAAACAAAGAATGTGTCAGATAGAACGGGAAATTCATAGCCTACATTTTAAAATAAAAAATGATAGTATTGCCAACCAAGAAAATGTAGAAACAAGAATACATAATGCCATGGCGGAATTAAGAAGCCAATATACTATTCTGGCAAGGAGAGTTGAAGAAATCCAGGTAGAAATCAAAAATATACCTGCTAAACAGCCAAAATATTTTAATCAAACGAATTCTAAAACTGCTCAAGACAGACGTTTGTAGCTGCTGGGGAAAACCAGCAATTCCTGGTCAGGGGATTTGCTATTCATGTAGTAACGAACCAGGATGATCTGCTAGGGCAGTTGTTAATCGGACAGACAAAGTGGGAATAATAGACGGTAAGGACTTCCTCGTTGAATTTCAACCGTACTGTTATATACATGAAACTGAGCCAAAGACTTGTTTTGCGTAGTCAATTGAACTGGAAACCTCGATCTGGTGTTACTATTTTGCTCGGTGCGGCGCTGTTGTTATTCGCCCTCGTTAGCTGCGTCCAAGAACCACCCCCACCGTTGCGCATTGGTACTAATGTTTGGCCTGGATACGAAACTTTGTATCTGGCTCGCAGTTTAGGCTATTACGATAACACTCCGATTCGATTGGTGGATTATCCTTCCGGGACAGAAGAAGTGCGAGCTTACCGGAATGGGGAAATTGAAGCTGCCGGTATCTCCCTAGATCAAGCATTAGTATTAGCCGCAACTAATCCGGATGTTCGCATTGTGACTGTGATGGATTTTTCTGCCGGTGGAGATGCAATTTTAGGGAAACCAAATATTAAGAACTTGCCTGGTTTAAAAGGGCGAAAGGTGGGGGTTGAATCAACGGCTTTGGGGGCATTTGTAATTACCCGTGCCTTGGGGAAAGTTGGGTTGTCACCCCAAGAAGTGGAAATTGTGCCGTTGCAAGTTTCGGAACACGAACGAGCGTTTAAAGAAGGAAAAATAGATGCAGTCGTAACATTTGGGCCACCCCTGACCAAACTATTGGCAACGGGTGCAAAAATACTGTTTGACAGCAAGCAAATTCCGGGGGAAATTGTAGATGTTTTGATCGTGCGCTCGAGCGCGATCCAAAACCAACCAGATGCCGTGCAAGCATTGGTAAACGGTCGGTTTCGCGCCTTGGAGTACTTGCAAAGCAACCCCCTAGATGCCGCTGGTAGAATTGCTTTGCGCACGGGTGTAACTGCCGAACAGTTCCTACAATCTTTAGAAGGTCTGAGCCAGCCAAACTTGCAAGAAAACCAAAGATTGCTGAGTAAAACCGACCCGATGTTACTCAATAGCATAAACCGGCTGGCTGAGGTAATGTTAGAAAACAATTTGTTACCTAAACCAGTGGACACCACCGCCTTGCTGGACGATCGCTTCGTCAACCAAGCTAAGTGGTGAAGCAAAATAGGGAAGTTAGATCGGATTTGGCGACGCCACCCATGAAACGTTTTTCATTGCCTCTGCGTTTCTCGATTCCAACTATTTTGGTATTGTTCAGCAGCTTGCTGGGCGTATTTTCTTTTCAACGGGAATTATCCCTGTCTAACTCCCGTCAAGAAGAACACGCAGTCCACGATCTCCAGTTGGTGGGGAGCCAAACTTCCGGGATATTGGAATACTTGTACCGCAGAGGAGATGTGGAGCAAGCGGAAATCATCATCAGCAAGATGGGAAGCGACCCCAAGTTGCGGTTGGTTTTACTGTGCGATGAAAACAACCGCGTCATCCTATCCACCCGTTACGAACTGCGGAACCTTCCAGTCAGCGAAACCCCTGGGGCGAACAGCTTGAGTGCATTTTCTATTGTGCGGGAAAATATGTCAGCGCAACTAAAGCTTTCTGAGGATAAACGGAAGATCTGGGGGATTTATCCAGTGCTGTTGGGAGCTAAACCTGGTGAACTGCGTCCAACGAGGGTCGGCATTTTATTGGTAGAGTATGACCTTTCGGGGGAAAAAAATGCGGCTTATGCAGATGCTTTACAGCGATCGCTTGAATCAATTGCTGTAATCGCCTCTGGTTGCGTTGCGGTTTGGTTGCTGTTTGACAAAATCTTGACCCAGCGAGCATCCAAGTTAGTTGCAGTCAGCAATAGTTTAGCCCAAGGAAAGCTAGATGTTCGCGCCCAGTTGCAAGGATGGGATGAACTGACGCAAATATCGGCAGCGTTTGACCGCATGGCGGATCGAATTCAGAACGATACCCTGGCGTTGCAGGAGAGCGAAGCCAGATTCCGGTCTTTAGTTGCCAACATTTCGGGGGTAATTTACCGCTGTGGGTGCGATCGCGAGTGGACAACGGAGTTTATTAGCGATGCGATCGCCCAAATTTCCGGTTATCCCCCATCTGATTTTATTAACAATCAAGTGCGGAGTTTTGCCAGTATTATCCATCCTGAAGATCGGGAGACGGTGGAAATTGCGATCGATAGCGCGATGCAAGAGCAGCAGCCTTATACAATCGAATATCGCATCGTTCGTGCCGATAACAGCATCCGATGGGTTTATGAAAAAGGTCAAGGCATCCGCAAGTCAAACGGCGACATTCTCTGGATCGATGGCGCAATTTTTGACATTACCGAACTCAAACTGGTAGAAACCAAACTACAACAAGCCAAAGAAGCCGCCGAAGCAGCTAACCGTGCTAAAAGCGAATTTATCGCCAACATGAGTCACGAATTAAGAACTCCACTCAATGCAATTTTGGGTTTTGCTCAAGTGATGCAACGGGATGCTGCCATTGCTTTAGAACATCAATCCCATCTAGAGATTATTCATCGCAACGGTCAACAATTGCTGGATTTAATTAATAACGTCCTGGAACTGTCAAAAATCGAAGCCGGTACCGCCAAGCTGGATGAAATTAACTTTGATTTGTCCCAACTGCTAAATGGACTTCAAGAGATGATGCGCCTTAAAGCATCTGCCAAGCAAATCCACTTGATATTTGAGCGATCGCCTGATGTTCCCCAGTACATTAAGGCAGACGAAAAAAAATTGCGGCAAGTCTTAGTTAACCTGCTCGACAATGCCATCAAATTTACCGATGTTGGTACGGTGAAATTGCGGGTTGTGGGAAATTCACCAATTACCAATTACCAATTACCAATTACCAATTACCGCCTCATATTTGAAGTTATAGACACTGGTTCTGGCCTAACAGACGAAGCCGCGACAGCTTTATTCAAACCATTTGTGCAAATTAACACGACTGAAGGATGGCAAGCCGGAATGGGACTGGGATTAGCGATTAGTCGCAAGTTTATCCACTTGATGGGTGGGGATATTACCGTTAGCAGTACTTTAGGAACCGGCAGCACCTTCAAATTTGATATTCCGGTGCGTTTGGCAAGCGCAACCGATTTTCCACAGCCACAACAAGCTCGTCGGATTATCGGTTTAGTACCCAACCAACCGCCAGTTCGCTTATTAATTGTTGAAGATCAACCGGAAAACCGCTGGCTGCTGTCAAAGCTGCTGACATCGGTTGGTTTTGAAGTCAAGGAAGCTAAAAACGGGCAAGAAGGCGTGACACTGTGGGAAGAATGGGAACCCCATCTGATTTTGATGGATCTGCGAATGCCCGTGATGAACGGTTATGAAGCAACAGAGAAAATCAAAAGTACTCCTAAAGGAAAAGCCACCGCGATTGTTGCTGTCACTGGGTTTGCTTTTGAAGAAAATCGCGCCGCTATTTTTGCGGCGGGTTGTGACGATTTTATTAGTAAACCGTTTCAAGCCAATGTCATCTTTGCCAAAATAGCCGATCTTCTCGGCGTGCGTTACATTTATGAAGCACCTGCCCAAAGTTGCGAAGTCTCCCCACCCCCTGTTTTAAAGCTGACTCCTACCGCTTTGAGAGTAATGCCCGATGATTGGATCGCCAAACTGCATCAGGCTGCGGTTGACTGCGATGATAGCTGGATTTTTCACCTGCTCAAAGAGATTCCACCGGAATATACAACCCTCACAACTGCTCTCACCAAGCTAGTCCGCGATTTTCGCTTTGGTGAAATTATCGATCTGACCCATCAAAACACTTTGTCAAACCCGCCCTGACCAGCAACATTTCAACATATACAGTCTCAATCAAATAAGTCAACAAAAATTTGCAAAATTTTTAGTAAGAATGTGTTAAAATAATAAGTGGGTGAGAGTTGATAATTAAATAAACAAGAGTTGATTGGCTATAGCCAAAAAGCGGGAGGATAAAACGATGTTAGAAAATTTATCGAGAGATCCGCCTCGCGAAGCAGCGCTAGGCAAGAGCGCCCAACTTATACCCGACCCTTGGGATCTACCCAGCGCTCGCTCGGAGAGGGTTCCAATGCCGGAAAATTGGAAATTACCCGTAGAACCTCACCCGTTAATCGAGGCGGCGGGAAACCCAGAAGCGCCAAGGTTAAGAGGGCAATCGAGAGAACCAGAACTTAGACCAGTGCAAATATTGTTGCAAGGCGAGTAGGGACACGGCATCATCAACATCGTTCTTTGGATCAAAATATCTTGGTTGCCGTGTCCCTACTGCCAATGAAAATGCGATCGCGGGTTATTTGCCAACCAAATTGAACAAGCGGTAGCACTGCTAGTGTGGGATGGGGATTTTAGGGACTTGAGCGCGACGGGTTAAAAAACTGCAACGCAGCCGCCCACGCAAGGGAGGAAAAAAGACAATGAGGCGATTTCGCAACCGAACCGAAGCGGGACAACAGCTGGCTAAAAAGCTGAGCGCTTACGCCAATCGCACCGACGTACTGGTGTTGGGGCTGCCCCGTGGGGGCGTACCCGTGGCGTATGAAGTTGCTGTGGCACTGAATTTGCCGTTAGATATCTGTCTGGTGCGGAAGCTGGGGGCACCCGGAAACAAAGAATTGGCGATGGGTGCGATCGGGATGGGTGGGGTGATGGTACTCAATCACGATGTGGTGGAATCGCTGCAAGTTTCCACTCAAGCGATCGCAAGGGTTGTAGCGTTGGAAGAGAAAGAATTAGAAAGACGCGATCGCGCGTACCGGGGCGAGCGTCCTTTCCCCGACTTGCAGGGGCTTTCAATCGTTTTGGTGGATGACGGAATAGCTACGGGAGCAACCTTGCGTGCGGCGATCGCCACCTTGCGACAGCAACAACCTGCCAGGATTATCGTAGCCGTACCAGTAGCGCCCCTCTCCACCTACAACGAATTGAAAGCAGAAGTAGACGAGGTTGTGTCTCTGGTGACACCAGAGCGCTTCTATTCAATTAGCGTCTGGTACGACCAATTCGATCAAACCACCGATGAAGAAGTCCGCCACCTGCTCCTTGAACGCCCATCGGTAATTAGTTATTAGTTGAGAACGGAATGCGGATCGCTATCCGGTCTATGCTTCAAATACTCGAGTTTACTCGAGTTTAGACTAGATTTCGGTGCAAAACATCAAAATACCGGCTGCCATAATCATCAACTAATTCCGACAAACAACCGCTTTCTTCCACCCGCAGCGCCAAAGGTTGCCGCGCCGTCGCCGTCAGAATCCGCGCTTCCTCCGCTTCATAATCGAGTACAGGTTGCACCCCCAGGGGCGAACCATAAACAAGACTTGCAGCGCCCGATTTTCCGGCGCCCTCTCCATGGCTAATTTTTTGATAGTGTCCTATGATACCCACCGCACCCGAACGATCGCAGGCCGTCGCGCCACCAGAAAACTGATGAAAGAATCTTCCCAAAAATGTCGCCAATCCAAAGATGAAAGAATCTTGCCAAACATCAACGCCAAGATTCCCGATTCGCCAGGGGGGTAGCGAACATCAGTAAATTTTGTCGCCCATCCAAAGATGAAAGAATCTTCCCAAAAATGTCGCCAATCCAAAGATGAAAGAATCTTGCCAAACATCAACGCCAAGATTCCCGATTCGCCAGGGGGGTAGGGAACATGAGTAAATTGTCGCATTACCCAAAGATGAAAGAATGTTCCCTGCAATGTCGTCAACCCAAAGATGTTTGCTGCCTGGGTAGGGAACACCAGTAAATTGTCGCATTACCCAAAGATGAAAGAATGTTCCCTGCAATGTCGTCAACCCAAAGATGTTTGCCGCCTGGGTAGGGAACACCAGTAAATTGTCGCATTACCCAAAGATGTTTGAACGCCGCGCCCCTGCAATGTCCCATTCCCCAAACATGAAAGCATCTTAGCAAAAATCAAGCCACAGATTCCCGATTCGCCAGGGGGGTAGGGAACACCAGTAAATTGTCGCATTACCCAAAGATGAAAGAATGTTCCCTACAATATCGCCAAACCAAAGATGAAAGCATCTTACCAAAAATCAACCCAAACATTCCCGATTCGCCAGCGGGGTAGGGAACATCAGTAAATTGTCGCCTTCCCCAAACATGAAAGAATGTTCCCTACAATGTGGTCACCAAAGATGTTGGAACCTTGCCAAAAATCAATCCAAATCTTCCCTATTTGTCAGGGTAGGGAACATCAATCAATTTTGTCGCCAATCGAAAGATGTTTGAACGCCGTGCCCCTACAATATCGCCAAACCAAAGATGAAAGCATCTTGCCAAAAATCATCCCAAACATTCCCGATTCGCCAGCGGGGTAGGGAACATCAGTAAATTGTCCCATTCCCCAAAGATGAAAGAATGTTCCCTACAATGTGGTCACCAAAGATGTTGGAACCTTGCCAAAAATCAATCCAAATCTTCCCTATTTGTCAGGGTAGGGAACATCAATCAATTTTGTCGCCAATCGAAAGATGAAAGAATGTTCCCGGCAATGTCCCATTCCCCAAACATGAAAGCATCTTGCCAAAAATCATCCCAAACATTCCCAATTCGCCGCCGGGGTAGGGAACATCAATAAATTTTGTCGCCAATCGAAAGATGAAAGAATGTTCCCGGCAATGTCCCATTCCCCAAACATGAAAGCATCTTGCCAAAAATCAACCCAAACATTCCCAATTCCCAGGCGGGGTAGGGAACATCAATAAATTTTGTCGCCAATCGAAAGATGAAAGAATGTTCCCGGCAATGTCCCATTCCCCAAACATGAAAGCATCTTGCCAAAAATCAACCCAAACATTCCCAATTCCCAGG
>NZ_BLAY01000280.1 GCF_020521235.1 Microseira wollei NIES-4236 | reverse complement strand
GGGACGGGCAGTCCCGAAGAAACGCTAAGGGAGTTGAAACCACTACGCTACTTGGTGAAAGCCTGGTAGAGCAAGTTTCGACGACGAACTTAGAATCTCCGTGTCTTTAGACCGGAGAGTGTCAAAACTTGACTGTCATGTAGGTGCAAGCCCTACCCCGCAGGTGCAGCGGTGAAAGCATCATCCCCAAGGTAGAGAGTGGTCTTCAATCCTTGAAGCGGGATAAAAAGGTGTCAATACTGGGAGCCTAACCAGGCAAACATCAAGCAAGAGATTATGGGTACACAAGGAAGATACGCCTGAACCATCGTCACCTAGAACCAGTCAAATAAGGCTGATAGACTGGAGCCAAAAGGCTATGGATACGGTGATGGCTAATGTTAAATAGACCATCATGCACTACCAATAAACCCGGTGGAGAGTATCGCCCTAACATCTCAATCAATGACAGCCAGGAACGAAGTAACCCTTTCAATACCTCTGATCCAGGTCGATTGGATAAGTAACCAACCAAGGTGAAACATCTGGAAAAAACCAGGGTATGAAAGGGAAGGATGGTGTCAGAAGCTAATGCCCAGTTGTAATGACTGAGATCCGCCCACAGACACCCGGTTGCAGGAAATATAGAGTTGTGAAAAAGCAATGAACATGTCTAATGCCTCACTAACAATTCAGGATGGAATGACCGAGGAACTCCAGTGGAACCAAATTAATTGGAAGAAACTGGAACGCCGCGTGTACAAGTTGCAAAAACGAATCTATAGATCCAGTGAGCGTGGTGATACTTTGGCAGTCCGAAGAATTCAAAAGACACTACTACACTCGTGGTCAGCTAATTGCTTAGCAGTCAGACGGGTAACACAAGACAACCAAGGTAAAAAAACGGCGGGTGTGGACGGCGTAAAATCCCTGACCCCAAAGCAACGTTTGAATCTGGTAGGAAGCTTAAAACTGTCAGGTAAAAGTAAACCCACACGCAGAGTGTGGATACCCAAGCCAGGTACAGAAGAAAAGCGACCGTTAGGAATACCCATTATGTATGACCGGGCGCTACAAGCCCTAACCAAGCTAGCATTAGAACCCGAATGGGAAGCTTGTTTTGAACCCCATAGTTACGGCTTTAGACCTGGACGTTCCTGCCATGATGCGATAGACGCAATTTTTAACGCTATCCGGTACAAGCCAAAATTTGTATTAGATGCCGATATCTCAAAATGCTTCGACCGCATCAACCACCCAGAACTCCTGAGAAAACTCAACACATTCCCAAGCTTGAGCAGGCAAGTTAAGTCTTGGTTAAAGTCAGGCGTAATGGATAATGGGGTATTTGAGGACACCAAACAAGCAACACCTCAAGGGGGAGTAATATCGCCACTATTAGCAAACATTGCTTTACACGGAATGGAAAACCTCGTCAAGCAATACGCAACTACCCTGAAAGGGAATAAAGCTAAGAACCAAAACCCTAGAGATAATACTTGAGTGTCAGAAGATAACCCAAGAATGGCTCAAGCAGATAGGTCTGGAGTTAAAACCAGCCAAAACCCGCATAACTCACACCTTAAACCCACTGGGAAATGAACGTCCTGGATTTAACTTCTTGGGGTTCACAATCAGACAGTTTGAGACAGGAAAGTATCATGAGGGAAAAAACAGCAGTGGCACAATATTAGGGTTCAAAACAATCATCAAACCCTCGGCGGAAAAGGTAAAACTGCACCTTGAAAAAATAGCAGAAACCATAGACGCTCATAAAGCTGCACCTCAAGCCGCTTTAATATCACGTCTCAACCCTATCATCAGGGGATGGTCAAACTACTACTCAACAGTGTGCAGCAAGGAAGTCTATTCAAAAATAGACAACTTGACATACTCCAAACTCCGCCATTGGGGGAATCATAGACACCCAAATAAAACTGAAAAATGGGTGGCTAACAAATACTGGCAGACCATAGGAGATGACCACTGGATATTTGCAACCCGACCCGAGGATGACAATCCCATAGCCTTAGATAAGCACTCGGACACCCCGATTTTACGGCATACAAAGGTAAAGGGAAAAGCCAGCCCTTACGACGGCGACCCGGTTTACTGGAGTACCAGAATGGGTACACACCCTGAAGTCCCAACAACAGTCGCAAAACTGTTAAAAAGACACAAAGGTAAATGCCCACACTGCAAACTGTATTTTAAACCAGGTGATTTATGGGAAGTAGACCATAAAGTTCCTAAAGCCAAAGGCGGAAAGAACAGTATGGATAACTACCGAAAAACGCGCACAGTGCCCCTAGTTTCTAACTATGGGGGTGTAGTGCGCCTGCGATTTTAATCGCACTTCTAAAAAACCTGCGGACGAATAGTAGAATTTCATGTATGATGTAATCAGGAGGTGATGCAAGTGTTTAACCTGACTTACGAATTCAAGCTAAAGCCAACCCAAAATCAAATAGCAACATTTGAAGAATGGCTAGAAACCCATCGACGGGTTTATAACCATGCTTTAGCCGAACGTAAAGACTGGTACAAGTCCCGTAGTTGTGAGGTAAATGCTTGCAGTCTCCACAGTTGCTATATCATTCCTGCTGATGCACCCCGTCCAACATTTGCCAGTCAATGCAAGTCCTTAACTGCTGCTCGCAAAGAAAACGAGTGTTTGCAACGTGTTAACGCTCAATCTTTGCAGCAAACGTTAAGACGACTTGAAAAGGCTTTTGTCAACATGTGGGAACAGAATCACGGATTCCCAAGATTCAAAAAACCAGGCCGGATGCGCTCTTTTTCATTTCCCCAATTAGGGCAAAACCCATTAAGCAATGGGTATGTAAAATTGCCTGTTATTGGTGCGGTGAAAGTGCGTCAATCTCGCTCAATCCCTGACGGTGGAGTAATCAAGCAAGCTTGTGTGGTTCGTGTTTCTGGGTGGTACGTCATGCTAACCGTCCAATGGGATGTTAATCCACCGTCACCAATGCCCCACGGAAAAGCAGTAGGAATCGATGTGGGACTAACAAGTTTTGTCGCAACTTCTAATGGTCTTTTAGTTAAACGTCCGAGGTTTTTTGTAGATGCCGAACGCCAGCTGAAATTGCTGCAACAGCGTGTTTGCAGAAAACGTATTGGCTCGAACAATTGGAAGAAAGCTGTTAAAAAAGTTGCTTCATTGCATGAGTACGTCGCCAATTGTCGTAAAGATTGGCATCGAAAGCTGTCTCACCAAATCTGTAGCGACACAGGGATGGTATTTGTAGAGGATTTGAATTTAATTGGATTATCCCGTGGGATGTTAGGCAAGCATTGCCTCGATGCGGGATTCGGTCAATTTTTCAATATTCTTGAACAAACTTGTTTCAAGCGTGGTGTCTATTTTCAGAAAGTAAATGCACGTAAAACAAGCCAAATTTGCCCTAATTGTAATGTTGAGACAGGGAAGAAAGAACTAAAAGAACGTACTCATGTTTGCTCAAATTGCGGCTATACAACCGATAGAGATATTGCAGCCGCTCAAGTAGTCGCGATACGCGGACTTGCAGCCGTAGGGCATACGGTCAAGATGCGCGGCTTCGGGTAAATTCATTGGAATCCCTAAGACGCAAGAATCCCCCGGCTTCTAGCTGTGGGGAGTGTCAAGAACTATTACACCGACATTGCCACGACACAAAGTCAGCCATTGACTTGAATGGTATGTATGACAAACATCCTGTAACTGAGGAGCCGTGTGAAGCGAAAGTTTCACCCACGGTTCTGAAGACTCCCAGGCGGGGTGACTCGTTTGCTTAGTTTAACCAAGCCTTGGTGGGTAGGGGAGCTTTGACACTCCCAAGGCGATATGATTTGTTTGGATCTCTGACCAAATTGTATCGTAAGCGTTGCGAAGCGTACCTTCAGGTCGCTTCGCAACATCAGCTTAGAATCCCCTCTCTTTTAAGCAGGGGAGATGTCAAATAGCGTAATTCCAGCACAGATATCTAGACGGGGAATAAATTCCCCTTCGGATTTCATCCCCATGTCTGGGGCCAGGGGATGAAATCCTTTAATTTCCGGTAAATCTCAAATCTCAAATCTCAAATGCTTTGTCAGTTTCCCACCTGTTCGCTTTGAGCGGTTTCGGCAGGCAATTGTTGCGGCATGGCGCTTTTGAGGGTTGCTGCCATTGTCCCGGCGGCGGCATTATTTAGGTAGGTCCCGGTGCTGCTAGCCTTAACTTGACGCATCAAGCTTGCCATTTCCAACGCACTCATGGCGAATTCCCAGCCTTTATTGCTTTTGATACCCGCCCTCTCCAACGCTTGCTGCATGTTGTCTGCCGTCAAGACGCCAAAAACTACCGGCACCCCCGTCTGAAAACTCGCCGCCGCAATTCCCTTGGAAACCTCAGATGCCACATAATCAAAGTGCGGCGTTTGACCCCGGATTACCGCTCCCAGACAAATCACGGCATCATAGCGATGGGTGAGTGCCATTTGGTGCGCCATCAAGGGAATTTCAAAACTGCCCGGTACCCAAACGTAATCTACCTGAGTGCCCTGGGGGTTAACATCGACCCCGTGGCGTTTTAGGCCATCTTGACACCCCTCCAAAAGTTTGGTTGTCACCAAGTCGTTAAATCGACCGATGACAATGGCAAACCGCAGGGATTCTGTTTGAGTAAAATTCCCCTCGTAAACTGTCATTTGAAGCGTCCTTTGGTCATGGGTAATAGATAATAACTCAAGTTGCCAGTTATCGCCAGCGAAAGCAAAAGGGGGCAAATAACGTTATGACTTGGGTTTTAACTTCTCTTGCCCGCTTCTGCTTTCGCTTCACTTGGGTTGGGCAGCCAAGACTGTCCCCAGCGGTTCTCTAAGTATTTTCTTGAATACTTTTGTCACTTTAACTACTTAATCTCCTTAATTTTTTGACCTTACAGCTAGCCTGGGAGAGCTGATTGACCAAAATTTTTGATTTGCCGACTTTAGGATTCGATTATATAATAAAATCCCCTCAAACGAGAAATGGTGAGGGGAAAAGATTAACGAAATTATCAAGCATGACGAGACGCGCTTGCACCCCCTCTAAGAGCAGGTCTACTTCTTTGTGTACAGATAAAAATTACTCTGCTGGTTAAAGGGGTGATTTTATGGCAGTGGAGACGCTTGCGCCCTAACTACGGGCGCAAGCGTCTCCACTCCGGTAATAGTCGTACATCAAGGTAGGGGGTGTCTAGCACAGATGGGAGCCAACCTAATAGAAGCGCTATCACAAGTCAAAGACTCTAGTAACTTGAGTTAATAGTAAAAAGCTTTTCTCACCACCTCCTAGTTAACCAGCGTGCCATGAGGTTAATGACACTAGACCAATTACCGATTACCAATTACCAATTTATAACTATTCCCAGCTTGCCAAAAAATATAAACAGACAAAATTGCCAGCATGAAACGAAAGATAAAACTAACAACTTCATCGGGTAATCTTGGCAAGTAGCGCGTTCCAACTTGCACCCCCAAAAGTCCACCCGCACCTAATATAATTCCCTCTCGCCACAGAACGTTTCCTTGAATCGCATGTCCCCCGCCAGCAGATAAAGCCGTAATCACAATAACGCCTAAACTGGTTTGAATTGCTACTTTAATTCTTTCGCCCAATAGTAAAATTTGTAAAGCCACCATAATCGCACCGCCCCCCACACCAAATAAACCGGCTAGCACCCCTGCTACAATGCCGGTGAGAATTCTAGCAACAATATGGTTGGTAATAGTTGAGGGGATAATTTCTTCTGTTTCCCGACGCTTTTGTTGCTGAGTGAGGCGCTTAGGAAGGTCTACAAAATAAATATTTTTTCGCACAAAAAACATCAAACAGTAAATAAGCCGCAATTTTATCGGCGAAATCAGCACCAATTTGAGCGGCGTTCGTGGCTGTAAATCCTAATAAAACAATGGGTTTGAAGCTAAAAAAACCCATTCGCCAGGTTTGAATTGTACCGAAAATAGCGGTAATGAAAATAGAGAGACTGCTGGTAGCGATCGCTTGCACTGGCGAGTACCCAAGCGCCACCAACAAAGGAACTATCAAACTGCCGCCGCCAATGCCCAAAAAACCAGCAAGCACTCCAGAAATTAGACCGCCAATCGCTAAAATTAACCAGTGTGGAAGCATAAAATGCTAATGGGTAATTGGTAATGGGGAATTGGTAATTGGTTTTTTTACCGATTACCGATTACCGATTACCGATTAGCTAATAGCTACTTTCGATGAAATCCACTCAGCTAAGAGCGCATTCACTTTATCTGGTACTTCGTCGTGGGGACAATGCCCTGCTTGCAGATAATGTTCCGTCAGTTGAGGATAGAATTGACGGAACTTCTCGCCGCGTTCTCTGGAATTCATCCAGGGATCGCCTTCTCCCCACAGCATCAACAGCGGACAGGTTAATTTTAAGAGCAGCGCGTCCACCTTCTCGCCTTGGGGCGTACTGAAAACCGAAGCAAAAACTTTCACCGCACCCGGATCGCAGGAAGGACGGTAAATTTCTTCCACTAATTGATCGGTAACGGCACTTTTGTCAAGATAAACTTTTTCCAGGGTTTGACGAATTACCCAGGGTTGCCGCAGGTACTGAAATAGCAGATAATTTGCCCAAGGTTGGCGCAGAATCGACAGAACAGCGTCACCCCATAGCTTGCGGAACGGATCGGGTTGGGGCTGAGGTTTGATTTCAGTAAATGGTCCGGCACTGTTGACCAACACCAAACCCGCAGCAGAGGAGGGACGTTGCGCCGCCAAACACAAACCGGCATAGCCTCCCAGGGAATTTCCTGCCAAGACGGCGGGCTGACCGATGACCTCGGTGACAAAATCATACAGTTGGTCGCGCCACAAATTACCGCTATACTGCCAGTTTGGTTTAGCCGAACGTCCAAAGCCGAGTAGGTCGATCGCCCAGACTTCAAAATCCTGAGACAATCCGACGATATTTTTACGCCAGTGGTCTGTAGACGCACCAAATCCGTGGATTAATAGTAACGGCGGGCGCTGGGATTTGCGTTTGCCAGCTTTGACGTAGTAGATAGGCTGCTCTTGCCACTGCCAGTAGGCTCCGGGAATAGAATGTTTTGACGAGGCGATGGTTGCCGACATGGTCACCGGAAATATTAAGTCCGGTTATATATCTTAACCGTTTAAGCTAAATTGGACAAAGTTACCTGTCTCAATTTTCACTCTTTATGAAGGCAGAACCTTCAATGGTGCAACGGCGGCACTCACTATCCCCTCTGCGGTAAACGCTTTGGGGAATACTTTTCTGATGATGTTCAAACTGCGATTGATGTCGGCATTGATCAACTTGCCAGTGGCGGTTTTATACAGACCGCGCTTCACTCTGCGTCCACTGAAATTTGGCACAGCATCGCCGTATTTAGGCAGTGGATCAAAGTCTGAGGAATAACTTTCCTCGCTCACGATGACTGCTATGCCTTCTAACTGGCACTTATAGCTAATCATCTCAATCAGTCGAGCATGGGGAATCTGAACAAAGTTCTGGTTGTTCCGTTTGCCGATGTTAATTGATTGCTTCCACTGGTCATTTTTGCCGATGACCAACGTGCCAATCTCCCAAGATTTCAGGTAGTTCACAACCAACCTGCTAGCCTGATGCAGGTAGTTGTCAACGTACTGATTGCGAGATTGCGTCAGTCTGTTGATTTGATGGGATGAAAAGCGCTTGCCTCGCAATTGACTTTGCAACTGTGAAGAGCGCTTGTTGTAGAACTGATTGACTGACTTCAGCGGCGTTCCCGTTACCAACAATGGGACAAAGCCCGGTCGGTTTGATGATAGAGCCACCAGGTTGTCTAGTCCCAGATCCATACCAGCGATGAACGATCCACCGAGGGCGGGCTTCTCAGGTTGCTCATAAACAATCTCCACGACATAGCTGTTGCAACGCGGTACTAGTCGCACCTCTATGACCGATCGCACGGCTGTAGGAATGCGAATCTGACTCATGGACAGATGCACAATACCTTCAGCCAATTGGGCCTTGTAGACTGATTCTTTGCCCGGTTGACACTCTCCGGTCTCTTGACGCGGAGATTCTTAAGACATTTCGGTCTTAATATCCTTGGCAACAAGGTTCCCAGGCTCACCGCCTTTGTCCAAAGGACGCGGTGATACGCCAGTTGCTCCACTTGGGGAAACCCCAAGACCGCACTGGCTCTTCTCCTTACAGTATTTTGGGCGTTTAGCGGTTTTGACCGCAGGTTCCGTCGAGTCCAGGCGTACCATTTCTAATGCTCTGTCCCTAATGTTTTTCGCTTGCCGTAATATCAGCATGGGCCAAAAATCCACAAGCCGAACAGATGAACTTTTCACCATCACGATTTGAGCGGTCAATATGCCCGC
>NZ_BLAY01000279.1 GCF_020521235.1 Microseira wollei NIES-4236 | reverse complement strand
CTCATTCTCCCTCGGAGCGGTCAAGGGCACAGTCAGGAAATGTTAACCAGATAGCTATTGAAGGGCGAAAAGTTAACTTTAACTCCTGGCCTGATTCTCCGTCTCTTTAGAGCGGAGAGCGGCTCAATGAAGATCATCCACACCATCAGCGGTGTTTGCCCAAAATCTCTGGTGCGATCGCACAGTTCCTGGATCTGCTTTTGGTCTTGACCGGGCAGACGACTTTGAAAAAATGCTTTAACCTTCGGAGAACTCAGCGGTTGGAGTTCAAGTTTACGCTCAATCCCAACATCACTCACAAAATCCCGCGTAGTGACAATAAGTGGCATCTGGCGCTGACAGAAATTCTTAAATTCGGCTCTGGTTGGTTCACTCGGCAACTCATTAAATCCATCCGCCAGCAGCAAAAGTCGCTGTTCTGCTATCAGTCGCTTGATATCCGGGATTTCGAGGTAAAGGTTATGATTTTCTAACGCCGTTTGGAGCAGTCCCCAAATTCCCGATTCCCTGTAAAGCTTTAACTCTACCAACACAGGAATGGGAAGCTCTGGATTTTTTATAGCCTGTTGCGCTGCATCGCTCATTACCCGTGCCAACAGTGTCGATTTTCCCGCCCCTGGACTGGCCGCAATCAAAATTTTCTCGTGGGCATAATCGCGAATAGCTGCCAAAACAGGCTGGGTTTTTTCGGTAGGCTTTTCCCCCGGTTTGATGGGCTTTTCTTGGGTTTTGCTGTCTAGCTCAAACTCAAACCAGGTCGAGTCGTCAATTTCATCGATGAACCCATACGCTTTCCACCACTGTGCATAATGGTTACAGAGCGATCGCAGATAGGCAGAAAAATCCACTGGAGTCGTCATAGCGTTCAACGGTTCTACTCCATGCTACGCGATCGCCAAATTTTCACGCTCCTGAAACAAAGACACCTCTGATTAAAGATAACTGCTGAAAATGGCTGGTAACTCTACTCCGATGTTTTTACCATGCCAATGCGATCGCACTACAGATAGGCCGATCGTTTTCCATCCCTGGGGATCTAGAGCTTTTTGAAGTATCTGGCAACCGGGAACAGCCCGAAGCCTAGCTTTTCATAGGTGCGACGTGCTGGGGCATGACCGGGATCGCCTCCAGTCTCGACCATAGCAACAGACATTCCAGCATCTTTCATCCAATCAAGCGCGAATTCCATCAGAGCTGTGCCAATGCCTTGACCTTGAAAGTCTGGATCGACAGCGACCATGTAGATTTCACCCATGCTGCTTTCCGAGTGTAGTTTCACGGCTACAAAGCCGACCGTTGAACCAGCGGCGATCGCAACCCACACATTTGTGTCGTCCGCAGCACAGACACTCTCGACCGCCTTTTGCTGGCTCACACGCCAATTATCGGGATAGAATGCTCGGTAAACGTCAGCGTCCATCGCGTTCTGAATCGAATCAAACACCGGAGTCCATGCTCGCAGCGAAAGACGAATGACTGCATCAAGTTGATGAGCGTCGTAAGGTTCAATCCGTATTTCCATATTGAACAGACTTAACCATTGAAAATGGCTGATAACTGAGCTAAGGGTAGGGTGCGTTAGCCGAGAGTACGGCACCGACGGGAGACTATAAAAACAACAAATAATCTTACAATTAGGACTTATACAGTGACAATGTATACAATTAATGGTGCCGTACTCTTGGCTAACGCACCCTACAAACTGTCACTAAGTTCTAATTCCCGGAAATTTTAATTTCAAATCTGATTTCATAAACACCTCCTCAAGAGAACAAAAAACTTTTATTTAACATCCTGAAAATCAGCTCCATTACATTTTACCTCTCTAAATGTAAACGTAATTGAACCAGCGGAAGGTGGCAGTCCTGGAACTTTGCTTTCACACAATACCGTCGCAGTCGTGTATTTGGTTGTTCCGGGTGTTTCAATTTTACCTACACCTCCTGCATATGCAAAAAGTTGCGAACGAAGTGGAGGCTTAGCTAAGTTGACAACCCCCACTCCTACTACACTTACAACATCATATGTATAGTTAACGGTTGCTGTTTTTATACTAAGACCACTGAACTTTTGGAAGTCACCCATAGTCTTTAAAAATTGGTTATTTCTGAGGTAATAAGCTTGCTGAGCCGCATTCATTGCCATCAGGGTTTGCCTTGCTTCTGCTTGTGCTGCTTTAATGTTTAATTGACTCAAGTAAGAAGGCAAGGCGATCGCAGGCAGAATACCAATTATAGCGATGATAATGGTGCTAACCACTAGCAGATTAATCTGCCTTGAATTCTCGTTATTTATATACTGATTGAAAGATTGCAGAAACTTGAGTTTTAAATCGGCTTTCATAGAAAATATTTCATCAAGCTACCAATAATATCATGTCCGGTAGCAACGGTTGTGTAACTGCTAATAGCTAATCGCTAATGGCTAATGTCAGGAAAAATACTATATTAGCAATTAGCAATTAGCAATTAGCCATCCATACACTACCGATCTCTCGCGGACATGATATAATTCATTAAACATTATACAGTATTCTCAACAGTTTCAAACATATTTGAGTATTAGACTTCTGCAAAAAACAAACTCAAAGGCAGGCAGGATGCCTACCCCACAAGAGTTTTTGCAGAGGTCTATTAGACATTATCGACCAGGCATTCTACTTGGGTATTTTCACCATTCCAATCTGATCGCACAAATGTCGATCATCCTCTTTTACACTCGCACTATTCCTCAAATAATCCCTCACCCAATCGCAACCCCGCGCTAATAACGCCTCTGAACCTAAATCTAAATTCAAATTCCACAGAATCACTTTACCAATAGAATCTGACGAAGCAAGGATGCGACCATCGGGACTGAAACTGACGCTTTTAACTCCAGAACCTTGACCGCCAAGAGTTTGCAATACTTCTCCCTCAAGGTTCCATAATTTAACTGTCATGTCTTCACTTGCCGTTGCAATAACTTTGCCATCAGGACTAAAAATTACCGCATTCACTTCACCTTGATGACCGCGAAGTGCAATCAATTCTTCTCCCTGAAGGTTCCAAAGTTTGACTGTTTTATCTTTACTAGCAGTGGCAATTATCTGACCATCGGGACTCCAAGCTACCGCTTGTATTCCCGCTTCATGTCCTCGCAAGGTTGCCAATTCTTCACCTTGCCGATTCCAAAGTTTAGCAGTTCCATCTTCACTTGCAGTGGCGATAATTTGACCATCGGGACTGAAACGAATGCTCCAAAGTCCAGCTTGATGTCCGCGCAATGTTAATAGTTCTTTGCCAGAAAGACTCCACAATTTAGCAGTTGTATCCCAACTCGCGCTAGCAATTGTTTGACCGTCGGGACTAAAACTAACGCTTCTCACATCCGCTTCATGTCCTTTAAAAGTTGCCAGTTCTTTACCTGTCAAATTCCAAAGTTTGACCGTCTTATCTCGACTCGCAGTCGCAACTAAGCGTCCATCTGGACTAAATTGAAGACTTCTGACGGTATCTTGATGACCTCGCAGCGCCGCCTGTTCCTGTCCTTGGCGATTCCAAAGTTTGGAAGTCATATATCGACCCGTTGTACCGAGAATTTGACCATCGGGACTGAAAACCACACCCCAAATCGCTTCCTCTCCTTCAGTATCGCTCCAAGTGACAGCTTTGTAACCCAAATCTGACCCTTCTAAGTTCCAAAGTCTCACCGTTTCATCTTCACCACTACTCGCAAGAGTTTGTCCGTCGCGAGCGAAATTTACACCCCAAACTGCATCGGTATGTCCGCGCAAAATTTGTTGTTGTTCGCCTTTGCGGTTCCAAATTCTGACTGTTTTATCTAAACTTGCAGTCGCAAGGGTTTGACCGTCGCGACTAAAAACGACGCCGGTAACTGTATCTTCATGACCTGGCAAGGTTAGTAATTCTTCTCCGTCTAAATTCCAAACTTTCGCGGTTTTATCCCGACTGGCAGTGGCAATTGTTTTGCCATCCCGACTGATATTAACATACATTACCCAATTGCTATGTCCGCGAAACGTTCGCAAGTTCCTGCCATCTAAACTCCAAAGTTTAGCCGTCCCGTCGCGACTCGCAGTTGCAATGCTTTTTCCGTCGGGATTAAAACTAATAGCAAGAACTGGTGCATTATGGGTATCAAAAGACTGCAATTCCTCACCCGCCAAGTTCCAAAGCTTCATCTTTCCGTTCCATTCCATCGAGGCAATTGTCTTGCCATCAGGACTCCAACCTACACAAGCAACCCAATCTTTATGACCCCGAAAAGTCACTAATTCTCGACCATCTTCAACGCGCCAAACTTTAACGGTTTTATCACGACTGGAAGTAGCAAGCATTTTGCCATCAAGACTAAAATTAGTACTCCAAACTGCATCTGTATGACCCTGCAAAGTCTGTAAAAGTTGTCCATCTCGTCGCCAAATTTTGACGGTTTTGTCCCAACTTGCAGTCGCAAAAAGATTACCGTTGGGACTGAATTTCACCCGCGTGACTAAATCTCCGTGACCGACTAAACGGTTGCGTTCTCGCACCCAATAGAGGGACTGTCTGAGTGTCTTTTCTACTCGCACTTTTAGGTCATTATCCGCATTGTTCCAACCTATTTGGTTTAATTTGATACCCGCTTTGAGACTTTCGAGCAAAGCATCTAAGGTTTGATGGGATTCAAAAGCCGCTTCTGATGAGAGAGTCAGCGCTTTAACTTCACCAAAGGCCACTTGTTGTTTTTGTTGCGCGGTTTGCCATGCTAGCACCGCCGACAATCCCAAAAGGGTAACTGCGCCTAAAGAAAGCATCGAGATTAATATTAGTCCGCGTCGAATGGTTTGTCTGGCTTTTTGTTCGGCTTCTGCTAGGATTTGATTTGCTCGTTCTGAGACTTCTAAAGCATTTTGCACTTCGCGTTTATCCAAGGCTTCGCTAGCAGCTAAAAATCGATAATCTTGGTTGCTTAAATTATTGCCTTTTGCCCAATTTTGTGCATCTTTAAGCGCTTGTCCGCGCAAGAGACAGTTTTCATCTTGATAGTCAGAAGCAACCCAAGCGTTGATTAAATCGGCATAGGGGCGCAATTTCTTTAATTGCTTTTCTACCCATTCTTGGGTAAACACTTCCTGATAGATGCGGTTATAAACTCGCAAGCTACCCTGTTGCTTGACGACTAATCCTGATAAAAGTAATTCGATTTTTTCGGGGGAATCATCGGCTGGAACGCCATTATTTTGTAATATTTGCTGGTATAATCCTAGCAATCGGCTGGCGCGTTGTTCGTTGTTGAGGATGCGTTCGCGTATCGTCCGCAGATGAGGCGGTTCGTCTTGTGCAGCCCAGTTTTCGATAATGTGCGCTCGCGCAATACCAGCCACCTGTTCCGCAACTTCCCCATGCTGGGTCAGCACCTCCCGCACCAACTTGTTGAGGTAAGGAAATTCCGTATTGGGAATTGGGAATTGGGAAACATTTCCCGTCCCCCCATCTTTACTTTCAGCTACCAACTGACATAGCTTTTGAGTCAGAAATGGTTGTCCCCCAGTCCAAGATAAAACTTCTTTGAGTACTGCTTCGGGATTATCTACCTTATCGACTAATCCTCTTTCTAATGGTTCAACTTCTGGCAATTGAAATCCATCCAATTGAATCGCGCGACCAATATTAAAAGGCGTTCTGGTTTTATCTGCAATCAAATCCGAAGGCGTTGCTACTCCCAATAAAGCAAAAGTCAGATATTTCTGTTCGTGACAAGCTCGAAGTAGGGAGAAAAAATCATCGGTATTAAAGGGTAAACTAATAGTGCTGTCAATTTCATCGAAAAAAATTGCAATCGGTTGCTCGATTAACTCAGGCAATACCGCTTCAAACAATTCACCCAAACGACCAACGGGGGATAAATCTTGTCGTTCCGCTAACCACTGACGCACGTTAATTTGGTTTGCAAGTCGGAAACTCCGCACCAGTCGCATAATAATATCCGCATACCACTGATCCGGAGTTGTATTGCGGTTACCAATTCCAGATAAATCAACAGTCGTGCAAGCAATTCCATCTGCTTGCAATCGCTTCGCCACTTGCACCCGCAGACTAGATTTCCCCATCTGACGGGAATTGAGGACATAACAAAACTCACCCGCTTTTAAAGCATTGTAAAGTTCTTCATCCGCTTGCCGTACCACATAGCTGGGTGCATCAACGGGGAGACGACCACCCACTTGATATTCGTAAGATAAAATCAGTTTTTCCATCGGGGAAATCCTGCTGCGGGTGAAAGACCAGGTGATAGTAAATTAACGCAAGTTGCTAGTTATAAACTTCGGTGTTGCTAATTGCAAGCTTGCTAATATAGGATTTTTACTGACATTAGCCATTAGCCATTAGCCATTAGCCATTAGCTGCTATGTCTGAGATAACTAGCAACTTGAGTTAAATTATATCGTTAATTTACAACGGCATCCGAAAAATTGCCGCAAAATCCGCTAGCGAAAAAGAACGACTCTCGGTGGGATGATGTGAGAGCGATGCTTGCCAGATAAGGATTAGAGATATGTTAACGAGCCTACTTAAGACGGCGGCTGTAACTAAAGTACTATTGAGATTAGACCCTGACTTGTTGTTCATCTCGATTGCCTCGCAGTTGCGAATGTTCTTTTTATAGAATTTGGCAATCGATCTGTCGATACAGAAAAGTTAAGGAGTTTGAGGAGGAGTGGAACTTAACTTTTCATAAATATTTTCACCCCACGCCTTGATTCAGTCCCCTGCAACAGGGTTGTTAGACATTTATCTCAACTTTCTGGCTATAAGATCGCAACCAAATAACTGTTCAATAGTCCGGTGCATCGGCGTTGTTAGGCGGGTGGATTAAAGTGACCAAGTTGTTTTAGTGCGTTCAAATTGTCCCACGCTGCCCACGCTTCCACGATTTGATTTTCCTGTACCCGATAGATGGCAATGTAATCTGCTGTCAGTTTCTTCCCACTCGGCGGATACGATCCCATCCAACCTTGTTGGGTTCCCTGGAATCGTTGCCGTACTGCTACTTTATCCGCTTCGGCAAGCATTTCTTCGATACTTTCTTTTGCATCAGGAAATGTTTCTATTTCTCTGCGGAGAAATGCTTTAAGTTCATCTCGATTACAGATTCCAGGTTCACCAGCAGCGTGGCTATGTCGCAGGAAGTTGGGGGCAACCAATTGAGCGAGTTTGTCCCAGTTTTGTTCGTTGATTGCGTCAACAAACTCTCGAATGATATCCTTATGAAAATCGGTTCTCGCTTTGTCGTTGTTCTGAATCATATGGGTCACTGTTACTGTTTTCAATTCAGAGGAATAATTGGTAAATTATGATGCTGCGTCCCTTGCGCGTGCGGTCGGCATATCGCTTCCACAATAATTTCGGTTTTTACTGAATTTGCCAGGAAACAGCTATGATGGGCTTCAGAGTGCATTTCCTCAATCTGCTTGTCGGTGGGCAAGTTATTCCCAGAAAAGATCGCCTGTGGACGCAGATAAATTTTGCCGATCGCTAGCTTTCCAGCTTCATTTTTCTCCATTAAACCAATCGCGCGATCGCTATAGCTATCAACGATAAACTTCCTTTTGGCTGCAATAGAAAGAAACCAAAGCATGTGACAGCTTGATAGAGCAGCAATAAAAGCTTCTTCTGGGTCAATACAGTCAGAATTAGAATAGGGCACGGGAACAATATCTGGCGAGGAAGAAGCAGGAATCTCTGCTCCTCCGTCAAATTGCCAAATATGTTCGCGACTGTATTTGTTATCTGTGAACTTTGCTTGGTTACGCTGCCATTGAACGATTGCAGTATGCTCAGACATTGCCAGTTTCTCGGTACGCTACTTTAATTTTAGTTTAAGACATTCAATCAAATGTGGACAACGGTTGAGCTAACTTTAACGGCTTAGATATGGCGCTTAAAATAGGCGACAACCCCATAAACGCTAGTCTTTCCACCTCCTAATGGAGCTACTGTAACAAGCTCCCATTGCTGTTGTGCCATGTGATTCAAAAAATCTGTCCAATATTTCCCCCTCCACTCGAAAACTTCCTCGCCCTGTATACGGATCCACTCAATTTCCTGAGTCCATCCTCTGCCTACCCAAGCATAGGCAACGCTGCAATATTCAACCATTTATGTATCTCCGTTTTAGTTTCTAGATTGACCAATGCCAAGTTTAAATTCATGAGATTTACTCTCTATTTCGCATTTCTAACGGGACTCATATTCCGCTTTTTTGCCGCACAAATGCAGCCATTTTCCACCACAGCGTTTGCGGGGTAGGGAACATCTAAAAGCTTTGAGTTAGCGTCAAAATTTACTGATGTTCCCTACCAATATTGATCGCACTTACGCAAACAACAACTCTG
>NZ_BLAY01000278.1 GCF_020521235.1 Microseira wollei NIES-4236 | reverse complement strand
TGGGTTGACGACAAAACTTACTTTAGCCTTAGCCCCTACTACCCCTGCTGATCTTCCCTACCCCTGCTGCGAGCAACGTTCCCACATCTTTGGGGAATGGGACAATTTACTGCTGTTCCCTACCCCCCTGGCGCATCGGGAATCTTTGGGTTGATTTTTGGCAAGATGCTTTCATCTTTAGGGAATGCGACATTTTTGGCAACGTTCCCACATCTTTGGGGAATGGGACAATTTACTCGTGTTCCCTACCCCCCTGGCGCATCGGGAATCTTTGGGTTGATTTTTGGCAAGATGCTTTCATCTTTGGTTTGGCGACATTTTTGGCAACGTTCCCACATCTTTGGGGAATGGGACAATTTACTGCTGTTCCCTACCCCCGTTACGCATCGGCAATCTTTGGGTTGATTTTTGCCAAGATGCTTTCATCTTTAGGGAATGCGACATTTTTGGCAACGTTCCCACATCTTTGGGGAATGGGACAATTTACTGCTGTTCCCTACCCCCGTTACGCATCGGGAATCTTTGGGTTGATTTTTGGCAAGATGCTTTCATCTTTGGATTGACGACATTGTAAGGGCACGGCATTCAAACATCTTTGGGTTGACGACAAAACTTACTGATGCCGTGCCCCTACTACCCCTGCTGATCTTCCCTACCCCTGCTGCGAGACATTTTTGGCAACGTTCCCACATCTTTGGGGAATGGGACAATTTACTGCTGTTCCCTACCCCCGTTACCCATCGGGAATCTTTGGGTTGATTTTTGGCAAGATGCTTTCATCTTTGGGGAATGCGACATTTTTGGGGCACGGCATTCAAACATCTTTGGGTTGACGACAAAACTTACTATAGCCTTAGCCCCTACTACCCCTGCTGATCTTCCCTACCCCTGCTGCGAATCGGGATGCTTCTGCTTTCTTTACCGGGTGAATCGCAACTTTTTTCTGATATTCCTAACTCAAACAGCCGCGCTCTTTTTTCCGTTATATATAAGCGCGCGCCTTTCCCATTATGGAAATAACAATATCAGAAAACTCACAGAAAAGTCAAGGGATTTAAGATTTAAGATTTTAGATTGGAACATTAGGCGCAGGTTTGTAGTAGGCGATGGCAGCGCCTACTACGAACAACGGCTAAAGCAACAAAGTCGTGCAATTATCAATCAGCGTGGGAATACCGTCGCGGTTGATAGCACCAAATTGCTCAAAATACCTGCGGACTGCGGGTGGAAATTGGGGAAAATCAAAAATAGCATCCCCCTTGGCAATATCCGCCCAAAAATAGCGCAGACTCGGTGCTAGTTTTTCGGCGGTTGCAGTGGGTAAATTCAAAGGAGTATCGGTGAGCAATCTGAGCATGAAAGGAAGCGATCGCTCCCCAATCCACTCCCGCGATGTCTGCGCCAAAGTCGTCCAACCCGGAACCTCTCCCACGCGATACGACTCGACCTGCAACCATTTGCGGTCATAATTATCCGTGCGGAAGTGCAAGATGCGATAAGGGTGGGGATAGCTAACCAAAGACCCGGTGGTGATATCGTATAAACCGTCATCCTGGGCAATATCTTGGACGTGCAAATGACCCGTGAATACCAATTGCACCCCAGCTTTTCGCAGCATTTGCCGTAAAACGGGTGCATTGTCTAACATATACCGACGCCCCAGCTGATGCTGGGATTGATTGGGTAAGTGTTCGACTACGTTGTGATGCACCATCACCAAGACAAACTCGTCTTTGGTTTGTGCTAGAACTTGTTCCAACCAAGCCAACTGGGTATCATCTAAACGTCCAATCTGCTTACCTTCCGCGTCAAATTGATTCGAGTTGAGTCCAATCAGGCGCAATCCGGGCAGAACTTCGCAGGTATAGTAAAGTTGTGTCGGGTCGTCGTAACCCGCTTTACGGTAGTAGCGCGGGAAATCTGCCCAACCAATTGAGCGCTCGTTGGGTAGTAAACTGGGAAAATCGTGGTTTCCCGGTACAACATAAGCTGGGAAAGGGAGTTGGGATATGCGATCGCTCAACCAAGCATGGTTATCCGCTTCCCCGTGCTGCGTCAAGTCCCCCGGTAACAGGATAAAATCCAAGTCGAGTTGTTCCAGATGGCGCAGTACAATTTCTAAAGCTGGGATACCCACTTCCACCAGATGAAACCGGCTAGGATGATCCCAAACGGTGTGAGGTACCGCAATGTGTAAGTCGCTTACCACCGCAAACCGAAAATTTAAACTCATAACACCGATAGAAAAATTTTAGATTTTAGATATTCGATTTTAGATTGGTTGATGGGTCATTGGTAATAGGTCATAGGAAATACCAATTAGCCATTAGCCATTAGCCATTCCCAAAAGGAGCGTCACCTTGGCTGCGGTTCGAGTTCGACAACATGTCAATCCCCTGTGTAGAAAGTATCAGACACCTACCGATCCTCCCCTCTGGGAGAAAGTATACGCCAATCCGACACAGCCTTTACATCTAGATATTGGCTGCGCGCGGGGACGCTTTGTCTTAAAAATGGCACAGCTACAACCGGATTGGAACTTTCTGGGGTTAGAAATTCGCGAACCTTTGGTAGAAGAAGCAAATCGCTTGCGCGATGAGTTGGGGTTGACAAATCTCCATTATGTGTATTGCAACGCGAATAACTCTTTGCAAGCATTGCTCAGTTCTCTGCCACCGGGAACGTTACAGTACGTTACGATTCAATTTCCCGATCCCTGGTTTAAGAAACGGCATCAAAAGCGGCGCATCGTACAACCGGAATTGGTTAATTTTTTGGCAACTTATTTAGCACCAGGCGGATTGGTTTTGCTTCAGTCGGATATCGAAGCGGTGGCGGTGGAAATGCAGCAGCGCTTCGCTAATCATCCAGCTTTTTTGAGTCAGAATGGCGATACTTGGTTGCTAGAAAACCCCCTCCCAGTGCCTACTGAACGGGAAATTGCTACTCAAGCAAAAGGCGAACCTGTTTATCGAGCGTTGTTTAAAAAAGGTCAATAATTGCCGAGAAATAAATTGTTGGCTGTAGGGGCACGGCGTTGTAGGGGCACGGTGTCGTAGGGAACGTAGAATAATTGTTGGTTTATATCAAAGGTTATCAAATGCCGTGCCCCTACCAAAGATCTCGGATCGCCAATAACTCAAATAATTTGTATTGTAGGTTGGGTTTCACTATCGTTAAACCCAACAGGTTAGTGTTTTGTGTTGGGTTTCTTTACTTCAAACGGTTTAAAACATACCTCAAAGCTACACTGCAATATTTTTGGCAATTTTTCTTTCTGAACTACTTCTACAAAAACAGGCTTTCCCCCTTGCCGTTCACCATTTTGAAACTCGAGTTTCTCCCCTGATGTAAACTCCTTTTCAAGAACAACTTTTGGTAAAGACTCTAAAACAGATTTCCTATCTACCCTTCTATATGTTTTTTCAGCTTGTGATATTGCCGCCAGGAATGCCCGAGTAGCATCATAGCTGCTTGCTGTCACCCAATTAATTTGCCCGCCCCAGGTTTCTTTAGCTTCTCTGGCATAATCGGAAATCATTTGTCCATCTAAGTTGACAGGAAACCAGGGAATAACTAACTGCAACCCCTCAATATCCCTCTTACCTATGGACAAGTTCAACCCCTCATAAAGCGAATCTCCACCAAATAAGCTTATCCTAGGGTTTTCGTCCCTTATTTTTTTTATTAAACTAATTGTTCGCTTATTTTTTCCTTCTGTACCACCACTCGAGAAAAAGACAGCAGCTTTAACATAATTAGGTGTTCGAGGTACATCACTTTCTGCGAAATTAGAAGGTTTTATGTCAATCTCTTTCTCAACTAGAGTGGTATCTAAAAATTATTTAAATTTATTCTTCAATTCTTTGCTATATTCATTATTACCTTCATAAAAGATACGAACTTTACCTAAGGTTCCGATCTCGTCAGCTAAACTACGACCCAAAGCTGCATTAGAAACAGTTGCTCTAAAAAAAACTTTGTTGTTTGAGTCTTGCCTTAAATTTGTACTGGTGCTGGTTGGAGTTATCATTGTTATGCCAGCTTTTGCGTATATTTCCAAAGCTGCTTTACTAGCATTGCTAGAATGATGTCCGATAACTCCCAAAATATTTTTCCATTCGGGATTTGTCGCAATTTGGCAGGCAACTTTACTGGCAACATCTTTATCGTCATTATCATCAACAACTACAATATTTAAAAGTTTTGGTTGGGATGATTTTTTTGGTGTAGTTGGGTCTTTCTGAGCTTGATTGAATTTGGTTTGTGCATCGGCAACGCCAGCCAACATCGCTCTTGCTGCTTGTTGTCGAGCATTTCCAGGTACAGCGACAGCAAGTAGGTATGAGTTATTTGCATCTACTTGTCTGTTATTATCGTATATTTTTTGTTCTCGATCCTTTTCATATGGTGTGTTTTTGGTAATAAGATTATTGCCTCCTGTACTTAGACGGGTTGCAACATCAGGTGATGGTTGACAAATTGGCGGTGGATAGACAATATTTTTAATCCAGAATAATATTAGTGCCAAAAATAATGCTATTACAGCCAAAATAATACGATTTCTTGGTGTGGGAGGAATATGTATACTATTAGCTAGTAAATTTAAAGCTATGTTTAATAATACTACCTCAATGATAAAAAACAGAAAATCTGGAACTACGTTGAAAATCATTTCGTCACCAAATACCTTGATAGCTGGACTCGCTAACCTACTCTAAATGCTGAACGCTGACAGACAGTTTTGAACTATCGCTTCCACCGAGAAAGCGGTCTATAGCGGATTGCAGGCGCATGAAGTACACCTTCGTTTGTATAGCGGCAGCATTAATGCTGCCGCTATACAAACGAAGCCATAAGGCTTTCCTTCACTCGCTTGCAATCCGCTGTAACAGCAAAAATCAGTGGCGGCAGATAGCACCTCAACAACCCACAAGCAGCTTTAGGAGGTCTGAATACATTTACCTCGTCAATCGGAGAAAATCAGGAAAGAGTCGGAAAAAAGTAGAGCTAGTAGGGTAGGTTAGCGCTACTCGTAATCAAGCAGTTCACGAAGGCTAATGCTGGTTAAGCGGGTAAAGAAACCGGGTTTCTCTCGCAGCCAGAAACAAAGGTGATAAGATCGTCGTGCCTTAGTATTTTGTCTGTTGTGGGGTTTCGTTACCTCAACCCAACCTACTTTTTAATCAAACTTAGCCCCCCTTGGGAAGGGGGGTTGGGGGGATCGCTCCATAAATCCTGGAATTGTTTTTTAGACACCCGAATTAGTTTGTAACTTCCCGCTTGAGCGATAGTTTTGGATTGACCTGGCTGTAAAAATTCTTCTCCGGTTTTGTTATATTGAGCCAGAATTAGCACCGAAGGTGAAGCTGGATTTTTGACAGCGGTTTGCTGCATGTAGATTAAGGCAAATTCAAAGAAGGAGAAAAAGGTTACGGGGCGCTGGGTGTAAAATACAAGGCTGGGTTTTTCAAATCCAACCATGATTAATTCTTCTCCAGGTTTCTGCTGTTGCACTGCGATCGCAGCTAGTTCTCGCAACGGTTGCTGGCGCACTTTATCTACCAAAAAGTAGCCCGGAGTTAACACAAAAATCAAAAAAGCGATAAATCCCAACAAATTCGCACTCCAAAGCCAAGGTTGAAGCTGTTTTTTTCGCAACAAAAACGCCACCGCAGTCGCCGTTAGTCCCCAAATAATTCCTCCCCGCACGGGGATGCCTGAATTTTGCAACACCTGTTTTAAATCAGGCACGGCGGGGTCATATCCTATCAAGTTGGGACTCAAGAAAATAAAAGATGCGATCGCTAATACCAACACTAAATTAAATAAGCCACTCCACCAAAGTCCTAACTGAAGCATCGGGTATGTGGCATTCCTAATTCCCACCTGCTCACCTCCCCCTCTGCTCATTTGCTCAGTCCACAACAGCGTCACCATAATTGCCGCCGCAGGCATTAAAGGCAGTACGTAACTGGGTAGTTTAGTAACAGCAATGGTAAAGAAACCGAAAACGCCTGCAAACCAAAATAGGGCGAATAAACCTAACTGAGTCGCAGCGGGTGCAGCTTGCCAGTATTTTCGATCCCAAAAGCGCAGTCTAGCGATCGCTAAGGGCAAGTAACTCGACCAAGGAGCAAATCCCACCAACACTATTAAAAAATAAAAGTACCACGGCCCAGCATGATCGTTGACGACGCTGGTAAAGCGTTGCAAATTGTGGTATCCAAAAAACGAATTAATATAAGCGTCGCCCTGTTTCCAAATAACCAGGACGTACCAAGGAATAGTAATTGCGGCAAAAATTAATCCACCCAACAGCGGTCGCATTTGCGGTACAACAAGCCTAAATTTGCCCAGATAAAGTAGAAAAGCAGCAATTATCAATCCTGGTAATACTATTCCCACCGGGCCTTTCGCCAAAACTGCCAAAGCACTCAGCAAGTAAAATGCTACATACCAAGGAGAAAAATACGAGTCAATTTGTTTCTTTGCGTCTCCCCATCCCCGCGTCTCCCCCTCTTCTTCCCGAATTCCGGCATATCCGATAAAAAAGCAAAGCAGTGCCGATCCCATGCAACCTACGAGTAGCATATCCGAGACGCCGGTTCTTGCCCAAACTAGGGTAAGCGGATTTAAGGCAATTAGGGCAGTACCGATCCAGGCGGAAAACCAAAGAGAATTTGCGATTTTTTGTTCAATTAACCGAGTTTGTGGCAAAAATGCGAAACGGCGTAGGGTGTAAAAGCCGAGTGCAGTTAGCCCTAGTGCAGCAATTGCACTCGGTAGGCGCACGCTCCACTCGTTAACGCCTAGAATTTTATATGCGATCGCCATTAACCAGTAAACCAACGGCGGCTTATCAAAGCGCGTTTTGCCGTTAAAAAACGGCACGATCCAATCCCCCGTTACGGTCATTTGCCGCGCCGCTTCGGCAAATAGCGGTTCGGTTTCGTCGATTAAACCAATGCTGCCTAAATTCCAGAAAAACGCCAAAAAGCCAATTAATAGCACCCACAGAATCGACAGTATCCAACGATGGCGCGGATGCTGCTGCCAGAATTTTTTCACAGGGATGGTGATGCGATCGCCAAGTTTCATGTCTCTAGCTTTCCAGCCTTTGTCAGCCTTAGTAGGGGCACGGCACGTTTAAGATTGTGACAGTAAACGAAATATTTAGGATGCCCTGCCTCCACAAACCGTTTGGGGTAGGGGCACGGCAGGTGCAACATGGTGACAGTAAACGAAATATTTATCATGCCCTGCCTCCACAAACCGTTTGGGGTAGGGGCACGGCAGGTGCAACATGGTGACAGTAAACGAAATATTTATCATGCCGTGCCCCCACACAGGGTTTGGGGTAGGGGCACGGCAGGTGCAACATGGTGACAGTAAACGAAATATTTATCATGCCGTGCCCCCACACAGGGTTTGGGGTAGGGGCACGGCAGGTGCAACATGGTGAGAGTAAACGAAATATTTATCATGCCGTGCCCCCACACAGGGTTTGGGGTAGGGGCACGGCAGGTGCAACAACGAAATATTTATCATGCCGTGCCCCCACACAGGGTTTGGGGTAGGGGCACGGCAGGTGCAACATGGTGAGAGTCAACGAAATATTTATCATGCCCTGCCTCCACAAACCGTTTGGGGTAGGGGCACGGCAGGTGCAACAACGAAATATTTATCATGCCGTGCCCCCACACAGGGTTTGGGGTAGGGGCACGGCAGGTGCAACATGGTGACAGTAAACGAAATATTTATCATGCCCTGCCTCCACAAACCGTTTGGGGTAGGGGCACGGCAGGTGCAACATGGTGACAGTAAACGAAATATTTATCATGCCCTGCCTCCACAAACCGTTTGGGGTAGGGGCACGGCAGGTGCAACATGGTGAGAGTCAACGAAATATTTATCATGCCGTGCCCCCACACAGGGTTTGGGGTAGGGGCACGGCAGGTGCAACATGGTGAGAGTAAACGAAATATTGATCGTGCCGTGCCCCCACACAGGGTTTGGGGTAGGGGCACGGCAGGTGCAACAACGAAATATTTATAATGCCGTGCCCCCACACAGGGTTTGGGGTAGGGGCACGGCAGGTGCAACATGGTGAGAGTAAACGAAATATTTATCATGCCGTGCCCCCACAGAGGGTTTGGGGTAGGGGCACGGCAGGTGCAACATGGTGACAGTAAACGAAATATTTAGGATGCCGTGCCCCCACAAAGGGTTTGGGGTAGGGGCACGGCAGGTGCAACATGGTGAGAGTAAACGAAATATTTATCATGCCGTGCCCCCACAAAGGGTTTGGGGTAGGGGCACGGCAGGTGCAACATGGTGAGAGTAAACGAAATATTTATCATGCCGTGCCCCCACAAAGGGTTTGGGGTAGGGGCACGGCAGGTGCAACAT
>NZ_BLAY01000277.1 GCF_020521235.1 Microseira wollei NIES-4236 | reverse complement strand
TACACAACAGGGCATGGGACAATCGATTGATTTAACGTTCCATGTTGCTGATGCCGTGCCCCTACACAACAGGGCATGGGACAATCGATTGATTTAACGTTCCATGTTGCTGATGCCTTGCCCCTACACAACAGGGCATGGGACAATCGATTGATTTAACGTTCCATGTTGCTGATGCCGTGCCCCTACACAACAGGGCATGGGACAATCGATTGATTTAACGTTCCATGTTGCTGATGCCTTGCCCCTACTTCAGGCGTCCTCGTTCGAGTTGGGGGCAGGGTTTCCCCGTTCGTCGTAATAGCGTTCGATTTGCTTACCCCCGCCTTCGACTTCGACTTCGTAAAAAGTCCCTCGTGGTGTTAATTCAATCTCGCGTTTTGTAATCTTGTAGCCTGGGTATTCTTTTTTAACCCGATTGAGTACTAAAGTGGAAAACTGGTTTTCCGGTACTTCGTATTCGGTTTCTAGCCATTTTCCGTCTTTTGAGAATTCGGCTTCGTACTCGATGCCATTTTTTTGGAAAATAGCTTCATAGCCATAAGGTTGGGATTCCCAACGGGGATTTACACCCGGATATTTTGCAGCAAAAGCACTTTGGACTGTAGGGGGGACTTGGGTAGACTGAGTGTTGCTGGCTTTGTTACAGGCAGTTAGCATCAGCGTTGATGATATTCCCCCGATGACAGCTAAGCTACCTAAGCGAGACTTAAAGAGTCGGTGTAGAAAGAAATATGCCATGGCGATCCCTTAAATCATCTCCTAGTTAACAAAATATAGAATTCACCTACGCTCTAGCACGGTGAGATTCCAGAAAAGCCATAAAATAGATCGGGCAATCGTTCTTTATCGTCTCATAATGGCAGAGATAGAAACCGCTAAAGTTATTATCCCCAACGGCGATGTGCTTCTTGATGCTTACCTAGCAACGCCAACAGGGGAAGGTCCATTTCCAGGTATTATCGTTATCCAGGAGATCTTCGGCGTCAACGCCCATATCCGGGAAGTAACCGAGAGAATAGCCAAAGAAGGGTACGTCGCGATCGCACCCGCAATCTACCAACGCCTCGCCCCCGGTTTTGAGACGGGTTACACCCCAGAAGACATTAAACTTGGCAAGGAATACAAAGAACAAACCAAAGCATCGGAATTGCTGAGCGATATTCAAGCCACAATTGAGTACCTCAAAACCCTGCCTGTTGTCAAGCAAGATGGTTTTGCCAGCATAGGTTTCTGTTTTGGCGGTCACGTTGTCTACCTTGCCGCTACCCTAAACGATATTAAAGCCACCGCGTCGTTCTACGGCGCTGGAATTACCAATTGGACTCCCGGCGGCGGCGAACCCACTATTACCCGGACAAAAGATATTAAAGGCACTCTCTACGCCTTCTTTGGCATGGAAGATGCTAGCATTCCAGCGGCACAAGTTGACCAGATCGAGGCAGAACTAGAGAAACACCACATTCCCCATCGGGTCTTCCGCTACGATGGAGTAGACCACGGGTTCTTTTGCGATCATCGCGGTAGCTACGATGCTACAGCTGCTGGGGCTGCTTGGACTGAAGTAAAGCAATTATTTCAGACAAGGCTAGCAGCGAGTTGACGCAATCCAAACTGTGGCATAGCCATTAATTGAATTATTCAAACGCTCATGAAAGCCAAAGCAACACCTTCCCCAGCAGACAAGTCATCCTTTTCTAGGGACGATTTTGCCAAAGCCCTAGAACAACAAGAGTACCATTTTGAAAAAGGACAAGTTGTTCGGGGCAAGGTGTTTGAGTACGCATCCGATGGTGCTTATGTTGACATAGGTGGGAAGTCGCCAGCATTTCTGCCTGAAAGAGAAGCTTCTTTGAAAACGGGAACGCCTTTGTCTGAATTGCTACCGTTGAACGAAGAACGGGAATTCTTGATTGTCAAAGAGCAAGATGGGGAGGGTCAGGTAACGCTTTCCCTGCGACAGCTGTTAGTCAAGCAAGTTTGGGATAAATTAGCCGAAATGCAGGAAAGCGGACAAACCGTGCAAGTGCGCGTCACTGGAGTGAATAAAGGTGGCGTCACGGTGAACGTGCAAGGGGTAAGAGGGTTTATTCCGCGATCGCATCTCATCGATAAAGATAATTTAGAGCAATTAATCGGTCAACCCCTCAACGTTAGCTTCCTAGAATTCAATCGCGAAACCGAAAAACTGGTGATGTCTCAGCGCTTAGCTTCTCAATCTGCCCGGTTCAGCGAAATAGAATTAGGACAGTTGGTAGAAGGCAAAGTTACCAATATAAAACCTTTTGGTTTATTCGTTGATATGGGCGGCACTACAGGTTTGCTGCACATTAAACAAATCAGCCAAAATTACATCGAAAACCTGCAAAATTTATTTCAAATTGGGCAGCCAATTAAAGCAGTCGTAGTCAATTTAGATCAAGGACAAAGCCGAATTTCCCTCTCAACTAGGGTGTTGGAAAATTACGCCGGAGAAATGCTAGAAAATATGGCTGAAGTAATGGCTTCAGCCGAAGCGCGTGCGGAAAGGGCGCGGAAAAATATTGTGTGATAGCGCAAGTTGCTAATTGCTAATTGATAATTGCTAATTGCTAATTGTTAATTGCTAATTGCTAATTGCGAGAGAGCTTTGTCAGCATTTTTCCTAATTTAGCCATTAGCAATTAGCCATTAGCCGCGCGTTTGAGATAACTAGCAACTTGAGTTAATAGCTAATAGCTAATGGCTGGTAGAGATGGATATTTCCACGAGCAATTAGCAATTAGCAATTAGCAATTAGCTATTTCAGTTATAACTAGCAACTTGAGTTATTATCAGTTGAGGTGTGGTTGATTCAATTGTTTGCACTTAGCCTCGGCTAATTGATAAGCCTCTAAATATTCTTTTGGTCCTAACATCTGGTCACCATAATATTCGTAAGGCTGCTTGCCGTAAACTGGTAAGGGGTCGTCCTCTGGATAGTCTTCTTTTGCTTCTTCGACGGCGGCTTTTAGTTGCTCAACGGTGAGGCGGTGTGCTGGAAAGTAGAAGAGTTCTTGGGCATTTTTGTGCAAGTGGGGTAAATTGGGATCGATGATGCGCTCGCTCACCTCAATCCAAGCATGTTCGACTGGTTTATACGGCTTTCCAGCAAAGGCTAAAAAGCCTTGGACGTAAATTGCTCCTTCAGTAGCCAACGCGGCTTTATAGGCGTTATCAAAATGGTTTTTAGCCTGGCTTTTAATCTGTTTAGCAATTTCGAGCGAAACCGTTTCATCAAGTTGTTTTTCCATAATATCGGCGATTAGATTTGGGTTAATTGACAAATGGCTTTCAGCGTTTGAAGAATTTGGATAGCTGGTTCAAAATCCATCAGGTTTAGTAACGGCATCAACTGATAAGTTGGGCGTTCTCCTGGCTGAATATAAACAAATTGATAGCGCGCTCCATTGGTTGCTAAACTCCACACTGATGTTTGATCGTCTAAAATTTTATCAGCATAAGTAAGCAACTGAGGTAAACCTGCTACTACATCAATTAAACTATTTTTTGTTTCAATTACTAAAACTACAAAAGCCACATTATTGATTAAATTAGCGTTGACAGCTAAAATATCGAAACGTCCTGTAATAATTGTACCTTCATCTTCAATAGCAATATCGGCAAGACTTTCTTCTAATACCAGCTTAACTGGGGAGCGGTAAAAGCCAGCTAATCGCAACAAGGGAGCAACAGATAACAACTTCAGCTGACCTTCTGAAACTTTGCCATCTATCAAATAGCTATCAAAGTCATCGCGGATTTGTCCGAGTTCTTGTTGTTCAAACTCAGTTAAAGGTTGTAGAGATAACAATGAAGTTAAAGAACCATTAGGGATTTTTTCAAATTTCAGCATTTGAACAACTTCCCTCAAAGTTAGAGTTTTAGCATTAAGAGTTGTCATACTTAACCATTACCAATTACCCATTACCAATTACCTACCTCAAAATTTGTTCGATCGTTCGATTTGCTTGGGATTCGTAACTGCCACCGAATAAATTAAAGTGATTGAGAATATGATAAAGGTTATAAAGCATTTTGCGGCGCTCGTAACCTTTATCCAAAGGCCAAACTTCATTGTAACCGCGATAAAAAGCTGCGGGAAAACCGCCAAACAATTCGGTCATCGCCAGATCGGTTTCGCGATCGCCATAATAAGTAGCAGGGTCAAGAATCACAGGTTCTCCCGCTGCGGTAACAGAAGCATTCCCCGACCACAAATCCCCATGTACGAGGGACGGTTGAGGTTGATAATCTTCTAGCAGTTCGGGAATCGCTTCTAATAAGCGTTCTCCCTGTCTAAAATAACCGCCCCGTCGCTTGGCTAACTTTAATTGATACCCGATGCGATGTTGGGTAAAAAATTCCGCCCAATCTGCTGTCCAAGTATTAATTTGCGGCGTTGAACCAATCGTATTATTGCGTTCCCAACCAAAGCCTTTGTTGCTAGTCGCTTTGTGCATTGCTGCCAAATTGCGCCCCATTTCTTCCCAAGCATTTGTCCCGCCGCTGCGACCCAATTCTAGCCATTCCAATACAATGTAAGCCGAATTATCGGATATGCCGCAACAAATTGGTTTGGGAACGCGGATAGTATGAGTATCCCACATTTGTTGCAGTCCCAGCGCTTCGGCTTCAAACATATCAACCAGGGAGGCTTGATTGAGTTTGACAAAATAAGTTACAGCGCCGTTAGAAACTGCATAACCTTGGTTAATGCAACCTCCCCCAACAGATCGGCGCTGCTTTACTTCAAACGGTTCGAACGTTTTCTGGCTGATGTGTTCGGCGATTTTTGTCCACATGGCGTTATTGGTAATTGGTAATTGCTAATTGCTAATTGCTAATTGCTAATTGCTAATTGCTAATTGCTAATTGTCAGGATTATACAATAAAGACAAATACTGCAATTATCGATTAGCCATTAGCCATTAGCCATTAGCACTTCCCGGTTTAATTGCAACAATCCCGTAAGCTTCTGGTGATAAGTAACGGTTAGCAGCTAATTGCAAATCGGCTTTATTCAACGCTTGAATGCGGGCTGGGTAATTGAGGACTGGAGCTAAATCGCTTACCATTGATTGATAGTAGCCGTACATTCCGGCGCGATCGCTCGGCGTTTCGTTGGCAAATACGAAGCGATTCGCGACTTGCGTCCTGACGCGGGCGATTTCTGCTTTGGTTACGGGTGCGGTTTGAATCTCGCGCATGTGGGAAGCGATCGCATTTTCCACTTCGGCTAAATTTTCCACTGGCAATTGCGCGGAAATATAAAACGTCCCCTGAATTTGATTGGTCATATTGCTAGCAGAAATATTAGTAACCAATCGCCGATTTTCCCGCAAATCTTTCACCAAACGCGATGTCCGCCCGCTGCCTAAAATTGCTGCTAAAACATCCAGCGCATAAGTCTGGTGCAAATCGGTTAATCCAGGCACGCGCCAAATCATCATCAGCCTTGCTTGTTGTAAGCTGCTATCGACGTATTCGCGGCGCACAATTTCTTTAAAAGGTTGTTCTGGTTGGGTAATTGGTAATTGGTAATCGGCAATCGGTGATGGTTGAGATTGTTTTTTATCCCCGATTCCTTCTGCCACAATTTCGATTAATTCTTCTACAGGCAAATTCCCTACTGCTACGGCTGTGATTGACTGGGGTTGATACCATCTGGCGTGGAAATCGCGCATCTGCTGGGGTTTCAATGCCTCTATAACCGATACTGGCCCCAAAACCGGGCGTCTATAGGGTAGCACTTCAAACGCCGTTTCAATCGTCCGCTGATAGGTACGGCGGCGGGGATTATCATCTGAACGACGAATTTCTTCTAATACCACGAATCGCTCGCGCTCAAACGCTTCGTCGGGGATGCTGGGGTTCAGCACCACGTCGATTTGCAACGGCGCTAGCTTGGCAAAATCTTGGGGCGCGGCAGTGATGTAATAGTGGGTGTAATCCTGGCTGGTAGCGGCATTGGTAACTGCGCCTCGCTCCTCAACTAAACGCTCAAACTCACCGCTTGCCAACCTCTCGGTTCCTTTGAAGATCATATGCTCCAAAAAGTGAGCCATACCGTTGATCTCGTCGGATTCTACAGCCGAGCCAACATTTAACCACAGACTCAGGTTTACCGCTTCCACTGGCATCTGTTCCGCCACAATTGTCAATCCGTTGTCTAGTCGGCGGATGGTTGGCGCGTTAAGCGGAGGAGTTTTGAGTAAGGTTGAGGTCATTTGCGATTTTGCACAGGTTAATACTTCTTCAATCTTAGCGATTCTTCACATGGGGGATATCGCTGTCATCAGTAAATTCCCTTGTTTTCTATAAAAGCTATCAGGAATTTTTATTGCTAGCTATTCTCAATTACTTGCATTTGCGTGTAATCTTTAAGTGATGCAATTGAATATCTTTAGCAATAAGTGCCTAAGGAGGTATAGCAGGTGGCAAGCATTGAATCGCGCAGTAATGCGTTATCGCAGCAAGGCGCAGATACGTTTCCCCGTTGGGCGAGAGGCTCTATGCGCTCGCACCAGCAAAATCGAGATCTGGGTTCAGCTGTCCAGTACGCGGTTGTGCTGCTATTTGAATATTTTTATCACTAATAACGCCTAACTAGAGGAGAGTCAATGTCAACAAAGATTGGTTTGTTTTACGGCACTCAAACAGGGAAAACTGCCGATGTAGCCGAGATGCTGCAAAAAGAACTTGGCGAGGATGTCGTAGACTTGCACGACATCGCCCTTGCGCAAAAAGAAGACCTGGAAGCTTACGAATATTTAATTATCGGTTCGCCAACTTGGAATATCGGGGAATTGCAAAGCGATTGGGAGGCTTTTTTCCCAGAGTTGGACGAGATTGATTTCAGCGGGAAAAAGGTAGCTTATTTTGGTGTCGGCGACCAAATGGGATACCCGGATAATTTTTTAGACGCGATGGGTATCCTCGCAGAAAAAATTTCAGAACGCGGTGCAACGCGAATCGGTGATTGGCCTACATCAGGTTACGAATTTAACGACTCCAAGGCATTAGAAAACGGTAAATTTATTGGCCTTGGGATTGATGAAGATAATCAGTCAGACATGACTGAAGCGCGCATCAAAACCTGGGTAGATCAAATCAAGAAAGAGTTCAAAGTTTGATTGTATAAAAAACCCGGTTTCTGCGTAGATGTATAGTTACCCAACCCACAACTCTCGCTCTTAACCGGGTTTGTTTTGCGTAGCCTTGTTCAAGTTTGGTGTCGTCAGATAAGGTAGCACTGTTACTAGCGCTACCTTTTTTTTTGCGAAATTACAGCGGATTGCAGCCGCATAGGTACACCTGAGTTTGTCAAGCGCGCAGCCATTTTTGCTGCGCGCTTGACAAACGAAGCCAAAAGGCTGTACCAAGGCGAGGAAAGCAATCCGCTGTAGTCGCAAAATTACCTCTTGGGTATGGGGTAAGGATCAAACTGGATTCTGAAAATGGTAGGCAATCTATCTCCGTTACCCAAGGATTGCACTTCATGGAACCACAACAACTGAGTCAAGAACTGCGCGAGGGAAAAAATCCCCACATGACCCGTCGGCGGGCGATTATCGGGTTGTCTATGCTTGGGGGTTCGATGGGACAACTCGTGACGCTTTACCAGACGGGGATAGTCAATCACTTACCCGATCCGCCGGGACAGAAGATTTTCGATGCAGACCGCGTCGATGCATCTAACTATGCTTACAGCCGATTTAACTCACCCGATGGCCCGATAATGGTAGTTAATTATGCCCTCACTGCTTGGCTAGCTGCTGCGGGTGGACTTGACCGCGCGAGGCGCAATCCGCTTTTACCAATTGCAATGGGTATCAAGCTGGTGTTAGATTCTGCGATCGCTGTCGAGTTAGCGCGGGAAGAATGGGCAGAAAACAAAGCGTTTTGCGAATACTGCCAGGTGGCGACGCTAGCTTCTTTGGCGTCGTTAGTGCTTGCAGTACCAGAGGTTCTTACCGCTATTCGCACTCTCAAAGGAGGCAAGAACGTCGCAGCAGACGCCAGCAGTCAGTAATACCAATTTCCCTTGAAAATGCTACACATCAACATGTACCGATTGTAGGGGCGGGTTTTACCAATAACCTTTGTCAGAAACAAACAATTGAAGTAAACCCGCGCAGCCCCAAGTGTTTCCCATTGATGGGAAAACGGTATAATATCCATTCCGGTTAGATCTGAATCATTGGTAGGGACTAAGGCTAAAGAAAAACTTTGCGCTGGCAATAAAACTTGCTTACGCCGTGTCCCTACAACCAAATTTGATCGTTACAAGAAAAATTGACTCTTGTGGGATGGGCATCCTGTTTGTCCATCTGAAAAATTGACTCTTGTGGGATGGGCATCCTGTTTGTCCATCTGAAAAATTGACTCTTGTGGGATGGGCATCCTGTTTGTCCAT
>NZ_BLAY01000276.1 GCF_020521235.1 Microseira wollei NIES-4236 | reverse complement strand
ATTGGGAGGCGGCTGAGCGTTTGTATCGACAATCGTTGCAATTGCGCGAAGAATTGGGCGATCGCGCGGGGATGGCAAGTTCTTGGGGAGAATTAGGCGATATCGAACGCAATCGGGGCAATTGGGAGGCGGCTGAGCGTTTGTATCGACAATCGTTGCAATTGCGCGAAGAATTGGGCGATCGCGCGGGGATGGCAAGTTCTTGGGGAGAATTAGGCGATATCGAACGCAATCGGGGCAATTGGGATGCCGCTGAGCGTTTGTATCGACAATCGTTGCAATTGCGTGAAGAATTGGGCGATCGCGCGGGGATGGCAAGTTCTTGGGGATTATTAGGCGATATCGAACGCAATCGGGGCAATTGGGAGGCGGCTGAGCGTTTGTTTCGACAATCGTTGCAATTGCGCGAAGAATTGGGCGATCGCGCGGGGATGGCAACTTCTTGGGGAGTATTAGGCGATATCGAACGCAATCGGGGCAATTGGGATGCCGCTGAGCGTTTGTATCGACAATGTTTGCAAATTGAGGAAGAATTGGGCGATCGCGCGGGGATGGCAAGTTCTTGGGGAGTATTAGGCGATATCGAACGCAATCGGGGCAATTGGGATGCCGCTGAGCGTTTGTATCGACAATCGTTGCAATTGCGTGAAGAATTGGGCGATCGCGCGGGGATGGCAAGTTCTTGGGGTTCTATGGGAGAAAATGAGCTTTTACGCGGAAACTTAGAATTAGCTGAAGTCTATTCCAAGCAAGGTTTACAAATGGCTGAAGAGGTTGGTGATACATACCTTGCTGCACAGATTCACTGGGACTTAGCGCGACTCTACCAACAACGCAACAATCGTACTCTTGCCCAACAACACTACGAAAATGCCCACCAAATTTTCACCCAACTTGGCGCAAAGAAAGATGTCGAGAAAATCGAACGAGAGTGGAGAGATTTCAGATTTTAGATTTTAGATTTTAGATTGGGAAGCGAGAAGGTTAAATTTTACTCTCAACGCGATCGATCCCTACCATCCTTCAGGCGATCGCATCGCCCCTAGCTCTTGCCAAGAAAGATATGGAGAGAATAGAGACTAGGAATTTTATATTTTAGATTGGAACTAGAAAAGTTTGCCGATTAAAATAAAGGTAAGCCTTCAGTCAGTTTAAACCACCATTAAATAACAACTCCATTTTTACCTATGAGTATCATCCTTACTCCCGAACAAGAACAACTCATCCAAGCCCAACTCGCTAGCGGGGGCTACACCAATATTTCCGAAGTTATTACCGATGCGCTACGGCTGTTAGAAAAACGCAACCAATACAATCTTTGGGTGGAAGAAGTTCGTGCCAAAATCGACATTGCAGCCGCACAACTCGATCGCGGTGAAGGGGTTGATGGTGAAACAGCGATCGCTCAAATCGGAGCCAAATTCCCATAAACTATTAAATAGCCTTGGAGATCGGTCATGACACTCAAAGAACAACTCCTCCAAACAATTGAAACCCTGCCCGATGAACTACTGGCAGAAACGCTGAAATTTGTCCAAACCCTTCAGCAACCAATTAGCAAAACCCCTGGAATTTGTGGCGGCGCAGCGCGAATTCGGGATACCCGCATTCCCGTGTGGACGATAGTTACCTACCAACAACAAGGCGCAACAGATTCAGAACTTCTTCATAATTACCCTGGATTGACTCTCCTCGATCTGCAAGCGGTGAGAAACTATTACGAACTCAATCGAGAAGAAATAGATCGATGGATTGCTGAGAACGAATAAATGCTGAAGTTCTATTCTAATGAAAACTTCCCGATGGAAATGGTTTATTTGCTGAGGTCACTTGGCTATGACGTTTTGACCTCCTACGAAGCCGGACAAGCAAATCAAAAAATACCAGACGAGCGAGTCCTCATATATGCCACAAATGCAGGGCGAATCGTTATTACCGAAAATCGCCAAGATTTCATCGACCTCCATTTTACCACCTCGAATCATGCAGGAATTGTCATCTGTAAAGCCGATCGAGATTATGCAGGCAAAGTGCAAGCAATCCACAACTTTTTTACCCAGGATACACAGCCTATGAACAATCGTCTAATTCGGGTAATGAAGCAAAACGTGAAAGGAAGCCAACAAGCATTTACAATTCACGAATATCCAAAGTAGAACTGAGTGTAAGTACTGACAGACTCGTTTAGCAGAAACAATGAAAGCAATCAAAGTGATGGGAACTATTAACGACCAAGGACAGTTGTCTTTGGATCGACCTTTACAGTTGACTAAAAATAGTCGTGTTGAAGTGATTGTCCTGATTCCAGAAGAGTCAGAAATCGATGAAGACGATACCCCTGATGCAGAAATCCTGGCAGATTTCCGTCCAGCTTGGCACGAAGCAATGACCGGACAGACGATTCCTGTTTCTCAACTATGGGAAGGGATCGAAGATCTCTGAGGCATTACCAATGTTATAATAAAAATAGCGATCGCTTGCCTATTTCACTATGGCTTACAGTGAATTCACCCTTCGGAAAGCGCGTCAAGACTTCAATCTCATCATCCATGAAGGCGGACGTTTTATTCCTGAGATTCCTCTGATAGCCGTTGACGATCTGTTGGTAAGAGAACTCGAAGAAGGTTTACCGCTGGTGTTGGCTAGAGGCAGCGAAAAAGCACGATCTGAATGGATTATCAGTCCAGTTCTCACCGCCGTCCGTCGATACCTCAATCGTCAAATTAGTTTATTTTCTGGGGAAGACTTTACCGTCGATCCAGAGCTAGGACTCAATGGAATTTGTGATTTTTTAATTAGTCGATCGCCCGTACAATTAGAAATTGAAGTCCCTGTTGTGATGATGGTTGAAGCCAAAAAGGAAAACCTCAATGGTGGACTGGGGCAATGCCTTGCAGAAATGATAGCCGCTCAAAAATTTAACGATAAAAATCAAAACCCCATTTCTACAATCTACGGAGTTGTTACCAGTGGAACAGCTTGGAAATTTCTCAAGCTGGAAGGACAACACGCAACGATCGACATTACAGAATATCCCCTCAATCCCATCGAGCAGATTGTCAGCTTTCTCGTGTGGATGGCAAAGGAATAGTAATATAATGTCAGGGTGAATACTTATAATAAAAAAATAGCGTTCGCTCAAATCAGAGCCAAATTCTTAAATTTATGACTCGTTTAGCAGAAACAATGAAAGCAATCAAAGTGATGGGAACTATTAACGATCAAGGACAGTTGACTAAAAATAGTCGCGTTGAAGTGATTGTCCTGATTCCAGAAGAGTCAGAAATCGATGAAGACGATACGCCTGATTCAGAATTTTTCAGTCAAATCAATGGGGCGTAGGGGCACGGCATCAATAAGTTTTGTCGCCTAATCAAAGGTTTTTTCCTGCCGTGCCCCTACAATTGTGCAAATTACATCTTACCTTTCTGCATCACTTCTTGCAGGTGCTGACGCAGCTCTTGTGCGTGACGCAAGTCTTCTTGCTGCAACTTTTGGAACAGTTCTACACAAGGCTGAGAACCGATTTCTTGTGCTTCTTGGATATAGGTTTCATACGCCTTGAGCGCTTCCGACTTGTTTTGCAATACTGTAAGCAAGTCGTATTCCAGGTTATTGATGGCGCTGGTTCCTTGATTGTTATCCATATATTTGGCCTCCACTAAGATTTCCATCCACAACGGTGACGTATCTTAGGAAGGCTGTTCATCTATCGAAAAGGGTATTATATGATTCACTCTTCGACGTTGAGGATTTGCGGGACTTTGAAGAAGTCGCCATCCCCTTCTGGTGCGTTGTTGAGGATGGCTTCCCGATCGAGATAAGGTCGCAGTAGATCGAGTCGCGTTACGTTGCTGACGTCAATTGCCCTTGTTGTGGGTTCTACTTTACTGACATCTAACTCCCCCAGCTGCTCGACATATTCCAAAATACTCCCCAACTGGGTGGTAAATTGTTCCTCTTCCTCTGGGGTTAATTCTAGACGGGCTAGTATTGCAACTTTGCGGACTTGGTCGCGGTCAATCATAAAATTTGCTAATTGCTAATTGCTAATTGCTTATTGCTAATTGCTAATTGCTAATTGCTAATGGGTAATTTTTTCTGTTAGCCATTAGCTATTAGCCATTAGCCATTAGCGATTACCTAAAAGAACACATCTACTTGCGATCGCCCGGTGGTTTTGAGCCAGTTTTGGGCTTCAATATAGTTGTTGGGGGCGAGGCGAATCGCTTCTTTCCAATACTCGGCGGCTTTGTCGTATAAAGCTTCCGCAGCTTCGCTTTCCCCTGCTTCCTTCGCTTTGTCTCCCTGGTAATGAAAAATTACGGCGATGTTATTCAAAGCTTGGGGCAAGCGGGGATTGAGATCGATGGCTTGGTAATAGTATTCCAATGCCTTCTCGTGTTCGCCGTTGCTGGTGTAAATCAGCCCGATGTTGTAAAGAATGTAACTGCGGTCGTTGGAGTCTTCCTCCAAGGTTAGGGCTTCAAAGTAGTTGTCCAAGGCTTCGGCGTACTCGCCATCCGCCTGGGCGGACATGCCATCGCGGTAGTAAACGAAGGCTTCTTTGGCTTTCTTATTGGCGGGCATCAGCTTCAGGATCATGTCTGCCATCACCGTGAAGCTTTTGTCGATGAAATTGTCGTTGCGCTGGGTTCTTGGCATATTATTCCGTGCTATGGAGCTAACTTTTATTTTGAATTATGGCGCAGCGGGCAAGGGGATGGAATTTTAGATTTTAGATTTTAGATTTTAGATTTTAGATTTCAGAAGGAAATAAAATCTGAAATCTAAAATCTGCCATATAGCTACTGCCCCTTGACTAAAACGCCCGGTTCGTGCTGTATCGGCAGGACATCCAACAGATCGGTTTGCACGCAATATTTTAAATCTTCATCGCAGTGCAAGCGGAGGAGACGCTGACCGTGACTGGCGTGGTGCATTAGCTGCAATAGGTTATCTTTCCACTGGTGATACAGGGCGATCGCGCTAATCACCTCATCGTTACCAGCAATTTCTTCCGGTGCCGCGCCGAGTGCTGCCAACATTCCGCAAGCGATCGCTCCCGCACAGGCGGTATCTTCCAAGGAAAAACTACCTTCCCATCCCGACCCTACTACCCAAACGGTTTCCGGGTTCTGTGCCAAAATATACTTCACTACGGCTTGGCGATTGACAAATGCGGCTGCCAGAACGGCTTTCGCGTCCTGCACCCGCTGTAAAGTACGAGTCCCGTTAGTCGTACTGATAAATAACCGCCGTCCCAGGACTCGTTCCGGCGTGCAGTCGAGGGGAGAGTTGCCCATATCGCACCCTGTGACTGGCGCCCCGCCGCGTTCCCCAGCCCTGATGCGCTTTTCTTGGGGCCAAGCTGCACTGACTTGTAAGAGTTTATCAATATCGCTAAACACTTGTACCGCTTCCGCTCCAGATGCCAGGGCAGTTGCCATTGTCGTAGTCGCTCTCAGGACATCTACAGCGATGGCGCAGTCGGGTACGCTACCGCTGGGAGTCAGTTCGGGGGTGTGGTAAACAAATAACTTCACAAGCTTTCCGCACCTGCAATTAAAGCCGTCGAGATATCATTTTATGTGGTGCTTGTTACCGAATGTTAAACAATTTTCCGGCGGTTATTAAAAATTCACCCTGGCAAGACCGAGAGGGAAATAGTTGCTCCTACGGGCGAGAAACAGGTCTAATCTGCGTCTCTCTTGCCGATAAAGGCTGAATTAGGGGTTGATTGGCAATTTTTTGCAGATCTACAGAGGTTAGGAGTGCTAGCCAGTCATTTTGCAGCGCGGGGTTATCAGCAGTGCGACGGAGGTTGGCGATCGCTCCGAGAGCATCGTACCAAATTCCATACTTAGCATAAACCGCAACCTTGTCCTGGGGGGAAGTTGCTTGGGCTAACTCGCTCACCATCCGCGACGGAGGGGCAATCCGTTGGATCGAACCTGCGGCTAATTGATTACCAGAACGGTCATCCTCATTGGGATTGCATACCAGAGTAAAAGTCCAATTGTAAGTCTTGCCCAACTCCAGGATGGGAGAATTGGCACGCTCGGGGAGGCTAAAGCTGACAATACCTGGTGAGGGAATCGTCGAGAAAGTGGTTTTGTAAACAAATCGGTTATCTGCCGATCTCAGCACAAACTGAATCTGGGGCGTTTCCCCTGGGTTGATAGTAGGCACGTAAACAAAAAACGTCGGACGCGCCGCCAAAGTCGTGCCAAAGCCATTCACCGGCACCAAGGCAATGGGATTATGGATCGTAGGAGATGTTTCCGCAATACAGGGACCGCGGGAACCGCCCCCTTCCCGTCCCTCCGGTCTGCCAAGATTAGAAGGTGGCCTGTAGTTTCCCCAATTAGGGGATAATCTTTGATCGCCAGACAAGCGCGACTGCGCTTGCAGCGACTCGACACCGAAAGCGGGGATAGCCACCGCCAACAATACCCCCACCGAAAGCTTGAGGAAACCTGAAACAAATTTTGTCCCAGTCATAATAAAACCTTTCTTGTGGTAGAAATGAACAACCATAAAAGATAGTTAATTTGGAGTTTGTGTTCCTGCGTTTCAGTTGAAAATTGTTTATTCCCAACTCATAATCGATCTTATGATTTCCGATACGCTTGCGCTTGTTCCCAAACAAAATCCCTGGCAACGGACGATCCGACCCTTTGGAGCTTATGCTCTGCATGGCCTAGCCCTTTTGGGAGATATGCTAATTGCCGTGGACTCGGCGCGCGGGTATTTACTGCAAATTGATATAACCAGCGACGATACGGCGATTTTGAACCCCCATCAGGTGGCAGACTTTGAGGGAGCCACAGGTTTAGCAGTTTGGGAAGATACGCTGTGGGTGACGCGGGAAGAGAGCGTTTTTATCTGCAATTTGAACCAACTCAAGACCCAGGGTGCATCGCCACTAGAGCATTTTGTCACCTTGCCCTACAGCGCCGACTCTGTAGCAGTTTGGGAATCTACGGTTTATGTCTCCTGTCAGAAAGCAGGCTACATTTTTATTTATAACCGCCAGACCCGACAACAGATAACCCAATTTTACGCCCCTGGAATTGGTGTGGAACATCTGACGGTGCGCGGGGAAGAAATCTGGGTTTCGGATGATATCGAACAAACCGTATATTGTCTAGAGCGGGCTACAGGTGAAATTAAATTTAGCGTCCTGACGCCGTTTGAGTGTCCTACAGGGTTAGCGTTCCGCACCGATGCTCAAACAAAGCAAGATATTCTTTACGTGGCTTATGCGGGCGATGAGCCTTATATCCGGGATAACCCGAATGCCGATCCGTCCCACGAAATAGAGTATCGCGATCGCACGTTTATTCACCCCCTCCACTTCCACTACAATCCCGAAAAGCGCTACGCTCTCTCCAACGGCTATTTACTAGAAATGTCCTACGTCGAGGAACTCTTACCCCTCGAACAGATCGATTTAGATGACGTAGAATGGCGCATCGCCCTACCATCTGATACAGACCGACAAAAAGTAATTTCGGTTTCTCCCATTGGTCGCCCTTTTACCGAAGAAATTCTAGACGGACAGCGGGTAGCGGTGTTTAAATTTGACTCCCTCAAACCCGACGAACGGCATTTATTTGGCTGGAAGGCGCTGTTAGAAGTTCGCAGCATCAAATATCGTCTTACCCCCCGCGATTTAGAAAATCTTCCCCCGCTGTCGCCGGAATTTAAAGAAAGATATATGACGGATAACGACAACTTAGCAATGGAAACCGATATTATCCGTCGTGCTGCGAAAGAATCAATTGGAACTGAAACCAATCTGTTGCGGAAAATTTATAAAATTCGCAACTATGTTTATGACAAGCTTTCCTACAGCATTAAGCCGCACATTGACACCCCAGATGTCGCTTTAGAACGAGGCACTGGTTCCTGCGGCGAATATTTGGGCGCCCTGCTCGCTTTAACTAGGCTAAACGGCATTGCCAGCCGTACCGTCGGTCGATATAAATGTCCAAAATATGCCGAATATCAGCGCGTTCCTTTGCATCCAGATTACAATCACGTTTGGATGGAATTCTACGTGCCAGGAATGGGTTGGTTACCAATCGAATCCAATCCCGATGATATTGTTGATAATGGCCCCTACCCCACCCGCTTTTTTATGGGTTTGTCTTGGTATCACATTGAAATTGGCAAAGCCATTCCATTCGCTACTTTGAAAGTACAAGGAAAGCCTGTAAATAAGGAAGAAGTTTCAATTGGAGATTTAGCGATCAATCACATCCGGTTTACAATTTTGTCAGAACTTCCACCCCCGGAATTTTAGATCCCCCCGTACCCCCCTTGTTAAGGGGGGTACGGGGGATCAGATATTGGAGTAGGGAACATAGATAACGTTTGATTTCTCGCCAAAAATTGCAGATGCCGTGCCCCGAAAGCCTGCATAATGCAAAAATTGTAGATGCCGTACCCCTGTAGCGGCACGGCATAGATAACGTTTGATTTCTCCCCAAAAATTGCAGA
>NZ_BLAY01000275.1 GCF_020521235.1 Microseira wollei NIES-4236 | reverse complement strand
ATCGCAACGGTAAACCAGAAATAATTACGCGCCGGGGAAGAAAGTCGGGCAAACCTACCAAGCGCTATTTATCAGAGCGTAGATTTATGCGTAGTCTTGGGGTTGCCCCAGGTAAAGAAGCATCGGGTGATAAAGACTTAGACCGGGTAGGGGGATCGGATTTGTGCCCCATGGCGCTGTGGCAGTGGGTTTTTACTCGCATTGAACCCAAGCTCACGCGCCCCAAACATGACATCGGCGAAGGATTGGGTCAGATCCTTGATGCTGAAAAATCCTCAGGTCGCCCAATTAAACTGGTACGCACTAAGCTGGCTGCACTAGCTACGAGGCTATTGTTCAAACAGCTAGTTCTGAGCCTAAAAAGTGACTAGAGTGAATGTTAAAATTCTCTGTTAGCCTCCCGACTGGTTTTGACAGTTTGGGGGGTAATGCTTTCCATTGCTGTTTCAGCGGCTTTGGGTAGCGATACTAGATTTTTTGCGGACAAGGGTTGCTGTGGTTGAACTAGAGCAACCTTAAAGAGAGAGGATAGCGGGATGGGGGACAGCCGTCAAGATGCGGTTACGAATCTTTAGGGAAGGATCGGAGGATGTCACCAGTCCGTTATTTGGCAAAAGCAAGTTTGTAGGGTGGAAAAAAGTTAAAAATGCAACAATAAAGCCGTAAACTTGAGCCAGAGGAGCAGTTGATGAATGTCTCAGAACTAAGAGCCAAACTTATTCAAGAAATCCAGAATATTCCAGAAGACAAGTTAACGGAACTGCTTAACCTGATTCATGCCTTTCGGCTGCGGTTAGAACCTGCTAGTTTGCCTCCCCACTCCATTATGAAGTTCGCGGGCTGCTGGAACGATCTCCCCGACGATACCTACACCGAATTCCTAGACGACATTTCCCAACGCCGTCAACAAGCATTTTCTCAGAGGCAAAATCGTGAAACCAGCTTTGGTTGATACGGATATTCTCTCAATGTTTTTCCGAGGCAATCGAACAGTTGTTTCTAGGTTTGAGGCATATTTCAACGAACATGCTCAAATCAACATCAGCATAGTCACCTACTACGAAATCCTCAGTGGATTGAAACACCGTGATGCCCAAAAGCAACTGACTTTGTTTCTCGAATTTGCTGCCCAAAACATCATCTTGCCCCTCACAGAGGAGTCGGTCACCCTCTCCGCAGACATCTACGCTACTCTGCGACGTGATGGAACACCCGTAGATGACATTGACCTGTTGATTGCGGGTGTTGCGATCGCAAACGATCTTGTTCTCGTTACCCACAACCAACGTCATTTCAACCGGATTGAAGGGTTGGAGTGGGAAGACTCGAGCCAGTCCTGATGTTATTTAACTCAAGTTGCTAGTTATCTCTCTGGGAGCGGCTAATGGCTAATGGCTAATGGCGAGATTGGTAAAAATCCAAGATTAGCAATTAGCAATTAGCAAGCTTGCAACGCCAAAGTTTATAACTAGCAACTTGAGTTATTTACTGGCTGTAAGCGGCTGTGGTGTTGCTAGAAATTGGGCGCGCTCAAATCCGAAGATTTGCATAAACGGAGGGATATAACCCATATCACCCAATAGAATTCGCAATCCATGATATCTGGTGCATCAACCAGAGACACCTTGCCTGAAGGTTGGGATTGCGAGATGCAACATTGCCCATTACCCCAAAAACTGAACTATGTTAACTCGGTTTTTACTTCTACTGGTGACTTTATCGCTGCTAGTAACTCCTCAAATAGCAGCGGCTCAGAGTGTGGAGCAATTATATCAGCAAGGTAATGCAGCTCAGGAGGCTGGCAATTTTGCTGAGGCAGAACGCATTTTTCGCAGAGCGATCGAATTTAACCCCAAGGATGGAACAGCTTATCAGCGTCTGTGCGACGTGCTGGATGACCAAAATAAAATAGACGAGGCAGTAACTGCGTGTCGCCAAGCTGTCCAACTCAACTCGAACGATGCCCGTTCCCACTTTCTTCTAGGCTATGTGTTAACCAAACAGAAGAAATTCGATGAAGCGATCGTCGCCTTGCGAAAAGCGATCGAACTCAACCCCAACTATGACCTTGCTTACTACGGTTTGGGTAATGCGCTCAGACAACAGAAGAAATTCGATGAAGCGATCGCTGCCTTCCAAAAAGCGATCGAACTCGACCCCAACAATGGCTTTGCTTACAACGGTTTGGGCGCTGTACTATATGACCAGAAGAAATGGGATCAAGCGATCGCCGCCTTGCGAAAAGCGATCGAACTCGAACCCAACTATGCCCGTGCTTACAACAATCTGGGCGCTGCGCTGAGAGAACAGGGGAAATTGGATCAAGCAATCGCCGCCTTGCGAAAAGCCATCGAACTCGACCCCAACGATACTCTTGCTTACAACAATCTGGGCGCTGCGCTGGCACAGCAAGGTTCATTGGATCAAGCGATCGCTGCTTTGCAAAAAGCACTCGAACTTGACCCCAACAATGCCCTTGCTCAAAACAATCTTCGACAAGTCCAACGACTGCGATCTACTCAACGCAACTAACCACCCAACAGAATCGACAATTGGTGAGACTGGGTGAATCAACCAGACACACCTTGTCTGGCTACCAATCTAAGATGGGACGTGGCAAATCGATTTGGGGAAAGGGGGAAAGGGGAAAAGGGGAAAAGTTTGTTCATCCTTCCCCCTTTTCGGGTTTCCCTTTTCCCCAGTCCGGCGTCTATTGTCTTGCGCCTACCTGGTAGCCCCTTGTCTGAAGGTTGGGATTGCGAGACTAAACCTTGCCCATTACCCCAAAAACTGAACTATGTTAACTCGGTTTTTACTTCTACTGGTGACTTTATCGCTGCTAGTAACTCCTCAAATAGCAGCCGCTCAGAGTGTGGAGCAATTATATCAGCAAGGTAATGCAGCTCAGGAGGCTGGCAATTTTGCTGAGGCAGAACGCATTTTTCGCAGAGTTATTGGACAAGCGATCGCTGTCTATCAAAAAGCCATCCAACTTAACTCCAACTATGCATCTGCTTACCTCGGTTTGGGCATTGCGCTAAGACAGCAGGGTTCATTGGATGAAGCGAGAGCTTGCGCTGTGCCCTTGGCATATCGCTGCTTACCAAAAAGCGATCGAACTCAATCCCAACGATGCGCTTGCTTACAACAATCTGGGCAATTTGCTGGCACATAAGCGGAAAATAGAAGCGAGAGCTTGCGCTGTGCCCTTGGCATATCGCTGCCTACCAAAAAGCGATCGAACTCAACCCCAACAATGCCAATGCTTACTACAATCTGGGGAATGCTCTGAGACAACAGAATAAGTTGGACGAAGCGAGAGCTTGCGCTGTGCCCTTGGCATATCGCTGCCTTGCGAAAGGCGATCGAACTCAATCCCAAGGATGCCGATGCTTACAACAATCTGGGCAGTGCGCCCAGAGAACAGAATAAGTTGGACGAAGCAATCGCTGCCTTGCGAAAAGCGATCGAACTCAACCCCAACAAAGCCAATGCTTACAACAACCTGGGCACTGCGCTGGCACAGCAAGGGAAATTGCACGAAGCGAGAGCTTGCGCTGTGCCCTTGGCATATCGCTGCCTTCCAAAAAGCACTGCAAATTAACCCTAACTTTGTCGAGGCTCAAAACAATCTTAGAGAAGTCCAACAAATGCGATCGCAACAACGCAACTAACCAGTCGCAGAACGATAATAAGCTAGAGAGACTAGGATTGAATATATGGCAACTTACAACACCTTAGAGCAACGAATCCTTGAAAAAATCCGCCAACTACCGCCTGAAAAGGTGATAGAAGTAGAAGACTTCATTGATTTTCTCAATCAACGCAATGCAGACCTTTCCTTAACCTTGGCAGCCACCAAACTTGCGGAGCCAGCGTGGGAGAAAATCTGGGATAATCCAGAGGATGCTGCCTATGACGACCTATAGCTTTGGTGATGTTGTTTTAGTTCCTTTTCCCTTTACCGACCAAACCAGTTCTGACCACCATCGATATAGCGGTTTGCAACTGGGTGGAATACAAATCCCTAGTAGCGAGCATCAAAAGCCTTGTGGTGAGCCATAAATCCTCACTAAGCCGTGCCCCTACGGTGTGTTCAAAAGAATTGAAAACCGCTCTAAAGGATTGGCGATCCGGAAGCTTGGGAAATTGCAGGAACCAGATCTTCAAGGTTTCCGAAGCCTTTTGTCAACTATCCTGGGTTGAAAAACTGCTCTTGCTGAAAAACAAGTGCCAAGACAAACAGGACTAAAGCTGCGTGTCATATCATGTCCGTTGAATCACCCGTAATAAAAACCTTCTCTTGTGCGTTGTCTTGTAGGGAACATCAATTGGTTAAAAGTTTTTTCACGCAGCTGTTGGATGTTCCCTACTCCTAATTCAGCGTAATAGACCGGACATGATATCACACAACGATCGTTATTTTTGCGCTGATATCATGTCCGTTGAATTGCCCATAATAATAAAACCTCACCGCGTCGTTGCGTAGGGAACATAATAGATATCTCGGACAAACAGATAACGTTGCTCGTGTTCCCTACTCCTAATTATGGGTAATCGACCGGACATGATATGAGACAGCAAGGGAAATTAGATGACCGTGCCCTTGGCATATCGCCGCCTACCAAAAAGCACTCCAAATTAACCCCACGAGCAAAGAAACCGGGTTTCTAGAAACCCGGTTTCTTTGCTCGTAGTGCGTAAGTCCTGTCTTAGAGAAGCCCTAGGACTGCGATCTACTCAACGCAACTAACAAATCAATTCACCCATTACCCATTACCTATTACCAATTCCCTTTCATCAGTACCTGAGACTGGGTAAAAATAAAACATCTATCGTTTCACCCACGGCTAAACCTATCGCCGCTAGGATGGTTAAAACTAAAAAGCTATCGAGTGGGCTAAAGCCAGAAACCCGCATTTCTAAATCTGCTAAAACTGTTGTAGCTAGCGGCAACAGAAAAAGCTCGAATAATATCGACAAAGAGGCGATTAAACCAATCGATGCACTTAAAACTAAGATGAGACTCACAATTTGAGACCTCACATTCATCAAACTTTCTACCCAAAAAACACTCTTGCGAATTACCGCTAGAACTACAATGGTTACAAAAGCTCCCACAAGCCAAACAATGTGGTGAGCCGAAAGATGCCAACCTAGTAGGGCATATGCTAGCCAGAGAAATATTAAAGACATCCCAGGAATCGGGTTTAAAAACTTTGCATTCATCATTCCAGTTGCTCCTGATACAAAGATTCCAGCAAATTTTCTAATTTCTCTTCAGAACAACACTCGATCAACATTTCAAAAGCTTCTAGCAATTTTGCTGCACTATCTCCCAACACAGGACTCAATCCCCAAACATCCTGTACCCAATCACCAGGAGGCAAATCTTCAAAAATCATCCGTTCTAAAAGCTGCTTTGCTTCTAATTTGTCAATAGACATAAAATTGCTTAGTGGCTAAAGGACAAAGGTTAATTGCTAATTGCTAATTGCTAATTGCTCGTGGTAATATTTTCTATTTCTACCATTAGCCAGCCATTAGCTATTGCTGATTCGAGGTATCATCGGCGAAATTGCTAACAGCTTTACACCCAATCGGATATGCAGGTTGATAAATAGAGTCACGCTTGCCAAACAAAGTATAACGGTTATCGCGGATTTGTTCGTAAGCGCGATCGCCCACCCATTTCACCCCCGGTAACGCGCGATACGCGGTAACAAAAATATCCCCCGCAGGTAACAAGCGTCCAATTTCCTCCGCCGCGTCGCTACCTTGCCAGCGTCGCTGAGGATGATTGGCATCAATTAAAATCATCCCCATTTCGCAATCTTGCGGCGTTATGCCAAAATTGCTCAAAGTGTCTTTATCCTGCATTGGGGCATACAGAAATAACTTTCCCTGGTCTAACTTTTCCAGCACCTGCACCAGGGAAACACAGAGATTGCAGTTACCGTCGTAGATAACGTAGTAAGTCATGAAATTAGAGCGCTCGCCAATACTTCTCTTAATTTTAGATTCTAATTTCAATCTGAAATCTGAAATCTAAAATCTGCAATTTTAATCTGCGATCGCCCAACGCACCATGGGACAATTTGCCATAACGCGGCGATCGCTAATGGTGCTAGGGTTACTTGGGGTGTCTGGCGGCAATTCTACGCGAAAAGTGACGTTACCGCCGCCAAAGCGAAACAAATAGGGGTAGAAGCTGCTACAAAATCTCTATGCATCTCTCGTCAAATGTTGTCATTTTGAAGAGACTCTTGAATCAGTTGCTCGACAAACAGCCTAAGCCGTTCCTGCCAGTCAGGGACGGCTTTAAGCTGCTCTGTCTGCCCTTCATAACCCCTAAAGCCGATTACTTTGCCCAAGGGACGGCAAAGCTTTTTTCTGTAGCGGTGCGGATTGTTTTTTTGAAAAGGCATTGACGTTGCTATAAATGCTTGTTAACATGCATTATAGCATCAATAATAAGAGTCGAGTAATGTTGCTAGGTTTCAAGAGTGAACTGAAACTGAACAATCAGCAGCGCACAGCCTTAATGAAACATTGTGGCGTGGCACGTCATGCGTGGAATTGGGGATTATGGTTAACCAAAAATATTCTTGACCACAACCAAGCTAATCCGGATGAAAAACTAAAATTCCCCAGTGCCATTGACCTGCATAAATTGTTAGTAGCTTTGGTAAAAACTGAGAACCCTTGGTATTATGAGTGCAGCAAATCCGCACCACAGCAAGCATTAATGGCATTACGTGAAGCCTGGAAAGATTGTTTCAGCAAGAAAAAAGGAGTGCCTAAGTTTAAAAAGAAAGGACGCCAAGATTCTTTTACGCTTGAAGGTCCTGTCAAAATCTTGGGGAACAACAAGATTCAAGTTCCTGTGATTGGTGTTCTCAAAACCTATGAACGACTGCCACAGGTATCAACTAAATCTGTTGCAATCAGCCGCAAAGCTGACAGATGGTTTATCAGTTTCCGGTTTGACGTAGAACAGCAGAAATCCCTAAACACAAACGTTGTAGGTGTTGACCTTGGTGTTAAGAACCTAGCAACATTGTCTACTGGTGAAGTAATAGCAGGAGCTAAATCTTACAAGAAATACTCAGCAAAACTTTCTCGGATGCAGTGGTTAAACCGTCACAAAATCCTTGGCTCAAACAATTGGAAAAAAGCTCAGACAAAAATTGCTATACTTCACATGAAGATAGCCAACATCCGTAAAGATACATTACACAAACTTAGCACGATGCTTGCCAAAAACCACGGCACGATAGTGATTGAGGACTTAAATGTATCTGGCATGATGGCTAATGACAAACTAGCTAAAGCGCTCGCAGACATGAGTTTTTTTGAATTTCGCAGACAGCTAACTTACAAATGTGAGCTGTATGGCGACAAGTTAGTTGTAGTTGATAGATGGTTCCCTAGTTCCAAGACTTGTTCCAATTGTGGAACTAAGAAAGAAACACTCTCCCTTGATGAACGAGTGTTTGAATGCAACCATTGTGGCTTCATAATTAACCGCGATTTGAACGCTGCAATCAATTTGTCAAAAGTCGTCAGTTAGACGATGTTAGCCTGTGGACTGGTCGAAGCCGACTTCTCCAGAATGAAACAGGAAGTAAACGAAGCTCAAAACAATCAACCGTAGTTCCAGTTATCTTGCAAGTGAAAAGAGTATGGTTGAGTAGTTTTGAGCAGGATTCATGTAACGGATAATCCTCATTTGACCTAGCTTGACCGACGCAAGAGGCGTAGGCTCTTTGCAAAGGCGCTCGGAATTCGGCATACTTTTTGTTGGAACCTACTAAACGAGCAGCGCGGGCGATCGCTGCCGTATTCGCGATCGCTGTATGTTCCCCACCGCCTTCATAATAACGAGTCGAATGCCATAGACTCACCGTCCTCGGACATGCCCCAGATTGCCGTTGTACGTCAAAAGTCAGATTAGGCTGGGTGCTAGGTAGGCGAGGTGCTGCTGCTGTTTGAGTCAATCCTGGTGTCGCCACTACCAATGTCGATAATATGGCAAAGGTGCCAGTCAATAGTGACAAATTCTTCATAAAATCGCTTTAAGTTGTTGGGATACAAGGTAGCAATCAATACCAAGGCGCGTCAAGTAGATTGCTATTTATAGCCTGGAAAATTACCCTGGAATTTGACATCAGCCAAGAGGATGAGCGAGAGGTAGAGGTTTTGGCTTCAAAATTGTAATTTCAATGTTTTTTTGCCGAAGAAACCCGGTTTTTGAGAAAAACCGGGTTTCTTTTTCATCGCAGTTTTGTAGGGGCTTTAAGAAGAAACCCGGTTTTTGAGAAAAACCGGGTTTCTTTTTCATCGCAGTTTTGTAGGGGCTTTAAGAAGAAACCCGGTTTTTGAGAAAAACCGGGTTTCTTTTTCATCGCAGTTTTGTAGGGGCACGGCAAGATTAAATTCTCGCTGATTGCGACAACCGAAAAAATGCCGTGCCCCGACTATGGCAAGATTAAATTCTCGCTGATTGCGACAACCGAAAAAATGCCGTGCCCCGACTATGGCAAGATTAAATTCTCGCTGATTGCGACAACCGAAAAAATGCCGTGCCCCGACTATGGCAAGATTAAAT
>NZ_BLAY01000274.1 GCF_020521235.1 Microseira wollei NIES-4236 | reverse complement strand
GTCATCCAACATGGCTTAAATCATCCGGTAAAATACGTTCGCCTTCTGTGGCACGCCAGATGCTCCACTTGGGGGAACCCCAAGACCGCACTGGCTCGAGAACTCAATGGTAATCAGCGCTGGTATGTCCAGTTAATTAACGAGGGACAGCCCTATCAAAAAGAGAAAAACTACGTTTCCGATGGCATCATTGGACTAGATATTAACATTTCCAACATGGCTTTCGTCGGTGACAACGCCGGACTGCTCTCCTTCGCAGAACAAGTACCAACATATGAAGGTGAAATCAAAGCATTACAGCGTCAGATGCAGCGCTCCCAAAGAGCCAGCAATCCCGAAAACTACTCACCTGATTTTTTCGGTCAGATAGGGCGTAAGATTGTCTTGAAGAAAGGTAAAGTAAAACCGGGTAGTCGCCAATGGAAAAAGTCTAAAACATATCAAAAGTTGGCTCGCAAAAAGCGAGAATTAGAACGGCGTAAGATCGCTTATGCTAAGTCTCAAAACCGGAGAATCGTCAACGAGATTTTGAGACATGGTAATCAGAGCTTGCACAGAAAACGTATCGGTAAAGGCATGGCAGAAGCGATATGGTAAAGCTATTTCTGCTAAGTATCCCGGTTTTGTGCAATCTGAATTAGCTCGCTCTTGCTGTAAGTGCCGGTGGGCAATTCGTTAAGTTTTCTACTTCACGTACTGCACTGTCACAAACCCATTTAACTGGTGAACGGATTAAGAAAAAACTATCAGAGCGCGTTCACTATGACCAAACAGGAGTTGTGATGCATCGCGATCTTTTCGCTGCATACCTGAGTAGATACGTCAATGACGAAGATAACCTTCTATTGCATCTTGCTCAAAATGAGTGGGAAAGGTCGGAGTCGATCTTAATGCAGGCATGGAAGGACTTTCAAATAAACTGCGAACAATTAGGCGCGTCCAAAAGTAGGTTGAGTCATTCACCCTCAGAGCAGTTCTGCATGAAGCCAGAAACGGTTAGCCAGATAGCTATTAATGAGCGAAAAGCTAACTTTAATTCCTGGCCTGATTCCTCGTCACTTTAGTGCGAGGAGTGGCTCAAAAAGCTGTCCTGTGACTTGCCAGTGTGGTCGGGTCAAGAAGAAGAAACTCTCCTCACGAGTCAGTAGCCTTGATCCCCTCAAATCCCCAGGAGGAGGTCAGCAACGATAAACCGAAGTTGTATACTAAGCGGCTAAAACCAGCACAACCAGCTAGTCTTGACCTCTCTTTTTTATTGAGTTTTAGTTCCAACTTCAGGCTATACATCGTTACAGAACAATGCGCGAAAGCCCCGTGTCAAAAGACCGGGGTGACCGCGTGAGACTTTAGTCTCACAAATGTTTTTTTTGTAAAGGTTCGGGCAATCTTGCTATTAAACTGCGACTGAGCTGCTGATTTTGTCATACCCCGCCTCGTCGCCTCTTCTTCTAGCTGGTGCAATTCATACTCAGTAAGCCTAACTTCAAATCTGATATTTTTCATAAAATTGTCCGGAGGTTTGTACGTAGCCCTAGTATAATAGAGCAAGAACATTGAGGGGTCGATTCAATGCTAGTTCTAGAGTACAAAGTAAAGGCAAAACCAAATCAATATCAAGCTATTGAGGAAGCCATCCGAACGGCTCAGTTTGTCAGGAACAAATGCTTACGGTACTGGATGGACGCTCCCAAAGAAGCTAAAATCAATTATGCCAGACTCTGTAATCATGTAACAGAACTACGCAGTACCTACCCTTTTGTTAAAGACCTTAACGTTCATGCAGGACAAGCATCTGCTGAGCGTTGTTGGGCTTCAATTTCTCGGTTTTACGACAACTGCAAAGCCAAAAAACCAGGCAAGAAAGGTTACCCCAAGTTCCAAAAAGACAACCGTTCGGTCGAGTACAAAACGTCAGCTGCGATTCGTTTAGCCTAAATGAGTATATTGCTCAGGGATGGCTAGTAAGGGAAACCTTACAACTTGGTAACCATGTAGGTGAAAGTAAGTACCCTAGAAAACTTAAGCCCTACCCCACAGGTGTTAGTGGTGAAAGCATGTCCCCCACAGTTAGAATTAGCAACTTTAACTGCCCAATGCAGCGGGGAAACACGGCGGTAACTGGAAGCCTAATCTGGAATCCCGCCTAGCAAGAGTCCATGATTAAAACCACGGTTTGAAGATGCGCCCGAACCATCGTCATTGTAGACCAGCCAAAAGGCTGACAGGCTGGAGCCAAAAGGCAAAGGATAAAGGGACTGGCATTTCTGATGATGACGAGTAAACACCCCCAATAAACCCGGTGGACAGCATCAATCTAAAGACTCAACCAATGGTTATCCGGAACGAAGTAACCCTCCTAATAAGCTCTCAAGTAGTAGGTCGAACGCTTGAGTAGGAAGCTATCCAAATGCTATGGGAGTGGTGGGATTGCCTAAAAAGCCAATGCCTTGGGTAATGCCTTGGATATGCAGACGTAGGCACGATGATTTGGAAAAGTATAGGCTCAATTAGCAATGGAAAAGTCTAAAACGCAGGGAAACCTGACGGTGGAATGGAACCAGTTGAACTGGCGAAAGCTAGAACGCCGAGTGTTCAAGTTGCTTTCATCGCATATACAAAGCCTCTCAACGTGGAGATGTCAAAGCAGTCCGTAGACTCCAAAAAACACTGATACATTCCTGGTCAGCAAAGTGTCTCTCGGTTAGACGGGTAACACAAGACAATCAAGGAAAGAAGACAGCCGGAGTGGACGGGATTAAAACCCTATCCCCAGAAGCACGTCTCAACTTGGTAGCCACACTAAAACTCTCAGGAAAAGCTAAACCAACGAGAAGGGTATGGATTCCTAAACCTGGAACAGAGGAAAAGCGACCACTGGGCATCCCGACAATGAAAGACCGAGCCTTGCAAGCGTTAACCATGATGGTACTAGAACCAGAATGGGAAGCGAAATTTGAACCCAACAGCTACGGCTTGGGACCTGGAAGGTCATGCCATGATGCGATTGCAGCAATATTTAACGCAATGAAGGGAAAAGCCAAATATGTGCTAGACGCGGATATTGCCAAATGTTTCGATCGCATAGACCACAAAGCACTGTGGGAAAAATTAAATACATTTCCCACCATTCGCCGACAAGTTCGCGCTTGGTTACAAGCGGGAGTGATAGATAGCTCCAAGCTATTGGCAACGACCGAGGGAACACCGCAGGGTGGGGTCATCTCCCCACTTCTGGCTAATATAGCCCTCCACGGCATGGAAAACAGAATCAAGCAGTTAGGCTCTGTACGATATCCTCCCTGCCTGATTCGATACGCAGATGATTTTGTCATCTTGCACCATGATATAACCGTTGTTCAAAGATGCCAGCAGGTAGTAGCTGAGTGGCTAAATGACATGGGACTGGAATTGAAACCAAATAAAACCCGGTTAGCTCACACCTTAAATAAGTATGAGCAAGAAGAACCAGGGTTTGACTTTCTGGGGTTCACAATCAGACAATTCCCGGTTGGCAAATATCAATCGGGTAAAGATACACAAGGAAAGATAACTGGAATCAAGACCATCATCAAGCCAAGTAAAAAGAAGATAAAACTTCACTCTGAGTCACTGAGTAAGATAATTAGAAACCATAAGACAGACCCACAAAAGGGACTAATTGACCTTCTCAACCCGGTCATTAGAGGATGGTCTAATTACTACTCAGCGGTGGTAAGTAAGGAAACTTACTCAAAACTAGATACCATCACTTATCAACAACTCAGAGCTTGGGCAATACGCCGCCACCCGAACAAAGACAAAAATTGGATTACCAGAAAATACTGGCAATCCATAGGAAACGATAATTGGGTCTTTGCCATTAGGGGAGAGGGTAAAGGGAAAACCATGCACCTCAAAAAGCACCAAGAAACACCAATAGTTAGACACATAAAGGTGCAAGGGGTACGCAGCCCTTACGACGGCGATTGGATTTACTGGAGTGCAAGAATGGGAAAACACCCAGAAGCCTCAAAAGGAGTAGCAACGCTCCTGAAAAAGCAGAAAGGGAAATGTACCCACTGCGGACTGTTCTTTAAGGATGGAGACAGGCTGGAAACCGACCATAAAACCCCCAAGTCACAAGGCGGAAGGAACAGCTACGATAACCTCCAGTTACTACATCGACACTGCCACGACACCAAAACAGCGCCAGACGCTGTTGGCACTAAAGAACTAGAGTATGGATGGTTAGATGCCCATCTGTTCTAGTCGCCTAAGCCCCAAGGGTAATGAGGTCTGCGTGACAAGCACCAAGTCATTGAGGAGCCGGATGAAGGGAAACTTTCACGTCCGGTTTTGTAGGCGAGTGCGGATGGCGACATCCGTACTTAGCCAGCGGTGGGTGCGATTCGTTTCCTCGAAAAACGGAGAATCTAAATTCAAAGTATACGAGGAGCAAGAGTTCAACCTCTCGTATCGGTTGAATACAACTCTTGACAACTTAATGACCATGAGGGTGCAAGTCCCTCTCCATAGGCGCAATGGTTAAAGCGCTTCCCCCATTCTGAACAATTAGCAATTGACAGGATGAAGCGGGGAAGTAAAATAGGGGTAAAACAGTAGCCTAAGCTGACATCCCCCTTAGCAAGAATCCATGAGTAACGCAAGTGAAGATGTGTCTGAACCATCGTTAACGTTAACCAGTGAAATAAGGCTGATACACTGGGAGTCCCAAAAGGGCAAAGGTAGGGAATTGGCAACTCCAGCCTTGACCAATAAGCGCTTCCCTTAACCTCGGTGGATAGCATCGCTCTCAAGATTCAACCAATGGTCATGAGGAACGAAGTAACTCTTATACATCTCTCAGGAAAGGTCGATACCTGAGTAGGTAGCTAGCCAAATGATGTATCAAGAGAGAAATTGAATCAGAAGCCAACGCCTCACCTAACAGTGAGGATACGCTGACAGATTCACGATTGTTTGGAGGGAAGAGGAACAAGTAGTAGTAAATATGTCTAATACAGAGTCAGAATTGGCGACTGTGGAATGGAAAGATATTCCTTGGCGTAAATTCGAACGAGTAGTTTTCAAGCTACAAAAGCGCATATTCCAAGCCTCTCAACCTGGAGATGTTCGAGCAGTCCGCAAGCTTCAAAAGACCTTGATTAACTCTTGGTCGGCTAAGGTATTAGCCGTGCGCCGGGTAACCCAGGATAACCAGGGCAAGAAAACCGCCGGAATAGATGGGGTAAAAAGTTTAACCCCTAAACAAAGGCTGGAACTTGTAAACCAACTGAAGTTAAACCGAAAAGCAAAACCAACCAGAAGCGTTTGGATTCCCAAGCCCGGAAGAGAGGAAAAACGCCCTTATGGGATACCCACAATGCACGATAGGGCAACCCAAGCCCTAGTAAAAGCTGCCTTAGAGCCGGAATGGGAGGCAAGATGCGAGCCTAACAGCTACGGATTCCGACCCGGAAGGTCGTGTCACGATGCGATTGGAGCAATTTTTAACGCGATTAGGTACAAAGCAAAATACGTGCTAGACGCCGACATCGCCCAATGCTTCGACCGAATTAACCATGATGCACTTCTGGCAAAACTCAATACATCCCCCACCATCCGCCGACAAATACGCGCATGGTTAAAAGCTGGGGTGATTGACTGGAGCAATTATGCCCATAGGCAAAAAGGTTACAGTCCTACAGAGGAAGGCACACCTCAAGGCGGAGTGATTTCCCCGCTATTAGCTAACATTGCCTTACAAGGCATGGAAAACCGGATAAAACAATATGCGGCTACCTTACCCTGTAGACCGGGGTATGGGAAAAAGGTAAACCAAATGAGTCTAAGCCTCATAAGGTACGCAGATGATTTTGTCATCTGGCACGAAGACCTCGCCGTAATCCAAAAGTGCCAGCAAATAATAGCAGAGTGGCTAAGTGACATTGGCTGGGAACTTAAACCTAGTAAAACAAGAATATCCCATACACTTACTGAATACTCAGAAAATGTTGGGTTTGATTTTCTTGGGTTCAATATCAGACAGTACCCAGTAGGAAAATATCAGACTGGGAAATCCACCAACAAAGAAACACTAGGATTTAAGACGATAATCAACCCCTCAAAGAAAAGCGTAAAGGGACAATGTAAGAAAATAGCAACCATCATCAAAGAACATAATGCAGCCCCACAAGCCGCATTAATAACTAGACTCAACCCAGTTATTAGGGGATGGTGCAATTATTTCTCCACAGTTGCAAGTAAGTCAACTTTCGACAAGCTAAGTCACATCACCTTTAAGCAACTTTGGGCATGGGCAAAACGTCGATGCAAAAAGGAAAGCAACGCCCGAAAATACTGGAGAGAAATCGCAGCAAGAAAATGGACGTTTGCTACACCTGACGGGTTAAAACTAGCCGAACACGAAGATACACAAATAACAAGACACACGGTGAACGGTAATCAAAGCCCATATGACGGAGATTGGGTCTACTGGAGTCAAGGGTTAAAGAACTATCCTGAAACCCCAAAAACATTATCTGAATTGCTGAAAAAGCAAAAAGGGAAATGTTCACACTGCGGTCTGTATTTCACGTCAGATAGCCTTGTGGAAATTCACCATCAAGACAAAAACCGCAAAAACAACAAGCGCACAAACCTGACGGCTATACACAGACACTGCCACGACATTTTACACGCCATGTGGGAACTAAAAGAATGGGAAATAAGAAGCGATGACTCTTATGAACTCATCCCCTAACCCAAACCTGGGTAAAGAGGTACACATAACAAGTGCCAAACAATTGAGGAGCCGTGTGCGGGGAAACTTGCAAGCACGGTTTTGTAGGAGAGTGTGGGGAAGCGATTCCTCACTCGACTCCACCAAGCTGCATCCCACTCTCCGTCACATAACTTTTAGCGACAAGAAAGGGATTGGTGAGGTTAAGTTGCTGGGCAAGTGGGACATCCATACCTACCCAGTCAAATCGATCAAGCGCGTCAGATTGGTGCGTCGAGCCGATGGTTACTATTGCCAGTTCGCGATTGATGTTGAACGTCAAGAGATTCAACCAAAAACTGGCAATGTCATCGGACTAGACGTAGGATTGGAAACTTTTTACACCGATTCCAACGGACATACTCAACCAAATCCCAGGTTTTTAGCCAAAGCTGAAAAAGCTATTAAGCACGCTCAACGGCGCATCTACAAAAAGGAAAAAGGTAAAAACAATCGTCGCAAAGCAAGACGCCGATATGCCAAAAAACACTTAAAGGTAACTAGGCAGCGTACCGAACATGCCAAGAGACTGGCACGTCACGTTGTAAAGTCTAACGATTTAATCGCCGTGCGTTGATTTAAGTGTCCGCAACATGGTCAAAAACCACTGTTTAGCTAGAGGGCCGGGAATCCCCACACCATACCTGATAAGGTTGGTGTGGGATCTCGCTTGCGTGTGAACGGACGATTCCACCCCTGTTGAGAATTAATAGCGTAGCCGTTAAAAGCGATGGGGTGGATGAGGACGTGAACAGAAAATCTATGCTAGTTAATAGGTCGGTCTTGCTCATCAATATATTTCTTTAACTGCTCGACAGTCACACCGCCACAAGAAGCAATAAAGTAGCCATTTGTCCAAAGAACATCCTTCCAATAAACCCGATTTATTAAGTCGGCGAACTCTTTGCGTAAATATCGGCTGGAAACGGTTTTAAGGTTATTAATTAACTTACTCGGCTCAGTCTGCGGGGTGTATTGTAGCAATAAATGAACGTGGTCGCGCTCTCCATTAAATTCTATCAATCGTCCCTCCCACTTCTCCATCAATGCAGTAAATATTTCTTCTAGGCGCGTCAGCATTGCATCGGTCAGTACTTTACGCCGATACTTGGTGGTTAACACTAAATGGCATTTGAAGTCTGAAACCCCCCTAGCTTTGTGAATTAAGTCTTTACTCACAGTTGACACTAAAATATTCGGGCTGGTATGATAACACTAATTCAGTACGTGCGGTCGAAACGCCTGTGAAAGTTACTTATCAGTACCAATTTTATCCAGACACCAAGCAGAAGCATCAGTTCAATTACTGGCTTAGAGTCTCGCGGTATTGGTATAATCGCCAACTTGGAGATCGACTCGATTGGTGGGAGATGAACCGGACAGCAGTGAATGCTTGCCCGTTGATAAGTAGCATCGCACAGCCAAGAGAAAAACCTAATTATTACTCTCAAAAGCAGCAACTACCAGTTATCAAACAAGATTTGGTTCGGGTATTTCACAGTGGCGAATTGCTAGACTTGGCGCGAGTAGATTCGACTATTTTACAGGAGGTATCAAAGCGAGTAGATAAAGCGTTTGAACGGTTTATTATGGGCGATAGTAATGGCAATAGCTCGGGGAAGCCCCGGTTTAAAACTGTTTCCGATTTTCGGACTATGACTTTTGCCACTGCTAAAAATGATTGGGTTAAGTTGGTTCGGAAAAGATGGATGTATATTCGTTTGCCGAAGCTAGGAGCAGTTAAGGTCAGAATGCACCGACCAATTCCGTCTGGGTTTAAGGTTAAGCAGATTTCTGTTACCAAAAAAGCTGATGGATGGGTGCGACGTGGCACCCTGATGAACGGAGTGGAGAACCTATCCTCCCTGCGGTTTCTGTCCCGCAGTCCCCACGTAAAAGACTCACTGAGTCCGGTCACTCCAGTAGTAAGCA
>NZ_BLAY01000273.1 GCF_020521235.1 Microseira wollei NIES-4236 | reverse complement strand
GAAACGGATCGGAATCAAACTTAGCTACATTGTCAACCCTGTTCACCGCAAGGATGGCTACATCTATGCATGATGCCGATATTTGCCCAGATTTACCTAGAAATTATGTTTCAGTTACTCACCCCAACTCAATGTCAGAATCCCGCGAATAGAATTCGGGAGCTTGACTCAATACCATAACAGGCATGTGGGAAATGGGAAAGTGCTATTAGGGGTCGATTTCCCAGTAATAATTACCCCGTTGCCCTGTGTCATTTTTGCGCAAATTTTTGTAGAATTAGAATTCCTTGCTACTGGCTGACCGGGTGAGAGCAGCTTCCCACTCAGGTTCTAGCAGTGGCCTTGTCCATAAGGAGAAGACATCCCATGCAAAACTACGAAACTATGTATATTTTGCGTCCCGACCTGGGAGAAGAACAGGTCGAGCTAGCGATTGCAAAATATCAAAACATCCTGCGGGAGAATGGCGGCGAGGGAATCGAAATCCAGCATCGCGGTAAGCGCCGTCTCGCCTACGAGATTAAAAAGCAGCGCGACGGCATCTACATCCAAATGAACTATAAAGCCAAAGGCAACGCGATCGCTGTCTTAGAACGCGCTATGCGCCTTTCTGAAGAAGTGATTCGCTATCTCACGATCAAACCGGAAGCAGTGACTGAGGATACAGCCAAAGAACCTGTCGCAGCTGAAGCATAAAGACTCTGAGTGCAGGTCAGCTCTTGAGCGGGTGAGCAGGGGAGATGGGTAGTACCCCCACCTTCAGGAGAATGTACATTCAAATTCCCTTCTGCACCTCTGCTCACCTGCACCTCTGCTCACCTACACCTCTGCTCACCTGCCCACCTGCCCTATGCCCAACTCAGACCAGCATGATAAGATGGGCGCGAATGCCAGAAACAGTAAATTGGCAAGGCACGCCCATTGTTGGCAATATCGTCGATGAGGAGCGATCGTGATCCAAACTGACACCCCAGTCCTAAATAACCTGCAAACCGAAGTCTCTCACCTGCGGGAAGAGTTACAACTGCGCGACCAACTGGTACAACAGCTGTCTCAAGAACTCTTCCGCCTGGTTAAAGGCAATACCGGATTTTTACCTTCTCCGGAAATTGCCGAACGCAATCAAGCTCAAACCCTGGCGCTGCGGGAACAACTGCAAGGCGTCGAACAGCAAGTCACGTTCTATCAAGAACAACTTGCCGAAAGGGATGCGGAAATTTATCAACTGCGCCAGTCGGTGCAAGAATTGAGCGACCGCACCCGGATGCTGGAACAGGTGATCCAAGAATTGCCTCAGATTTATCGCCAAAAATTCGCCGAACGCTTAGCACCTGTCAAAGAAAAAGTGGCGCAGCTGCAACGGGAAAACCGCCAACTCCGCGCCGAACTGCAAAGCGTCACCTACCGTTTGGCTGTGAAAAACCGCCGCACGGGTGGACACCTCGATCTGCCTAGCTTCCAACGCCTGGGTGGCGGCGGTCAAATTAGTCTTCCCAGCTTCCGACATGTCTGAGGTTTGGATTGTAGTCGATGGGTTGGTGGATGCTCAAGTGGCGTCCACTTCCACGACCAATCAAATGGTTCAAGCTCTATTGCAGGCGATAAATCCCGTCACGCCAGTAAATGTGCAAGTTGTGGCAGCAAGTTCTCTCCCTCAAGCTGGGATTGCGGTCAGCGATAGCTTGACAAAAACACAATTTTGTGATAAAGAAAATATCCTGCTATGTCCTTTAACGCTGAATTTGCCAGATAATCTCCAGTTTCCAGGGAGTGCGGTCTATCAAGCTTGCCGCGATGTGACAAAATTGCGCCATCAGACCCAGGAGTTGGGATACGCAACGGGTGAGGGTAGCTTTTGGTTGCCAATTGTACTGACGGCGAAAGCGCCTTTGTACGCAGAAGTAATAGGTTTAAAAGACAACAAATATTATCAGCCGATACATGTAGGCGATGAAGTGAGGCAGAAACTATACCAATTGGGATGGAAAGTGTTGCGATCGCTCAACGCACCACCGGCGAATTACTTAGTGAAATTTGGGTTTGAAGGTAAAGATATATACTTCGATACGCTGGTGCCGTTTCCAGGGGAAGCAGCGCTCGCAAGTATCGGCATCCAATCCCCCGATCTGTTCGCCTGTCATTGGTACTGCTTAATGGGTTTGCCCCTATTTGAGCTTACGATACGTAGGAACGAAACCCAACTCAATTAAGGGTTTTGTTTAGGCGAAAAATTCGACGATTTCCTCAATCAAATCAATGGGGGGTAGGGAACATGAGTAAGTTTTGCTGTCAAATCAAAGTTTTTCGCTTGCCGTGCCCCTACAATGTTGCGTTATACCCAGTTGAAAACCGCTGTAACCCAATTGGATATGCAAGGGTAATTTTAAAGCAGAATTAAAATATAAATAGACTGCTCCAGAAAATAGAGTCTAAGGCAGGCAGGATGCCTACCCCACAAGAGTTTTTGGAGAGAGCTAATAGACCCGGCTTTAGGAGTTTATATGTCATCCTTAACGATTAAAGACTTGGAGAAACTACAAGCAGAGCATCCCGATCATCGCATGGAGTTAGTTAGCGGGAACATTATCGTTATGAGTCCATCAGGTTATGAGTCAGATGAAGTAGCGTTTGAGTTTGGTCGAGTTCTGGCAAACTGGGTTAGACCCCAGAAGCTAGGACGGGTAACTGGTTCCAGTGCTGGTTTTAGCTTACCAAACTCAGATTTGAGAGCGCCGGATGTTTCATTTGTTTTAGCGGAAAGATTGCGTAAAAGTCCCCGTTCTTTTGCTGAATTGGCTCCCGATTTGATGGTAGAAGTTAAATCTCCTAACGAGAGTTTAAAATCTTTGAGGACAAAGATTGAAGAATTCCTCGCATTGGGAACTAGAGTGGGTATTTTGATTAATCCGGAAAAGCGCATTATAGAAATTTATCGTCTTGGTCAGGATGTGGAAATTTTACGCGATGGTGATATTTTGACAGTGCCAGATTTACTTCCGGGATGGGAAGTTGCAGTTGCCGATTTGTGGTCGCCGGAGTTTGAGTAGAAGCGATCGCGAAGGCAGCGCACGCGCGAGCGATCGCACTGGCGGCAGAAAATAGAAAGCGATTGCGAAGGCAGCGCACGCGCGAGCGAACGCAGATCTTGCACCTGTTGTCATCACCCGACGGGGAATAAATTCCCCGTCTAATAGCTAAAGTCATGACCCGACGGGGAATAAATTCCCCGTCTAATAGCTAAAGTCATGACCCGACGGGGAATAAATTCCCCGTCTAATAGCTAAAGTCATGACCCGACGGGGAATCAATTCCCCGTCTAATAGCTAAAGTCGGATAAATCCGACTAAAACAGAAAAGATTTTAGTCCACTTAAGTGGACTTTAGCTGTGAGAGGTGCGATTTTAATCGTTGGCGGGTTAGAATCACAGGTGCAAAATCCCAGCGATCGCACCTATCCTGAAAATCGAGTAAATTAGCAGCTGTACCTTGATGTTTCTTTACAAAAATTGGAGCGGATACTGGTAGAAAAGGCGATATGCCTGCGGCACAATGTGGGTGGATAGAATAGAGAGATCGCATCTCACAAGGATAGCAGTATGGAACAACTGCACCAGACACAAGACATCATTGCCCAACGGTATCGCATCGTAGACACTCTGGGGCAAGGTGGAAGCGGCACAACCTACCTGGCACAAGATTTACAAACAAGTCAACGAGTCGCACTCAAAGCGCTTTCCCTGCATCGGATGAATGACTGGAAGATGATGGAGTTATTTGAACGGGAAGCCAAAGTTCTAGCTCAACTCAATCATCCTGCCATTCCCCGTTATCTGGAATACTTCCATGTAGATACGCCCTCTGACCGTTCTTTTTACATTGCTCAACAATTGGCAGAAGGAAAATCCTTAGCCGCGCTGGTGCAGGAAGGATGGCACGCTACTGAAGCAGAAGTGCAACGCATCGCCGCACAAATATTAGAAATTCTGGTTTATTTGCACGAGCAAATACCACCTGTCATCCACCGAGATATTAAGCCACAAAACATTCTCCGACGAGAAGATGGGCAGGTATTTTTAGTTGATTTTGGTGCAGTGCAGGATAGCTATTACAGTACTTTCATGCGGGGGAGTACGGTAGTAGGAACTTTCGGTTATATGGCTCCCGAACAATTCCGAGGACAAGCAGTTCCAGTCACGGATTTGTATGGTTTAGGTGCGACATTGTTATTTTTGCTCACCCATCGTTCTCCGGCAGAATTACCGACGGATGGACTGAAGTTAAATTTCCGTTCCCGCCTGCAAATTTCTGAAGAATTTGCAGGCTGGTTAGAGAAGATGCTAGATCCAGATGTAGAAGATAGATTTGCATCGGCTAAAGAAGCGCTCTCCGTGCTGCGGGGTGAGAGAAAGATTGCTCAAGTTCAGAGTACAAGAGGAGGGTGGAAAGCGCTCGCTTCCTTGGGAATGGCGACAATTGCGACAATTTTTGTGCTGAATTATTACCGATGGGCGATCTTAAACCGCTTTGGATTTGAGCTTTCTGAAACAGTATGTTACGACGCCAATGCCATCAGGAATTATATCAATCAAGGCGGCAATCCTAATAGCCTGAAAGCTCCCTCGTTGTTGGGCTGTGCGGCTGCATTTAACAACAAAGAGTTAGCTCTCCTGCTGATGGCCAAGGGTGCTGATGTCAATGCTAGGGATCAATCGGGCGCAACTCCGCTACACCGGGCAGCAAAGAACAACTCGAAGGATATAGCCCAACTGCTGATGGCCAAGGGTGCTGATGTCAATGCTAGGGATCAATCGGGCGAAACTCCGCTACTATGGGCAGCAAAGAACAACTCGAAGGATATAGCCCTTCTGCTGATTGCCAAGGGTGCTGATGTCAATGCTAGGGATCAATCGGGCGACACTCTGCTACTCTGGGCAGCAAAGAACAACTCGAAGGATATAGCCCTTCTGCTGATTGCCAAGGGTGCTGATGTCAATGCTAAGAATCAATGGGGCGCAACTCCGCTACTCTGGGCAGCAGAGAACAACTCGAAGGATATAGCCCTTCTGCTGATTGCCAAGGGTGCTGATGTCAATGCTAGGGATCAATCGGGCGCAACTCCGCTACTCTGGGCAGCAAAGAACAACTCGAAGGATATAGCCGAACTGCTGATGGCCAAGGGTGCTGATGTCAATGCTAGGGATAAAGAGGGTGTAACTCTACTACTCTGGGCAGCAATCAACAAGTGGAAGGATATAGCCCAACTGCTGATTGCCAAGGGTGCTGATGTCAATGCTTTGACTCAATCGGGCGTAACTTTGCTGCAATTGGCAGCAGGGAACAACTGGAAGGATGTAGCCGAACTGCTGATTGCCAAGGGTGCTGATGTCAATGCTTTGAATCAATGGAGCCAAACTCCGCTGCACTGGGCAGCACGGAACAACTCGAAGGATGTAGCCCAACTGCTGATTGTCAAGGGTGCCAATGTCAATGCTAAGGATCAATCGGGCGCAACTCCGCTGCACTATGCAGCAGAGCACAACTCGAAGGATGTAGCCGAACTGCTGATTGCCAAGGGTGCCAATGTCAATGCTCAGAATCAATCGGGCGACACTCCGCTGCACCGGGCAGTATTGTACAACGACAGGACGGATGCAGCCGAACTGCTGATTGCCAAGGGTGCTGATGTCAATGCTTTGACTCAATCGGGCGACACTCCGCTGCACTGGGCAGCATCGTACAACAAGAAGGATGTCGCCCAACTGCTGATTGCCAAGGGTGCTGATGTCAATGCTTTGAATCAATCGGGCGACACTCCGCTGCACTGGGCAGCCAAGGGTGTTGATGTCAATGCTTTGAATCAATCAGGCGCAACTCCGCTGCCTAGTGCAGCATGGGGCAACGGGAAGGATATCGCCCAACTGCTGATTACCAAGGGTGCTGATGTCAATGCTTTGAATCAATCGGGCGAAACTCCGCTGCATAGTGCAGCATGGAGCAACAGGACGGATGTCGCCCAACTGCTAATTACCAAGGGTGCTGATGTCAATGCCAAGAATCAATCGGGCCAAACTCCGCTGCACATCCCAGCATGGAACAACTCGAAGGATGTAGCCGAACTGCTCAAACGTTATGGTGCAAAATAGTAAAACAGCTCAACAAATGTATAAACCAACAGGTAGCAATTACAGCCAGCATCACCAATTCGATTAAAGCCATCATGGAATTCCTGCACAAATCAGGCGATATAATTGCCGAAAAATATCGCATCAAAAGTACCCTGGGACAGGGTGGCATCGGCATCACTTACCAAGCTATTGACTTACAAAACAATAACCTTGTAGCGATTAAAACCTTGTCTCTGCGGCGAATGACAGACTGGAAAGCCCTGGAATTGTTTGAACGAGAAAGTAAAATTCTCTCCCAACTCCATCATCCAGGCATTCCCCAATATCTGGACTATTTCCAGGTAGAAATAGAAAATGACCGAAGTTTCTACCTCGTGCAACAATTGGCAGAAGGAACATCTTTAGCCAATTGGATAGAAAATGGCTGGCGTCCCCAGGAATCTGAAGTTAAAGATATCGCAATTCAAGTCTTAAAAATTCTCGCTTATTTGCAAACCCTTACTCCTCCTATCATCCACCGGGATATCAAGCCACAAAACATTATTATGCGATCCCCGCAACCCCCCGAACCTCGGGGGGCATCAGAACCCCCCTTATTAAGGGGGGCATGGGGGGATCTGTTCCTAGTAGATTTTGGCGCAGTGCAAGATGTCTATCACCAAACTGTCACGGGTGGCAGTACGGTAGTGGGAACTTATGGCTACATGGCACCCGAACAATTTCGGGGGCAAGCAGTACTCTCCACAGATTTATATGGTTTGGGAACAACACTGCTGTTTTTGTTAACCCAAAAATCCCCGGCTGATTTACCCCAGCGCCGCCTAAAAATTAATTTCCGCTCTCATCTCCGCGTTGATAAAAAGTTTGCCAACTGGTTAGAGCGGATGATTGAACCAGAGATAGAAAACCGCTTTGATTCTGCCCAAGAAGCCTTAGCTGTATTGCAGAACGAACGCGCTGCTAAATCCAAATCGCTAACCCCTCGCAAACCGAAGCATAGCCCCATCATTTTAACTCGAACAGAGGAGCGTTTACTCATAGAAATTCCTCCCGTAGGGCTACGCACGAATCAGAGTAAACTGTTGATTTTTTTATCCCTAATTTGGAATGGAATCTCATGTTTAATACTCTGGATTATCAGAGATTTTCACAAGGCAAGTGCGATTAATTTAGAGAATCCCTTGGCTTGGATTTTCCTCGTCATCTTTTGGTCAATTGGCATATTGCTCTGGCGCGATTCTCTACTGGTTTCATTGTGTCACATTAAGTTGGAGATGAACCCAGAAAGTTTCCGAATTCAGCAGAGTTCACCGATTTGGTTATTCAAGCAAGTAGAAGAATTTCGTTCCGATATTAAGCAGCTAACAGTAAAAACAGGTTGGTTCAATCAGATTACAATGTGCGTGAGCAAAGCTCGATATCGCTTTGGCTTATTTTTGACTCAAGCAGAAAAAAAGTGGCTAGTGTGGGAGATGAGGAGTTTTTTGGAGAAATTGCGCTCTTAGCTCAAATCAGAAATTAAATTGACTGATAGTAACCTTCTGGGCCCTATAAGGGCGAAGCTTTCAGTTCTTGACAAATCATCAAATTTATGATATAGGAATTACGCACGACGAACCTAGAAACCGGGTTTCTGCGAAGATCTCTAGCTGCAAAGCGACGATTTTTCATAGAAACTTTGGTGTTTGCGTAACTGCTGTGATATATGAGTCATCCCACACCAGGGCGAATGACCATTAGCAATTAGCAATTAGCAATTAGCAACATTGACACACTTCCCAGGAGTAGGCCAAGATTAGAAGAACTATTAAACTTTGTAAAGGATTTTGTAGATGTCCTTGGAATTTATATCCGTAGAAAACATCGAGGAAATCGCCGGAAAATACGGCTACTTGGCAGTATTTCTGGGAATTTTGCTGGAAAACCTGGGAGTTCCTTTGCCTGGGGAGACTATTACCATCGCCGGAGGGTTTCTCGCGGGTAGTGGGAAGCTGAATTACTGGTTTGTTTTGGGTAGCGCGATCGCCGGTGCTTTTTTAGGCGGTAACTGCGGCTATTTTATTGGTAAATACGGCGGCTGGCCTTTGCTGCTAGGGATCGGGCGAATTTTCCGCATCAGCGAAGAAAAACTAGGAGAAATTAAACATCAGTTTGGCGAAAACGCCGGAAAAACCGTATTTATCGGTCGCTTCATCGCCCTGCTGCGAATATTCGCCAGTCCCTTAGCCGGAATTGTGCAAATGCCTTTCCTGAAATTTACAGCTTATAACCTAGCTGGGGCAGCCTTATGGGGTTCTGTAATGGTCAGCTTGGCATTTTTTGCTGGTCACATTGTCCCCTTAGAAAAATTAGTTGCTTGGGTGGCGCAATTTGCCGTCGTCGCTTTGCTGCTGCTGATGGCATGGATATTCGTTCCCTTGTGGTATGAGTCTCGCCAAGCCAGCAAGCAACTAAACCAGCAAGATTGATGTGAAGTACCCCACCGCATAGGCGGATGGGGCTTCGCGTCTCATTCGCCGTTGCTCTGTTGGGTGTATCTATTGCTAGATACCCGGAACTAAATCCGGTCTGAGTCTTACACAGCGTCTGGAGGT